>NZ_CBFHHZ010000016.1:0-1227 GCF_965655815.1 Prochlorococcus sp. | reverse complement strand
TTATTTGTGTTTGTAAGTAATTGGGGAGGAGCGCTTATACCTTGGAGATTAATAAAATTACCAAGTGGAGAATTAGGAGCTCCAACAGCTGATATTAATACAACCATTGCATTGGCATTGTTAGTTTCTCTATCTTATTTCTATGCTGGGCTTAGTAATAAGGGTTGGAGATATTTTGAATATTATGTTCATCCAACACCGATAATGTTGCCTTTTAAAATTCTAGAAGACTTTACTAAACCTTTATCTTTATCCTTTAGGCTTTTTGGAAATATTCTTGCTGATGAACTTGTTGTTGGTGTTTTGGTTTTTCTAGTTCCCTTGGTTTTGCCCATTCCTGTAATGTTTCTAGGGTTGTTCACAAGTGCAATTCAAGCATTAATCTTTGCTACACTCGCTGCTTACTACATAGGAGAAGCCGTAGAAGAACATCATTAGTTTCTCTTTAATACATTCAGACTCTTTTACAAAGGGCCTGTAATCTGGCAAAATATTTAATCGCGTAGGTCTGAAAAATTCAGACCCATTCTTAAAAAAAAGAATGTCCAAGCGTGTTAGACAAAAAGATTTATCACAAGCATTAAGCTCTTTATTTCAAAATTATGGATTCCATTACTTCCGCTGCATCTGTTGTAGCTGCTGGCTTAGCAGTTGGCTTAGGCGCTATTGGCCCGGGCCTTGGACAAGGTAACGCAGCTCAAGGTGCTGTCGAGGGTATTGCCCGCCAACCTGAAGCTGAAGGTAAAATCAGAGGAACTCTACTTTTATCTTTCGCTTTCATGGAGTCATTAACAATCTATGGATTAGTTGTTGCTCTAGTATTACTTTTTGCGAATCCTTTTTCCTAAAAGTTAATGTTGCTTTTAATTCTTATTAGCAATATTTAAATATAATTTTTTAATTTCAACTGAAACATATGTTGGCCTTTGATTTTTTTGGTGCTACTGAAGGTGGTTTATTTGATATAAATGCCACTTTGCCTCTTATGGCAATACAAGTAGTCGCTCTTACTTACATACTAAATTCTCTTTTTTTTAAGCCAGTAGGCAATGTTGTTGAAAAAAGAGAAAAATTTGTAAGTAACAATATTATGGATGCCAAAAATAAACTTTCAGAAGTTGAAAAATTAGAAGCTGATTTATTAAGTCAGCTTCAAAGCGCTCGCTCTGAAGCTCAAAAGATTGTGAGCGAAGCTGAGAATGAATCTGATAAGCTTTATAAAGAAGC
>NZ_CBFHHZ010000015.1:0-1237 GCF_965655815.1 Prochlorococcus sp. | reverse complement strand
AAAGGTTATATTCCTATTGATGATCAAATGAGAGTTTTAAATGGTGAAAAAATAATACCTAATGTTTGGGCCGTTGGCGATGTTACTGGCAAACTTATGCTTGCCCATACAGCAGCAGCTCAAGGAACAATTGCCGTTGAAAATATATGTGGTGAGAATATTGAAATTAACTATATGAGTATTCCAGCTGCAACATTCACTCATCCTGAGATAAGTTCAGTAGGCTTATCCGAAAATGATGCTAAAGAAGTAGCTACTAAAGAGGGTTTTACTTTAGGAGTTGTGAAGAGCTATTTTAAAGCTAATTCCAAGGCATTAGCAGAATTAGAAAGCGATGGAATTCTTAAGTTACTTTTCAATAAAGACAGTGGAAAAGTATTAGGTGCCCATATCTTTGGGATGCATGCAGCTGATTTGATTCAAGAAATTGCAAATGCAATCTCTAGAAAACAAGATGTAATGCAACTATCTACTGAAGTACATACTCACCCTACTCTTAGTGAAGTAGTTGAGGTTGCTTATAAACAGGCAGCTTCTCAAGTTAAATAAATTGATTTGTTTATGGAAATACGACGTAGGCCACCAAATCCAACAGTCAGGGTAGAAAATTTAGAATATGCTGTTCCTCATAGAGAGGCAAAAGCAAAAAATATTCTTGAGGAAATTGTTTGGCACAAAGATACTGAAATCAAAAATTTTAAGAAAATAATCTCCCTTGAAGATCTAATAAAAAAACTTGATAAACTTTCTCCACCAAAAGATTTTTTTCAAAGCATTTTACATTCCAAAATTAAACCGGGAGTGATTGCTGAGATTAAAAAAGCTAGCCCTAGTAAAGGTGTTATTAGAGAAGATTTTAAACCAAAAGAAATTGCTTCTTGTTATGAAAGGTCTGGTGCCTCATGTATCTCGGTATTGACTGATAAAAGGTTTTTTCAAGGAAGTTATGAAATACTTCAAGAGGTCCGAAGAGCAACTAATCTGCCTTTGCTCTGCAAAGATTTTATTATTTCTGCTTATCAAGTATATAAAGCGAGAGTATCTGGTGCTGATGCAATATTATTAATTGCTGCGATCTTAAGCGATGATGATTTATTTTATTTGAAGAAAATTGCAGATAATTTAAAGATGAGTGTTTTAGTTGAAGTGCATGATGGTCAAGAACTTGAAAGAATATTGAGTTTGAAATCATTTAATTTAATAGGAATAAATAATAGAAACTTGAAGACTTTTAAAA
>NZ_CBFHHZ010000014.1:0-4116 GCF_965655815.1 Prochlorococcus sp. | reverse complement strand
GCATTATTAGAATTAAATCAATTACCTAATGAATATGTAAGTGAAGTGCCTGATGCACAAACGGTATATCTTAGGGTCGAAAGAGATAACGACTGTTTTGGAATTAATTCTATGCTGCTGGAGGTATTACCTGTTCCACAGTATAATGAAGTTCCTGATGAAATTTTATGTACAGACACCCCTGGTGTTATAGATATAGATCTTACAGAATATGATGCGCAAGTACTGGGGTCACAAGATCCTAATTTATATATAGTAACCTATCACAGCTCTCAGTTAGATGCGGACACAGGGTTTAACGCACTGGAAAGTCCTTATACGGTTAATGAACAAGAAACAATTTATGCACGTGTTGAAGTTGATAATAGCGATCCTTTTACAGCAGGCTGTTTTATCTCCAATATAAACTTTACTCTTACTGTTGAACCAAAACCTGTTTTTGCAGCACCTACTCCATTGATTGTTTGTGATGATGATGATATCGACGGAATAACTACCATAGATATCTCTGTTAAGACAGAAGGCATTATGGCTGGTATTGCAGAGAATGTTGTTACCTATCATGAAACTGAAGAAGACATGAATGCAGGTATAAATGCTATCGAAAATGTGACAGCTTACACAAATACTGTTAATCCACAGACCTTATATGTGAGAATTGAAGATGATATGACTGAAGTAACAGGATGTTACTCAGATACTACTTTAGAGTTGATTGTTCAAATACCACCCCTTGTAAGTAATCCTCCAGCTTTGGAGTATTGTGATGCCGATGCAGATGGTTTTGGAGTATTTAACCTTACAGACTCTGATGAAGCAATCACTAATGGATTACCAAATTTATTGATAAGCTACCATGAAACACAGGCAGATGCTGAGAACAACCTATTCCCTATTACTGAAGAATATGATAATATCGTTGCTTATCAACAAACAATCTATGTTCGAGTAGAAGACACTACCATTACTACAGACTGTTTTAGTTATGTAGAACTTTTATTGGTTGTTAATGATGTTCCACAGATAAACACGGAGTCATCTTCTCTGGAGGTCTGTGATGATGACACCGACGGTTTTGGATTATTTGATTTAAGTCTTAGTAATGAGGAAGTACTAAATGGGTTAGATCCTTCGGAGTTTACCATTACTTATTATGAGACTCCTGAGAATGCTGAGAATGCTGAGAATGCTATCATTACTCCGTTTGCATATACTAACATAACTGCATTTAATCAGACTGTTTGGGTTCGTGTTGAAAATAACACAACCGAATGTTACAATACAAGTAGTATAGAATTAACCGTAAATGAGTTACCTGTACTTACACAGCCAGATCCTCTTAATCTTTGTGATTATAATAATCCTGGTGATGAAATAGAAGAATTTACTTTAGAGGATAGTATTGGACAGGTTCTACAAGGACAAACAGGTATTGGAATAACCTTCTACGAGACACAGGAAGATGCAGATAATGCTACTAATCCAATTGCTAGTCCTTATACTAATACAAGTAATGCGCAAACAATATATTTAAGAGGGGAAAACGAAATTACAGGTTGTTATTCTACTATTACATTAGACCTTCGAGTAAATCCTATTCCAAGTCCTGTAGTTCCTGATCCTATAGAGGAATGCGATGAAGATAATGATGGGTTTACGTTCTTCAATGTAGAAGATAACGAAGTAGATATTATTAATGGAGAATTAGACATTGTGCTATCCTATTATGAGACAACAACCAATGCAGAGAATGCTGTAGATCCTATTATTAGTCCTTATTACAATATTGTTCCAGATAGTCAAATCATATTTGTTAGAGCTGAAAATATTGTCACGGGTTGCTTTACTATAGTTGAGCAAGAACTAGTTACTATTCCTTCACCAGAGCTACCGTTGATTATAGAAGATATTGTTGTTTGTGACGATGATTATGACGGCATTACTGTATTTGATTTAAGTCAAAGAGATGAAGATATCTTTGGAGAACAAAGTACTACGGACTTTGGTTTAACTTATCACGAGACACTAATAGATGCAGAAACAGGAGAAAATCCTATTATAAATACTACTAGTTATCAAAACCTAACCAATCCACAGACTATTTTTGTAAGACTTGAAGATCTTAATAATGACTGTGTAAGTATCGGTGAATTTAATCTTATTGTTGCTCTTCCTCCTGTGATTGTACAGCCTACAGCATTAGAAGAGTGTGATGACGAAGTTGCTGATGAAACCACAGAGTTTGATCTAACCGTTAAGAATGATGAAATAACAGCGGGTAATATAGATTGGGAGGTTATTTATTATGAAACTCAAGAAGATGCCTTAGCTGGAACAAATGCTATTGAAAATCCTGAAGCATATACAAATACTGCTGTTGCTGGTAATGCTGCTAATCCACAAACATTACACGTAGCAGTTGTAAATATAGAAGGGTGTATTGCTTATACGACTTTAACAATAAGAGTATTACCAAATCCAACACCAAGTACAGATGCTGAAGATATTGAATTATGCGATTATGATAATCCAGGCGACCAGATAGAAGTCTTTGATATTACTATTAACGAGGCATATGTCATTAACGGAGAACTTGGGGTAAGTGCAGCTTATTACGAGTCTTTAGAAAATGCTACCGATGAAATAGACCCTATTGCAAATCCTACTACTTATAGCAATATAGAACTAGGACAACAAACAATCTATGTAAGGGTAACTAATGATACTACAGGATGCTTTACCATTGTTACCTTTGATATTATAGTAAATCCTTTACCAGATATTGGAGATGTTCCTGATGTAATTGCCTGTGAGATAAATACAGATGGATTCTTTGACTTTGATCTGGAAACTGTTACAAGTGAATTGTTAGGTACTCAAGATCCTGCAAACTTTACGGTAACTTATCACGAAACACAAGAAGATGCAGATAATGGAGAAAATGCACTGGTTAGTCCTTATACAAATCTTACAAACCCACAGCAACTCTTTGTAAATATCACCAATAATCTAACAGGATGTAATATTACAGGAGCTGGCTTTAACATAAAAGTACAGGAAGCAGCTATTGCAAATGGTGATGGAGTACCTGCAGAACTTATAATATGTGATGATCCAAATACAGCTAATGATGGTTTTGCTCAGTTTAATCTAACAGACTTAGATGCGCAGATTTTAGATGGACAAGACCCTGTAAACTTTACAGTAACTTACTATGCCACTATAGAAGATGCAGAAGCTTCTATGAACCCATTACCAACAAGCTTTGAAAACACTTCTAATCCTCAAACTATTTTTGTTAGAGTAGATAATGATACTAATGTAGATGATCAATGTTATGATATTACAGATGCAACCTTACTAGTTAATTTACTTCCAGAATTTACCCTAGAAGATAGCTATATGGCTTGTGTTGATGTAAACGGAACGGAATTAATAGGACCAACAGTAATGATAATCGATCTCCCTGTTAATGAGTATACTTTTGAATGGATCAATCCAATGGGAGACTTAGAAGCTACCACAGCAGCACATACTCCGCTAATGGGAGGAATATACACAGCTGTAGCCACTGATATATTGACTGGCTGTAGAAAAGAAGTTACAACAGAAGTAATCCCTAGCTCACCCGCTATTGTAGAAGCAGTAGTTACTACGCTTGCCTTTGCAGAAGAGCATGTAATAGAAGCAAATGCGGTTGGAAGTGGTGATTATGAATATAGATTAGATGATGGACCATGGCAATTAGATGGAACATTTACCGATGTTAGTCCAGGTGAACACATAGTTACTGTCAGAGACTTAAATGGCTGTGGAATCGGAACTAAGTCTGTATTAGTTATTGATTACCCAAGATTTTTTACCCCTAACGGAGACGGATATAATGACACTTGGCAAATCATAGGTATTGATACCAGACCTCTATCAACTATATACATCTTTGATAGATACGGTAAATTACTAAAACAACTAAGCCCACTAAGCGAAGGTTGGGATGGTACATTTAACGGAAAACCATTACCAGCAACTGACTATTGGTTCAGCGTGAAATATGAAGAACCAGGTACGGAAATTATCAAAACGTTTAGAGCACACTTTAGCCTGAAAAGATAAAAA
>NZ_CBFHHZ010000013.1:0-4629 GCF_965655815.1 Prochlorococcus sp. | reverse complement strand
TTTATCAAACCAAAGGTAGTTGCAATATTTATCCCATGAATTAAAATCATTATTCATTTTATATTTTGACTATTTTCTTATTTTGTTTATTATATCTAGTTTATTCTTCGTAAATACTAATCATTTCAATTTATTTAGTTATATTATTTTTAGATCATAATGTTTGTGAATTTTAATAAATACTATTAGGGGTTTTTTTTATTTATATCTCATTTATTATTCAATAAAAATATCAGCTTTTGGATAAATCATTCAATTATTTAATTTCACCTGAAATTTCACAACTTAGAGAATTTTCACCCAAATTAAAAATAGCAATTTTAGCTTCAGGTGAAGGATCAAATTTTCAAGAATTGATTGATCTCTCTAATTCAGACAAATTTGATATTGATATTAAAATTTTAATTACAAACAAATCAGAGGCTGGGTGTATATCAAGAGCTAAAAACTCAAATATCTCTTATAAGGTAATTAAAAGCTCTGATTATGAAAATAAGGATTATTTTGAGGATGAAATTATTAATGCAATAAAAAAACAGGATATAGAACTTGTTGTTATGGCGGGTTGGATGAAAATTATGTCATCAAAATTTGTTAATGAATTTAAGAATAAAATAATAAATATTCATCCATCATTACTTCCTTCTTTTAAAGGAAGTAATGCAATTAAAGAAGCTATAACAAATGATTCCAAGATCACTGGTTGTTCAGTACATTTTGTAGAACCTGAGGTGGATAGTGGTCCCTTAATTATGCAAGCAGCATTAGCTATTTCGGATAAGGATAATTTAGAGACAATAACTCAGAAATTACATTTATTGGAACATAAAATATTACCACTCTCAATTTCTCAGGCTGGATATATTATCCGGAATAAATTCATGGGTAATGATTAATCATTTCTAACCCATTATTTATTGGCAATCCAGATATTAGATTAAGATTTTGTATGGCTTGCCCTGTTTGTCCTTTAATTAAATTATCTATTACCGATAAAATAATTATTCTTCCATTTCTAGTATCAACTTTGACAGAGAGATGGATTTCATTTGTATTCTTAACCCACTTGGTGGAAGGATAAATATCAACTGGTAATACTCGAATATACGAGTAGTTTCTGTAATAATTTTCTAAAATAATCCTACAATCAGAAGAAGTTAATCCTGGATCCCGTAATCTTCCATAAATTGTCGAATGCATACCTCTTGTCATTGGTATTAAATGAGGAGTGAATAGTAGTTCAATATCATTACCAGAAATAAAACTTGCAATTTGTTCTATTTCTGAAGTATGTCTATGATTTATTAGTCCATAGGCAGATAGACCATCTCCACATTCAGAAAATAATAATTTTTGATGTGGTTCTCTTCCTCCACCTGATGTACCACTTTTTGAATCTATTACAATACCTTCATTATCAATAATCCCTTGGGATAAAAATGGGCTAAGAGGAATAAGAGCAGATGTTGGGTAACATCCAGGGCAGGCGATTAATCTTGCTTTAGATATATCATTGAAATTAATTTCAGGAAGACCATAAACTGCTTCTTTACATAAATCATCGTCATCTCTCTTATATTTTTTCGCTTCGTTAGAGTATACACCTTTCCATTGATCAAGAGACTTATACCTATAATCAGCTGATAAATCAATTACTTTTACTCCTTTATCTAATAAACCTCTTGTTAATGTAGAAGAAATTCCACTAGGTAAGCAAAGTAAAGCAACATTAGCTTTATCGGCGATTCTATCTATTGATATTTTTTCAATTAAATTGTCAGACTCTAAATTTATAAATGGAAAATTATCGCTCCATTTTGTTCCTGAAGATTTATTACCTCCTAAATAAGAAATTTTATAATTTTTATTATCCTTTAATAGATTTACTGCTTGTATTCCCCCGTAACCAGTAGCACCAACTATTGCAACATTCATTTCTCTTTATTGGCAGACTTTAAGATAGGATTGTAAGTGTTGACAAAAATAATAATTTAAACACTTTTTTCTATATTGAATAGTAATAATGAAAGAAACAAGTCCCAAACCAAATAATGGAACAATTGTGGATAATAAAGAAAATTTTAATATAGAATTTGATCCCATAAGCGATGCATTAGCTGCCATAAGAAATGGAGAATGCATAATTGTTGTAGATGATGAGAGAAGAGAAAATGAAGGCGATTTAATTTGTGCGGCTCAGTTTGCAACTCCTCAACAAATTAACTTTATGGCAACAGAGGGTAGAGGTTTAATATGTTTAGCGATGCAAGGAGACAAGTTAGATGCCTTAGATCTTCCTTTAATGGTTGATCGGAATACAGATGAAAATCAAACAGCATTTACTATTTCAATAGATGCAGGTCCTGAGAATAATGTAACTACTGGAATATCAGCAGAGGATAGAGCTAAAACCATCCAAGTTGCGATAAATCCTTCAACTAAGCCAGAAGATTTAAGAAGACCAGGACATATATTTCCACTAAGAGCAAAAAAAGGAGGAGTATTAAAAAGAGCTGGGCATACCGAAGCCGCTGTAGATATTGCTGCTATGTCTGGACTTTATCCTGCTGGTGTGATTTGTGAAATTCAAAATCCAGATGGCTCAATGTCAAGACTTCCCCAACTTAAGCAATATGCAAAAGAATGGGGAATGAAGCTCATATCCATTGCAGACCTAATCAGTTATAGATTTCAAAACGAAAGATTTGTTTATAGAAAATCTAATGCAATACTACCAAGTATTTTCGGTAATTTTAAGGCATATGGATACATAAATGAACTTGACGGTTCTGAACATATTGCACTAGTAAAGCAAAAGTCTAATAAATTAAGTGAACCAGTATTAGTAAGAATGCATTCAGAATGTTTAACCGGTGATGCTTTTGGATCACTACGTTGTGATTGTAGACCCCAGTTAGAGGCTGCGTTAGCAAGGATTGAAAAAGAAGAAGAGGGTGTGGTTGTTTATTTAAGACAAGAAGGAAGAGGTATTGGTTTGATTAATAAATTAAAAGCATACAGTTTACAAGATGGTGGTTTGGATACTGTAGAAGCAAATGAAAAATTGGGTTTCCCTGCAGACCTAAGAAATTATGGAGTTGGAGCACAAATATTAACTGACCTTGGGATCAAAAAGTTAAAACTACTTACAAATAATCCTAGAAAAATTGCTGGATTAGGTGGATATGGAATAGAAGTTACTGAGAGAGTCCCATTAGTGATATGTCCTGGAGAGCATAATTCTGAATATCTAAATGTAAAGAGACAAAAACTTGGCCATATGTTAGAAGAAGAAAAATTAAACTCTATAGATATAGATCCTTATATTGCAATTTTCCTTGATGGTGACTATAAATCAATAGATTTAGTTCCTATCAAAAATAAAATAATTGAATTTTGCGAAAAACATAAAATAAATATTATGTTAGAAAGTTCTCCTAGACTATTAGCTTTTTGGAATAGACCTAAATTAGTATGGAAATTATTGCATGACAAAAACAGAGAAGATTCCACTATTAATGATAATGAAATTAATAAGATTGAAATCTTTATTCAATTTTTATCAGAATATAATAAAATTTCAAAAGTTGGAATTATCGTATCAAAAAATATTCAACAGGCTTTACATCCAAAAAACAATATTAAATTAAAAAATACCAATTTTTCAATAAAAAATGAAGAATTATACTCATCCACTAGGAAATTTAATCTCGATAAAGAAACGTTTAGTATTATTTTTGATAAGAAATTAACTTAAACTAAACTGGCTTTAATAATTTTTGAACCGTTCGTTAGTTTTAAAACAATATCCATATCATCAGTTTTTCCAAAGACAGTATGTACTCCATCCAAATGGGGTTGTGCCTCATAAACTATAAAGAATTGACTCCCACCTGTATTTTTTCCTGCATGAGCCATTGATAGCGAACCTTTTAGATGTTTATTAGAATTAATTTCACAATTAATTTTATATCCTGGTCCACCTGTTCCAGGAATGCCTGAAGATCCTGCTCGTGTATTAGGGCAACCACCTTGAGCCATAAAACCTGGGATAACACGATGAAATGCCAATCCGTCATAAAAACCTTCACTAATTAGTTTTGTGAAATTATTAACTGTATTAGGGGCATCACTAGAAAATAATTCAATATTTATATTGCCTGCATCAGTTTCAAATAAAGCTTTTGTCATTGTGAGTTAAATTATCTTT
The DNA here is from genome assembly GCF_965655815.1 of Prochlorococcus sp. Classification (NCBI taxonomy): domain Bacteria; kingdom Bacillati; phylum Cyanobacteriota; class Cyanophyceae; order Synechococcales; family Prochlorococcaceae; genus Prochlorococcus; species Prochlorococcus sp. The sequence goes on along the minus strand of NZ_CBFHHZ010000013.1, from coordinate 419 downwards.
AATTTTTATTTTAAACGTTACAGAAGCTTTTCAAGATTCTCCTTAATGGAATTTAAATCTATATTTTTATCTATATTTTCTTCTTTACGTTCTTCTTCGTTCCATGTCTCTACTTCTAAATTTTTTTGAGGAGGAGAAATTAGTAATCTATCCTCTGCTGTTTTTGGCACAAAATTTTTCTCAACCAATTTACATTCATAATCTAGTTTTGTACAAAAATCTCTAATTTCATCTATCGAAATCATTTCTACCGTAGGCAATGGGAAATCCTGAGCCTCTAAAAGTCCACAGTAACGTTCGGCATCATCTTTTTCTTCAAACATTAGCACTATAGTCCTACCCTTTAATTCTATTGAATGTATTCCTTCTTTCTCTGTACCGAAGTTATAAAGTAAAACATAAATATTCATAAAAACTTT
>NZ_CBFHHZ010000012.1:0-11854 GCF_965655815.1 Prochlorococcus sp. | reverse complement strand
AAATACTTTTACATCTCTCTGATATATTTTCCGAATTAGATTTATATTCAAGATTATTGTCACTTTCATGAACAATTATTTGGGCAGAGCTCATAATTAGATTTTTAATTACTATTTCAACTACATCATCTCCAGCCTCTTGAAGTTTGAAAACAAATGAGAACGGAAGCTTATCTAATAAATAACAATTTTGATCTGACAATGCATACGCAAAAAAACCTCTCAAACCATTTTTTGTTTTAATTAGCTCTGCGACTCTATCTGCCAAAACTTCCTCACTTAAAAGATCTTCTCCCCATTCATTACACCATTGAGCAGATATATTTATTGCCTGAGTAAAAGAAGTTTCTTTTAAGTTTATAGCTTTTTTTATCATTTTTGATCAGAATTTTATTATGGATATTTTAAAAGACTTTTGACTAATTATAAATCTGGTTTCGTAACTTTACTAGGAAGGCCAAATGTAGGGAAATCTACTTTAATAAATAAGTTAATTGGAGAGAAAATAACAATTACTTCTCCTGTTGCTCAGACTACTAGAAATAAATTAAAAGGAATACTTACTACAAAATTTGGGCAAATAATTTTTGTAGATACGCCTGGAGTTCATAAACCTCATCATCTTCTAGGCGAAATACTTGTGAAAAATGCTAAATCAGCAATAAATGGAGTAGATATGGTTGTTTTAGTTCTCGATTCAAGTGTTGAACCTGGGAGAGGTGATGAATACATAAAAGATTTTTTAGTTGCAAATAAAACTGAATTTATTGTTGTATTGAATAAATGGGATTTAGTGAATAAGGAATTCAAGAGTCTAAGATTAGATCAATATAGAAAAGTTTTTGGAACTAGTAAAAATTTTCAAATTGTAAGTGCATCTGAAGGAGATGGGTGCTCTGAATTGATTGATATAATTTTAAATTTCCTCCCAATAGGACCAATGCTTTACGAGGAAGATACAATATGCGATCAACCCCTAGATAATTTATTAGCGGATTTAGTAAGAGAGCAAGTATTAATCAATACAAGGGAAGAAGTCCCCCATAGTGTTGCAGTAAACATAGAAAAAATTAAGGAAATTAAAAGAGATAAGGGTAAAAACTTTACGGCTATTTTGGCTACAATTATTGTTGAGAGAACAAGTCAAAAGGGAATTCTTATTGGTAAAAAAGGTTCGATGTTAAAGACTATCGGTCAGACTGCAAGATCAAATATGAAGAAGTTAATAAATGGTCCAGTTCACTTGGAGTTGTTTGTAAAAGTTGTTCCAAATTGGAGAAAAAAAGAATCAAAATTAATGGAGCTAGGTTATGAGGTGGATTATTAAATGACTCGTTTCAATTTTGACGTAATTACTTTGTTTCCCAAAGCTTTTGAATCAATAAATAATTTAGGTGTCATAACAAGAGCTTTAGATAAAAATCTGATTAATGTCAACTTGCATGATTTAAGAGAATACGGAGAAGGTAATTATAGGCAAGTAGATGATAAGCCTTATGGGGGAGGTTCAGGGATGGTTTTAAAACCAGAACCGATCTACAAGGCTCATGATTCAATAGATAAATTACCGAATAGTAAAACTCTATTAATGACTCCACAAGGTAAAGTCTTGAAGCAGCAGGATCTTTTAAGATGGTCTTCTTTGGATCAATTGATAATTATCTGTGGGCAATATGAAGGTTTTGATGAAAGAGTTAGATGCTTGGCTGATGAAGAGGTTTCTATAGGTGATTATGTACTTTCAGGTGGGGAAATTCCTTCTATATCTATAATAAATGGCTTAACAAGATTATTACCAGGAACCCTAGGAGATCCAGGATCGTTAATAGATGAGAGTCATAATTCTTCTTTATTAGAATATCCTCATTACACTAGACCTTTAATTTTTAGAGAAATGAGGGTACCAGATATTCTGGTTAGTGGTAATCATGAAGAGATTAAATTATGGCGTAAGCAAAAAATGTTAGAAAGGACCTTGGATAGAAGAAATGATTTGATTTCGAATGAAGACTATAAAAAAGTACCAAAAAGTAAGAGAATAAACAGAGACTCAAATGAAATAATGAAATTCCGAATAGGTAATGGATATGATATTCATAGATTAGTGGAGGGGCGGGACTTAATAATTGGAGGAGTTAAGATGCAGCATCCTGATAATTTAGGACTTGATGGTCATAGTGATGCTGACGTTCTTAGTCATTCAATAATGGATGCATTATTAGGAGCTCTATCTCTTGGAGATATTGGAAAATATTTCCCACCATCTGATCAGAAATGGAAAAATGCTGATAGTTTATTTTTATTATCTAAAGTTATTGAATTAATTAGAAAGGAAGGTTGGGAAGTGAATAATATTGATAGTGTTATCGTGGCTGAAAGACCAAAAATTGAACCCCATGTGCAACTAATGAAGAATAATATTTCCAATACCTTACAAATTAATGGTAGTTTCATAGGAATAAAGGCTACCACAAATGAGAAATTGGGACCTGAGGGTAGAGAGGAAGGAATAAGTTGTCACTCTGTAGTTTTGCTTGAGAAAAAAGAATGAAAATAAAATTTAATGTTCAAGAGAAAATAAAAAACCTTTCTTTTTTATTTATTTTTCTTTTCATTTTTCTTTTTCAAATCAATTCTCCAATCCTTAATGCTCTTCCCATGGATACTTATCAAAGTGGACCTGTCACAGAAGAATTAAGACTTAAGATTCCTTCTGAGTTTAAAAAAGTATGGCTTCAGGCTGAAAAAGAAGTTTGGGAGCCTTGGTTATCTATTCAAGATGGTTTTTTGGGTAGACAAATATTTTGGGATAAAGAAAAAGAAGAAGCTTTAATATTGGTAAATTGGGAAAATAAAAAACTATGGAAAAGTATATCAATGAACGAAGTAAATGAGGTGCAAGAAAAATTTGAAGAAAACGTTAAAACATCTTTGAATACAAATGTTAATCCTTTTGAATTAATTTATGAAGGAGAGTTAGTTAAACAAGGATGAATTTAGATATTAGGTTTGACTTCCAGAGAAGAGAAAGAATTGGACTTATTGAAGCGATTTGGGGTGCAGATAAAAGTATAGATCAATTAAAGAGAGTGTCTAAAGAAGTCTTAGAAAAAAAAGAAGTAGTTTTTATTACGCGTATTGATAAAGAAAAAGCTGCACATTTATTAGAAATCTTTAAGGAGGGGAGATTTATTGAAGAAGCAAATTGCTTCATAATTGGTGAAAATTTAAATAAATTCTCGACAAATAAAAAAGTAGCAATAATCTCAGGAGGCTCTAGTGATTTAGCAGTAACACTTGAAGCTAAATTATCTCTAGAAATTTATGGAGTTAGCTGTCAAACTTTTATAGATGTAGGAGTAGCAGGACTTCATCGTTTATTCAGTGAAATAGAGGAAATTAATAAATACGATGTTCTTATAGTTTGTGCGGGCATGGAAGGAGCTCTAGCAACTGTCATTGGAGGCTTATTACCTCAACCTATAATAGCTGTACCGGTTTCAGTAGGTTATGGAGTTAGTAAAAATGGAGAAACTGCATTAAATAGTATGTTATCAAGTTGCGCTCCTGGGATATCGGTTATGAATATAGACAATGGTTATGGAGCGGCAATGGCTGCGCTAAGAATTATAAAAAGGATTTCCTAAAGGTTAATTATTTTTTTCGATTTCTAATAAATTCTCTATCCATAAATTTAGTTGTTTAGAAAGTATTCCTTCTTCTCGCATTTTTATAGCCTTCACAACAACACTCGTATTTACCCACTCTGGATATCTTTTGGTCATTTATTTAATCTACAGTAATTATAATTTGATATAAATTTCTCTAAAAGCAAGCTCTAAGTAACAAAATTAATTTATTATGTTCGATTTGGTACCTAATCTTGATAATTCTGAAGAAGTATCATCACCTTCTACATTTTTTAATCTTTCGATTAATTCGGATAAATCTTTTTGAGCTAATTCACCATTCGGCTCCCATTTCAAAGATCTTGAATTTTGATTTAGGTTTTCTTTCATTTTCTGATTAAAGTACTAAAAATATAAAATGAAAAAATTAAAAATTGGGTTATTGTTTCATGCTTAACGTTAAAAAAATATGAAGATTTCCGAATTTCTACTATTTAGTAAATTATCCGCCTCCAACAATAGATACGATTTCTAACTTATCGCCTTCTTTAAGTATTTCACTATCCCATTTTTTTGAGTTAATAATTAAGTCATTTACTTCAACTACAACAGTATTTTGCTTATATCCTAGGAATTCTAAAGTGCTTGAAAGTAAAGCCTTTTCATTTTCTAGTTCTATTTTTTTTTCTTTACCGTTAACACTAATTTTCATGGGATAATTCTTTTATAATAATCATAGCTTCATCTTTTGGATCTTCTGAATTTAGCAGCCCAGAAACTATTGCAACCTTACTAATTCCATGATTTTTTAGAGAAGAGATATTTAATTTATTAATTCCTCCTATGGCAAAACAAGGAATATTTAGATCTTTTGTTAAGGCCTTAATTTTCTCTTCACCGAGAGGTTCTTTATTTTTCTTTGTCAAGGTTGGAAAAACTGGCCCGACTCCAATGTAATCGCATCCATCTTTTACAGCCTTATTGATATCAGTTGAATTGTTGGCTGAAACTCCAATGATTTTTGAGGCACCAAGTAATTTTCTTACTGTTTTTATATCGAGGTCGTCTTGACCAAGATGAACACCATCTGCCTTTGATGCCAATGCTATATCTACTCTGTCATTAACGATGAATAAAGAATTATATTTTTTACATAAGTTATTTATTTCAATTGCCTCTTTGAGATGGTCTTTATCATTACCTTCTTTAAATCGATGCTGAATTATTTTTACCCCTCCTAACAATATTTTTTCAATTATTTCTAATAAGTTTTCTCTTGGGTCTGTTATCGAATATAAATTGTTTTTACTAATTATTGATTGTGCTCTCTTACGAGTATTGAAATTTAATATTTCAATTTCTAAAGTGTAAATTTCATATCTAATCTCGGAAGCTATTTTAGAAAGTTTACTATTATGAATCCTTGAAAATTCTTCAATAACTCGTAGCGCTTCTTGAACTCTTGCAGAATTGGAGCTTATTATTTTAGAGGAATTATTCCTGTTGATTTGTTCAACATGAGATAATCCTTTGCATTGATCTTCAATATGGTTTCTTGATAATTTATAAATTTCTAAATGATTTTTACCTAATATTTGTCGGAAGTTTTTTATTCTTATAACAAAATCTTCATTACCCAAGCCAAATCTGGCCCAGTCCTCCAAAACCCTTAGACCTTCTCTTGCTCTATCTAAATTAGCGTCAATAATTTGAGATATTCGTAAATCTTCAGGTTGAATTATGTTTGGGTTTTTCATATAGAAATTTATTTATTATGCTTACAAAGAATTTTTAATGCATTTTCTCTGTCTTTTGTAATTTGATTAGAGAGTTGATCAATATTTTGAAACTTGATTTGAGATCTTAGCTTCTCAATAGGTTCTACTGATAAATTCAGCCCATATAGGTTGATATCTTTATTAATTAAATGAACTTCAACAGCAGATGGCAAGAGAGGATCAATAGTTGGTTGAGAACCAAGATTCATAACAGAGGCAATTTTATTGGAAGAATTATTTATAGTAGACCATGCTGCATAGACTCCTTCACCAGGTAAAAATTTTCTTCCATCTATTTCAAGATTTGCTGTAGGAAATCCTAGGCTCTTTCCAATACCTTTTCCTTCAACTACTTTTCCTTTAAAACTGTATGGCCTATTAAGTATTTTAAAAGCATTCTTTAAATCACTTTTTTGTAATAAATCTCTTACTCTGCTGCTGCTAATTCTTCCTTCCTTATCCTCTAAAATTGAAATGATTTTTAGTTTTATATCCAAATCTTTAGTGGCAAGTTTAATTGTATTAATATCTCCACTTCTTTTAAAGCCAAATCTAAAATTAGCCCCTACTGAAATACTTTTTGCTTGTAATTGATTGATCAAAATATTTTTAATAAAGTTCTCAGCACTTAATTTAGAAAGATTCTTATCAAAGGGAATTAGAACCAATTGTTCTATGCCAAGATCTTCAAGGATAGGGAGCTTTTCCTCTGGTAGATCAAGTCTAAGACGAGTTTCTTTATAGAGCACTTCTCTTGGATGTGGCCAAAAGCTTGCGATTGTGGGTGTGTAATCATTTTCTTTAACAACACTTTCTATTAATTTTCTATGACCCGCGTGCAGACCATCAAAACTACCAATAGCGATTGAGGTGGGCTGCTTAACTTCAGATGGTGATATTAAAGAGATCACAAGATAACGTGCAATTTTATGATTTTGATGGCAAATTTGAATAGATCATAGTTATTCAATCAAATGAATGCCTGACAAAATTGATTTTCAGTCGCTTTCATTTGGAATGCGGCGCATTGGCTGGATACGCTTTTGGATTCAATCCATTTTAGGTGTTGTAGTAACAGCTGTTTTGCTTTTTTCAAATGTTGTAAATAAAAGCGAAGGACAGCTGAGTTTGACTCCGGGTCTATCACTAACAACAATTTCTTTGATTTTACTACTTTTTAGTTTGTGGCAAGGTTGGTTAATAGTCAGAACTGGCAGAGCAATTGCAAGTAATGCTAGACCCTCTAGAGGGCAAACAAGCAAATTAATAAAAAGAGGCTTAATAAATGATTTGTTAGGAATTTTGTTTGGCTTAATTGGATATCAAGCACTTATGGGCGCACTTTTTATACAGGCTTCCTCTCAAACAACTGGTCAACTTATTACGGCGTCATCTGATATTCCTATTACTGGTCTTGAGATTTTATCAGTACTAAGTAATACACAAGTTATCGCCGCTCATTTCTTTGGACTTTGCTTCTCTTTATGGTTGCTAAGAAGCATTTATAAATGAAGCATTGATTTTTGGCAACACGTCTAAACTTCCTCTCCAAAACAAGTCTGGTTCTACAGGTGTAAGAGAAATTTTATTTTCTTGTATTTGTGAGACATCACTAGGCCAATTCTTGGGGCCATCACCTTTTGATTTAAGATCTAAAACAGCCTCACCTGCTAACCAATAATAATCATCGCCTCTTGGATCTTCCCTTTTAGAAAATTGGTTTTTATATTTTCGGATTGATAATCTTGTCCAGGATAATTCCTTTATTTTATTTCTTTCACAAGGAGGTATGTTCAAGTTCAAAAGAAGAGACTTTGGCCAACTATCATTTATTGCTTGTTCAGCAATATTCATTGCAATTTCACTAGCAAATTCAAAATTTTTCCATTTAAAACTCGCAACACTAATTGCCATTGATGGAACATTTTCTAAAGTACCTTCCATAGCTGCAGCTACTGTTCCAGAACAAAAAATGTCTGTTCCTAAATTTGGACCATGATTTATTCCAGAAAGAACTAAGTCAGGTTTTTTATCTAATAATTCTGATAGTGCGAGTTTAACGCAATCAGCAGGGGTCCCTGAACAACCCCAAGCTTTAATACCTTTATCAAATAATTCATCTGCTCTTTCAACTCTCAAAGGTGACTGCAAAGTGAGGCCATGACCAGTCGCCGATCTTTCTTGGTCCGGACATACTACTGTTACTTTATGCCCTTTTTTTAATGCGGATTTGGCTAGAGCTCTTATTCCCTCAGCAAAAACCCCATCGTCATTACTTATTAAAATATTTAATGATTCCATTAATCAATACATTTTATTATGGACAATATTTAAGTAAGATAAAACTATATCTATTTTTACTATATCAGTGAGTCAAATTGAATCATTAAGCCAAATTGAGGGCAAATTAAATAATCTCTCTCTCCTAGCGAATGAAAATATAAAAAATGCGAAAAGTGATTCTGAATTGGACCAATTAAGAGTCTCTTTGTTAGGAAAAAAAGGAGAATTATCAATAATATTGAAGACTATGGGCAAATTATCTTCTGTTGATAGACCAATTATTGGACAGAAGGCAAACTTGATAAAGATAAACTTGCAAGATTTAATAACTGAAAGAAAAAATCAACTTATTAGTGAAGCCATTGATAAACAGATCGAAGATGAAAAAATTGATGTTACAATTCCTTCCACAGGAACCCTCCCTGGGAATAAGCACCCCTTAATTTCAACTCAAGATGAGATCATAGATATTTTTTGCGGATTAGGATACTCAGTAGAGAATGGCCCAGAGATAGAGAGTGATTTTTATAATTTTGAGTCACTTAACATACCTAAAAATCATCCAGCTCGAGATATGCAGGATACTTTTTATTTAGATGAAAATCGTCTACTTAGAACTCATACATCACCTGTTCAGATTAGATATCTTGAAAATAATCCACCTCCAGTAAGAATTATTGCTCCAGGAAGAGTTTACAGAAGAGATGCTGTAGACGCTACTCACTCTCCTGTTTTTAATCAAGTGGAGGTTTTATGTATCGATCAAGATATAAACTTTAGTCATTTAAGAGGAACTGTGCTGACTTTTTTAAAAACTTTTTTTGGAGATATTCCTGTAAGATTTAGAGCTAGTTATTTTCCTTTTACTGAACCTTCTGCAGAAGTTGATGTTCAATGGAAAGGTAAATGGTTAGAAGTAATGGGTTGTGGAATGGTAGATCCAAAGGTTCTAGAAAAATTAGGAATTGATTCTGAGAAATGGACTGGATTTGCAGCTGGATTAGGTGTAGAGAGATTCTGTATGGTGAGACATCAGATTGATGATATAAGAAGGTTCTATACTAATGATCTCAGATTCTTAAAGCAGTTTTAATATGATTAGTATTTTAAATTAGGTTTCTTTATCAAATTAGTTTAAAATACTATTAGTTTTAAATTTATCGATTGGTACGTAAAGCTGGACTAATCGTCAATGATGGTAAAGAACTGGCTGTTCAAACTGCAATTTCCGTTCAAAAAAAATTGGAAAAATCCAATTATGAAGTTGTAAGAGTAAGTAGTTCTGGAGGTATGGTTGGCTTTGCCAATCCTGATCAACACGTGCGTCCATTAGGATATTCGAATTGTGTGCCAGAAGGGTTCGATTCCTCTATGGAGTTTGCGATTGTTCTTGGTGGAGATGGAACAGTACTTTCTGCTGCTCGACAGACAGCTCCTGCAAAAATTCCAATCCTTACAATAAACACTGGGCATTTAGGTTTTCTTGCGGAAGCATATCTTTCAAATCTAGAGGAAGCAATTGATAAACTTATTATCGGTAAATGGGATATAGAAGAAAGAAAAAGTTTAATTATTAGCGTAATGAGAAATGAGCAAAGAAGATGGGAATCTCTTTGTTTGAATGAAATGGCCCTTCATAGAGAACCTCTGACGAGTATGTGTCATTTTGAAATTTCCATAGGAAGACATGCTCCAGTCGATATATCTGCAGATGGGGTCATCCTTTCTACTCCAACTGGCTCAACAGCTTATTCTTTAAGCGCCGGGGGCCCTGTTATTACACCCGATTGCCCAGTAGTGCAATTAACTCCAATTGCTCCCCATTCATTAGCTTCAAGGGCTTTGGTTTTTAATGATTCGGAACCAGTTACTGTTTTTCCTGCTACTCCTGAAAGGTTAGTTATGGTGGTTGATGGAAATGCAGGTTGTTATGTTTGGCCTGAAGATAGGGTTCTAATTAGAAAAAGTAAACATTCGGTTAAGTTTATAAGGCTTGAGGATCATGAGTTTTTTCAGGTATTAAGAAATAAATTAGGTTGGGGTTTGCCTCATGTTGGTAAACCTAATAAGTAATCTAAAGTTAAGATAGTTTTCTTCCTCTAAGCAAAAATACAGGATTATTTGGATCCATTCTTATTCCTTCTGAAATACTTAAGCTTTTATAAGTCTGGATAAGATTTAAATTCACTTCGAAATTATTTCCTTTTAAGGTATCTCTTAGATCTTTAATGGTTTGGATATCGATTAAAGGAATAGCAACAATATCTCCACAGTTCATATGTTTAGACAATTCATTAATAATTCGAAGCTTAGTCTTTTTATCACAGCCACCAATAATTATTCTCTTAGCCTCTCTCAAAGAATTAATACTATTGGAATTAAATAAATTATTTATATCTTCTTCAAAAATATCTTTAGGGGCAACTCCTAATCTTCTTGCATTTTCTAAGATTAACTCTTTTGAGCCAATTCTTTTATCAATACAAAATAATTTTAAATTAGGCCTTAATTTTAATGCTTCTAAACCAATGGAGCCGCAACCTGCTCCAATATCCCAAATTGTGCCATTTTCTGGTAACTCTAAATCAGCCAAAATTTGAATTCTAACTTCCCTTTTTGTTAATAAATTGGGTCTGTCTTCAAAAGTTTTAAAAGTATCATCTTTAAATCCAAATAAATGATTTGCTTTTCCTTGAAGATCTTTTTCTCTTTTCAATAAAACAGCAATATTCAAGTTAGAAATATCCGATGGTAATTTTTCTTTTGGGTTAAATTTTCTAATCTTTTCATTTGCAAAACCTATTTCCTCACAAATCCAAAGGTCGTAAAGATTATTTAGATTTAACTCTAATAAATTATTTTGAATTATTTCTAAACCGTTGTTATTTGAATCTGTAATTATCGCTAAACTAGGTGGTTTTGATTTTAGGGCCTCAATCAATTTAGTTGAATCTCTTCCATGAATACTTACATATATAGCTTCTTGCCAAGATATTTTTAGTTTGCTAAATGCAAGTTGGGCACATGTATTTGATGGATAAAAACTTAATTCTTCTTTTGAAAAGTTTTCTAGAAGTATTCTTCCAATACCAAACCAAAGAGGATCACCCCTAGAAAATAAAATTACGTCGGTTTTTTGAGATTTAAGCCAATTAATTAGTTTATTGTCACTTCTGCTAGCGAAAAATAATTTTTCTTTTTTTGTATTACTTTGGTCCCATAATTTAATATCTTCAAAATATGGATCTGGAACTGCAATATTTTCTGTTTTTATAAATAATTTTTGTAATTTCAAAGGTAACTCTTTAAATTCAAAAGAATTAATTCCTATTACATGAATTTTTCTTTTTATCTGAGTCATAAATATTTAAAAGGAATAATATTATTTATTTGTATGTTTTATTAATTTATCCTAGTATTTATAAAATAATAACTATAAATTACTTGTCAGACAGGAGAAAGCGTTTACACGAAATATTGTTAACTCTAATTAACAAAGAAAGTAATTTTGAGTTAATAGAGGAGGACTCTGGTGATTTAACAACGAATTTTTCTGATAAAGATACTGCGAATTTATCCCGAGTTATAGAAAAAAATCGTAAAATCATAAAAAGATATCAAGCTCTTGTTAGAACAGCAGTTACACTAGACACCCTTATGGATTCTGAAAATGATGAAAATTTCAAGATTAAATAAAAATATTTTTTTTAAGGGATTACTACCTTTTGCCATATTAATTTCTCTGATTTTTAATCCACTTAAGGCTTTTGCAGAAATTGCTGAAACAGAAATCAATGGAGAGTTAATAAATGCTAGTAGTGAGTTTCTAAGAGATCTAGATTTTGAAACATGGCAACTAGTTGCGTATAAGTCGCCATTTTTTGAAGATAAATTGATCTTAAGGGTAATTGGATATCCTGGAAATCTTAGGATTGATCATCCAACGAATTTACAAGTAGATTCTGGAAGAAAACAGTGGTTGTTAAATGATAAAACACTATTAAATGCTGAATTAGCTAACGATGGAAGGCAAGCTGCTGCAGAATTTGATTTGAATGAACTAACAACTAATATTGATAAAAATAGACCATTAAGGTTATCTTTATCAGGTGTCTTTTCAGAGTTACCAGTTCCTCCTTTCGTCGTTAAAGAATGGAGATCATT
>NZ_CBFHHZ010000011.1:0-13320 GCF_965655815.1 Prochlorococcus sp. | reverse complement strand
CAATTAATCAAACGGAGGGATTAGAAATGATCGATAGTCCACCAGAGAAGTTCATTAGATTGGTTTAAGCAGCCAACAAGATTAACAACAAGGATCAATGATTTAGGTGCGTTGTTAATTTATTCCCAGACATAACTAAGTACTAAGTGAAGAGATTGTTTCCTAAAGGCGGGAGTACAATCTCTTTTTTTGTTGGCTTATTAAAAGGTGAGATTACTCATAGAGATTCATAAAATTTATGCTTAAATATTCGAGATTCTTATTCAACTTATAAATGGTTTACTCACAAGCAAAAGTTATTGCAGGTGGATTAGCTCATATCCCAATAGTCATATCAGTTTTTTATTTTATAATGATCTCTTTTAATAAGAGAGCTTTAGAATTTGCTGAAACAAATAAATTAATAAAACCAAAGTCAAAAGTAGTGGAATCAAAAACTGAAGCGAAGCCATTGATGGCTGTGAAAGCAGAAACGGAAGAGGTAAAAGAAACCGAAGTTAAAGAAGAGAAAGCACAAGCTATAAAGGAAATCTCAAATAAGCTAGAAGAGATTGAAAAAAAAGCAGAAGATGTAAAAGAAAAAGTGAAGAAGAAACAGAAAGACAAGAAAAAAAAGAAGAAAAAAAAGATATGAATAGGGATTAACTATGTGAAAGGATTGTCATCCAATTTGCATTCCATTCATATGGTAGTTTTTGCTCAAGCATTTATGCTTTGGGGTTCTCAGCACTATATTTCTATATTCGATAGGAGTATAAATAATTCAGGAGTCAAAAGCACTTCATCGACTTTGTGGACACTGAGGTGCATGACTTGAAGAGGGCGAAAAGCCCTCTTATTTATTTAGTTAAAAAGATGTATCAGAAATATCAAATCACATAAATAAACACAATAATAACTTTGTATCAATATGAACTAAATAAATACGATCTAATATTGCTATAAATATAAGCGTGGTTGATATTGGCATCGTTCCGCCGATATTACCGCCCGGATTGGTGGAAGCTTAATATATTCTATTATTTAACTGGTAGTCCATCAGATTACAACGAGGATTATTAGCAGTAACATAAGCACGTTTAATGCAACTCCTATCCGAAATAAAGTCCTATTATCTTCACCCTCATCACTCATTTAAGCTATCCATAAAGTGTTGACTTCTGATCTTTTCAATCTCTTTAATCTTTTCCTGTAGCCATAAAATATTTTCTGATCTTTTTTTAAAATAAGAAATCTTAGGTTGATTGATTTCTAATGTTTCATAATCTCCACTCATAAATTCCCCCAAATTTATATTTCATTAAAATTTTAATTAGTGTATTTATTATTTTTACTAAGGAGAAAATAAGAAAGAATTAATTTATGGTTAAAAAGAATCAACTGATTGCGAGAGAGGGAAATAAAAATATTTTCGAGAGGATTATAAACTTAAATTTTATTTTTCTTATTCGTATCTTATTTAATTCTTAAAGAAGAGTTCATTAAATCTTTTAAACTTGAATTAGCTTCTATATTCGCCTCACACGAAAGATAGAAGCTTTCTCTTTTTGAAATAAATTTGGTATGACATATTTTGCAGAACCAAATTACATAGCATATGACCTGTGGTTTGATTCAAATATCAATCCAGTTGATTTAATTGACAATTCAGATGAAAAAGAATTTAGTAATTTTTGTAATGAAAAATTCAAGGATATTTCAAGTTTAAATATATTTATAGGTGCCTCACAACATAAACAAATAAATATTTTTCCTTTTTTCTAATTAGCTTGCAGATTTAAAGCTTTCTTATATTTGATACTTAAGCAGCTTTTTGATTTGATTCCTCTTGTTCAAAATTTGCTTTATTTTCCTTAATCTCTGGATTAGCCCATTGTAATAATCTTATAGCTAATCTTAAATCCCCCTCTAACCAGGCTCTAATTGCTATTGCTCTTCTTGGATCATAAAATTTTTGTTTTCTATACCAATAAAAAACATTTTCATCTGATTTGTTTCCATTACAAGTAAGACAAGCTGGAACACAATTTTCTGTGGTGCTTAAGCCTCCCTTACTTTGTGGTAATAAATGATCAATAGATTCTGAGGGTTTGCCGCAATATATACACCTTTTTCCTGTAAATGTATGGATAGATTTTCGCCAATATCTTAATTTGAGTTTAGGACATAAATCCTCTAAAAACACTGCATCATCAATATGCATTAAGATTATTTAATTACTTCTATTAGTGCCTTATTAAATTTAAAAATAATTTAAGAAAAGTTTATCATTAACAATAAAATTTAAAGCGCTTACTAGTTAAACCGCTTTCTTATTGGCAGATGGTAATTAATTATTAGACCGAAAACATAAAATATGGGCGAAAAAAGATGCCGCAACTTAATCACTTGTTGTAGGAAATTAAATTTAAAAAAATATGTTCATCAGTCTATGGAGATGCAAGAAAGGAATATAAGCAGTTATTGGAAAAGGATTTAAAAATCGGCATTAAAAAGTGCTTGCCAGTATCCCTATTGGCAAACACTCATGACGATGTTTGTTGAAAATCTAAACGAACACTTCTGTTGATGTAGTGATACTTAAAATTACAGAAATAAAGAAAATGTAAGGAACTACCTTAAAAGGAACATATCCTTGGCGTTTAGAAATAAAGTCCATTTAGACGAATCCAGGAATAATTTGACCTGTTGTTAAATAAGCACCAATAGCAGCTATGAAGCCAATCATGGCAAATCTGCCGTTGAGCTTTTCTGCCACAACTTTTTCCTTCTCAACTGTTTTTGTTTCGAGAACTTTAACTTTTTTTGAGTTCATAAGAAAAAATAGAATTCTATGTAAATAAATATAACATTAATATTACTTTCTGTAAAGAAATAATGCTATTTATCTTGGATTTTAGATATTTTAACACAATCCTGTCACAGTTATGAGTCAAAATATCAATATCCTTTATGTAGTTACCCTTTCAAAAATTTTCCCTTTCAGAAGCGGACTAATCCTTCGTGGAGTTTATGGACCTTAGTCCGCAATGTATTTATAGCCTTTTATTTAAGATCATAAGATAAGGAAAGTTTAAAAATTTTTTAAGATAACGAAACCTCCCTATTTTTGGGCAAGAAAATACCCTTGCGAGGTTAGATAATGGGGATGAACTGAATTTTTAAAAGGACTCGTTTATATCTTCTTTAATTTTTTTAAAGATCTTAGTCGCAATACTTTCCAGAACTAATAAATTCTGAATTTTGTGAAGTAATTCTTTCTAAGTTTTTGTTTAAATTATTAGTTTGATTAGAAGCTAAATAAAATCCAATGGTTAAAAAAACAAGTGCTATAGAAGTAACTATTGTGCTGAACTGAAGAACCCCATCTGCCAAAATAGTTGGAGTTTTTAGAGGTGGAATAGCTTTGTTTTTAGTTGCTTTTGCTTTTGCCATAACCTTTAATTTACTTAATCTTAAACTAAAGTTAATGTATCTGAAAAAAAGTTTGCTTGTCAATAATTAAATTTACCTAAAGTTGTAAAAATAAATTATTAAATGAAACGCTTAATGGGTTCTTTTTAGCTATATCTATGTGGGAAGTCTGAAAGCTCGATTATTTTTAAGCGTCTTGACTTTCTTTAAACAAATTTATTTTTAAATTAATTACCTCTTAATTTTCGTTACTTACTTTAAATTTATCGGCTAAATATTGACGCCTTATATTTAGCTGATTTCATATGAACAAATTAAATATTTATAAAACAAAAACAATAAACTTTTTAAGAAAATATTCATTAAATATTTTTATGGCTATTGTAGCTATCAATTCATATTCTATTTCAAGTACTCTTAAAGAAAATAGAAATATTTTAAATGAAAATGTAAAGTTACTAAGATATAAAGAGATTTGCGCGAGATATTATACTTTTTATTCTTCTGGAACTGATGAGCAGGCAGAAAGTAGAGAGGAATTGACAGCTTCTTTGTTAGATGTTCCATTGGAGCTTGTTGATACTTTTTGCCAAAGGATGATATAGATATTTTTCTCCTAATAAATTGAGAATTTTAAAAAAGTTTTTTGCACCTTATTGAAAATGAAATTTAGTTTTTTAAGTTTTTGCAGATAGTTATGATTTAATTAAACGTTTATAATTTTGTTATTGTATTTTTTAAAATTAAATTTAAAAATGGTTTAATTATCAAAATAGATGATGTATTTTTAAGTAAATTTAAAAAACTTATATATTTTTAAAATGTCAATTAAGGGTCTAATTCTATTCGATATAGATGGAGTTATTAGAGATGTTTCGAATAGCTATAGAATGGCAATTATAAAAACAGTAAAGCATTATTGTTTTTGGGAACCAAGTATTTTCGAAATTGATGAAATAAAAAATGAAGGGATTTGGAACAATGACTGGGATTTAAGTTTAGAACTAATAAAAAGACACATAGTAAGCAATAGATTAACTATTACACCTCCAACCAGGAAAGAATTAGTCTGCCATTTTGAAAATTTATATTTTGGTTTGAAATCACCCCTAGAATCCGAAATTTGGACAGGATTTATAAAAAACGAAAAAATTCTTATTGAGAAAAATATTTTTAGCGAACTAACTAAAAATAGTATTTTGTGGGGTTTTGTAAGTGGAGCAGAAAGGGCATCTGCTGAATATATATTAAAGAATAAATTAAAACTTCTGAATCCTCCGCTAGTCGCGATGGGAGAAGCTCCAGATAAACCTGATCCTAAAGGTTTCATTTGTTTATCTAAAAAATTACTTAATCAAGAGCTTGGAAGATCAGCTCCTCCCATTGCCTATATTGGAGATACGGTAGCAGATATTAAAACAATTATTAATTCAAGAAAAAAAATTCCAGAGCAGAAATTTATAAGTCTTGCTGTATCTCCACCACATTTGCATTTAAAAAAAAGTGTAAAAGCGAGAGAAATATATGAATCCAAACTAAAGATTGCAGGAGCAGATTTCATACTGAATTCTGTAAATGATATAAAAAATATTTTTAAAGAATTATTTTTTTAAAATAAATTAGTCTTTAGATTAAATCATAAACTTTAAAAAAAAAGGCTATCGTTGCTGAATCTTTTATTACTCCAGAGAAAATTAAATCTCTTATTTTCTCTTTACTAAAAAACAAAACTTCGATTTCCTCATCATCATCCTTATCTAATAAATTAGCTTCTTTAAAAATATTGTTAGCTAAAAACAAATGTATTCTTTCATTAGAATAAGATGGCGACTCATAGATTTCTCCAAAATATTTGAAACTTTTTGAAGAATAGCCGGTCTCTTCAATGAGTTCTCTTCGTATCGTCGATATTGGCTTTTCATCGTTTTTAATAGTACCTGATGGGAATTCTAAAATATATTCTTCTACTGGAAATCTATATTGATTTAAAACAATTATCTTTTCTTGATCATTCTTAGCTATCACCATTGTTGATCCATTATGGTCAATAGAACCATATCTCCCTATGGAGGAATTATTTAGCTTTAAATGTTCGATTTTTAAATTTACATTTTTGGTAGTTTCAAAAGTTTCTCTCTTAAAAAAAATATGATTTTTTCTGGATTCAGAATCTGATTTCATTATTTTATATTATATAAATTATTAACCTTTATTTTAATAAGATATATTTTAAGGAAATGGCACATCTTAATTTGATGAAAAATATAAATTTAAAGGATAAAAAAGAATTCTTTAGAATGATTAATTATTTATTTTCTAAGAAAGGTAAAGAACAATATGCAGGTGAGGAAATAACAGTCTCAGATCATATGCTTCAATCCGCTACTCATGCGGTAAATAACGGTTTATCAGATGAAATTATTATCGCATCCCTTTTGCACGATGTAGGTCATTTACTTCTTGATCAAAATATCTATTCTAAATATAATGAGCATGAAAAAATAGGTGCAGAATTTATTAAGGACTTTTTCTCAGATAAAATTTTTAATTGCATAAGAATGCATGTTGATGCCAAAAGATATTTATGCACAAAAGATTCTTCTTATTTTAAAAAACTTTCATCAGCTTCAATAGCATCATTAAAGTTTCAGGGAGGTGAAATGAATAAGGAAGAAATAAAAAGTTTTGAAGAAAATCAGTTTTTTAATGAAATTTTATTGGTTAGAGAATTAGATGAAAAGGCAAAAGATACTAATTTTAAGAACCTAGAATTGGAATTTTTTATTACAAAAATTGAAAGTATTGTTTTAAGCTAAATATTTAAATATTCTTCAGCTATCTCTTCTGCGAGTCCAAATGATTGGGTCATTCCAGCACCACCCAAACAATTGACTATTAGGATTGAATTATCAACTTCTTTTATTAACTCAGTTCCTCCTATTAACTTAGGATATATTCCGTTCCATCTTGAGGCGATCTCAATTGAAGGAAGACTTATAAAACTCTTAACTTGATCGACAATAAATTTATTTATTTCTTCATTATTAAAAGGATCAAAAGTTAATCCATACTCATGAGAATCTCCCAAAATAATTTCACCTAATCCATTTTGAGAAATCATAATATGTATTCCGTTTTCAATTGCAAAAGGGAACTCTTTTTTATATCTATCTTTTAAAGAATTAATTGATGAACATTCAGCAAAAGAATCATAATGAGTTAATGTAAAACCTGAACAAAGTGCAGGTCCTAACTTAAAGTTTTTAGGTTGACTAATTGTTCTTAACATTTGAAGCTTGCTTTTGGTTGTATGAAATTTCTTATATTCTTGAGGAAATAATGTTTCAAAATCAGCTCCTGAACAAACTATAGTTTTTTTTGTATTAATCTTATTACCATCACTTGTAACTACTAAATTTGGCTCAACACTTGAAACTGTTGTACCAAAATTAAATTCAACTCCATATTTATTCTTCAATAAAATTGTAATCTTTTTAATTGCCTCTCTAGGGTCAACAATCATTTCAGTAGGACTCCACAATCCTCCAATTAATCCTTTACTTAAAACATAAGGACTAAGATTAAAGATTTGCTTTATTGAAAGTAATTCTGCACTTGAATTTTTAAACTTAGACAAATCACAATATTCTTTCATAACCTGATATTCATCTTCTCTATATGCCAAAATAATTGAACCAACTTGGTCTAAAAAAAAGTCGCTGCTTTGGGCTGTCTCAATCCATATTTTTCTAGAATTAATAGCTCTACTATATAGCTTTCCAAAAGGTTGACCAATTGGCCATATCATTCCAAAGTTTCTTATTGAAGCTCCAATAGCTTTTTCTTCTCTCTCAAAAACTTTTACACTAAAACCTCTTTTTGCAGCTGATAATGCATGAGCAAGTCCTACAATACCTGCTCCAATAATAGCTATATCAGTTTTACAATTTTTAGACATCAATAAATTGATTTAAGTAAGATGAAAATTCATTTAAGGAAGAAAAAAGTCCATCATTTTTATAAGCCTCAAGTTGTTCTTTTGAATGAGTACCATTTGTGACTGCAAAAGATTTTAAACAGCCTGCACTTACTCCTGATTTCAAATCAGATGGGGTATCACCTATAACAACTACTGATTTAGGATCATCAATTCCTAAAACATACATTGCCTTTTGAATCATATATGGAGAAGGTCTGCCTTCGTTATTATAAATTTCTGAGGGGGTTACTGATACATTAATAATTGAAGATGAGCCTCCCACATAATTATCGTTAAGCCCTAAATCCCATCCAAGATTTTTAAGTATTATGTTTGTTACTTTTCTATAAAAACCTGTGTTTAATCCAATAAAAATATTTTTTGTTTTTAAGGATCTAAATAACTCAAGACAGCCATCTGTTGGTTCAATATCAGTAGATAAATAGTGACTTTCTAAGATATCCTTAAAAGTTTCAAAAGATTTATTCACATAAGTTTCAAATTTATTACTACCTTTACCGATTCTCTCTTCCCATAATAATTGAAAGACCTTCTTTTTTGGAATGCCATGTAATCGATCAACTTCATTTTTATTAGTATTTAAACCTGTTCTTGAGGCGGCCTCTAAAAAACATCCAGTGACTTCATTTTTATCCTTCACAGTAGTGCCAGCCATATCAAAAATAACAAGTTTTATTTTCATATTTTTTTTTATAATTTTGAGTTTATTCATTTAAGTTTAAGCAGTGTTTAAGTTTCTAATGGATTAATCCAAACAGAAGATTTTTTCGAAACATTCCTAGAAGTAAATTCATAAATTAACCTTACGAATAGACTTGTTAAAACGATAAGAGTAGACATTGCAGCCGCTGATGCTGTATCTCCTGCATCATCCATGTTTACAATTGAAACAGATGAAACTGGTATTTTTGCTGGGTAGAGAAAAATAATAGCTGATACAGTTATCATTGAATTAACAAAATAATAACTTCCTATCTCCAAGATTGTAGGGAGTGATAATGGTATCGTAATTCTTAAAAAGGTTTTATAAAAAGGAACTTTTAAAGACTCTGATACCTCTTCAAATTCCTTATCAATTTGTTTTAAAGTTGTTGTTGCTGATATAAAACACACTGTGAAAAAATGGATGATATTAGCTAATACAAGGATTCCCATTGTTCCATAAAGTAATGAGAAAGGATTAAATATTTGAAAATCTAAAAAGGGTATAGAGAAAGAAGGTTTATTAAAAAAAAGAATATATGATAAGCCAAGTACTAAGCCAGGAATTGCAATTGGTAATGTTGAAAAAAAGTATATTAGCATTCTTATTTTTTTTAATGGTTTAAATTTTTCTACTAAATAAGCTGTAAAAAATACAAATATAGTCCCAAATATTGCAGTATAAATTGACATGAAAACAGTATTAAAATAAGGTTCATAACCATTTCCAGCTACATTAGAAAATCTAAAGTTTTGTAATGATAGAGAAATATCGTATGGCCATATTTTTATTAGCGAGGCTAATACTATAGATGAAAAGACCCCAATTACTAAAATCAAAATTAAACTGCAAAAAATAAACATTATTGAATCAACTATCAGATTCTTTCTGGGTTTAAATGGTATAGATTTTCCCGAAATTAGAGATGCTTGATTCTTTTGGAAATTTTTATCAATTAGAAAAGCCAAAATTGAGGGTACCAAAAGATAGATACTAATAGTTGCTCCCATGGCAAAGTTTTGTTGACCAACAACTTGTTTATAAATATCTGTAGCAAGTACATTAAAGTTTCCCCCAACAACTTTAGGAACTCCAAAATCCGTAAAAGATAAAATAAAACATATAAAAAATGAATTCATCAGTCCATATTTGATATTGGGTAAAGTAATAGTTAAGAATTTTCTAAGTGGAGATGCTTTCAGAGATTCTGCTGCTTCATATAATCTTTGATCACTAAGATTTAATGCTGACACAAGAATAATTAGAGCCTGAGGAAAGCAGTAAAAAATTTCACCTATAATTATTCCATTAAAACCATATAGATTTATATCAAATCCAGGAATAGTCCCAAAAAATCCTTGAGTAATTAAACCTTGTTTTCCAAAAATATATATTAAACCTATGGCAACAGCCAAGGGTGGAATATATAAAGAAAATAAGCTAAAAGTATTGAAAAATTTTTTAAATGGTAATCTTGTTCTCGTAAGAGCATAAGCATAAATAAATCCAATAAATACAGAAAAAAAAGTGGTAGTAAGTGCCACCTTTAAGCTATTTATAAAGGATTGCGTTAAGGATGGATTTTGAATATAGTTTATAAAATTTTCTAATCCTACAAAATTATTTTTGTTATCACTAAAGCTTTTTAAGAATAATGGAATTAAAGGAATTATGATAAAAAAGCTAACTAATATAAATACAAAAATAATTAAAATTCTTAATAATAAGATGTTAAAACTTTTATTAAAATTTTTTTTGAAATTCATTGACTTATAATTTATTTTCAAATAATTTAATTTTTTCTTTTTTTAATTTAACATCTATAAAATCTCCAATTTTTAAATTATTAGACATCACTTGATTGGAAATAACATCTACAAAAATATTTTCTTCTAGCTTAGAGTCTAAAACTACTGTTAATCTAAAAATTGTTCCTAAATAAGTAATTTCTTTTATTTTTACCCTAAGAATATTTTCTTCCTTTTCTATATTTTTTCTGAACTTAATAATTTCAATATCTTCAGGTCTAATACCAAGCAAGCAGTTTTCTAAAAATGAATATTCTGTATTCTGTGAAATTAAAAATCTATTATTAAGATAACAAAAAACACAATTTTTCTTATCATATTTCCCTTTTAAGAAATTCATCTTCCCAATGAAATCAGCAACAAATGGTGTAATTGGATTTTCATATAATTCAAAAGGTGTTCCAATTTGAGCAATATGACCTCTTTCCATTACTACAACTCTATCTGCCATTGATAAAGCTTCAGTTTGATCATGGGTAACCATGATAGTAGTTAAATTAAGTTTCTTTTGTATTAGTTTAATTTCATTTCTTAATTTTAATCTAACTTGAGCATCTAGAGCTGAAAGAGGTTCATCTAATAAAAGTAAACCAGGAGATAATGCCATGGCTCTCGCCAAAGCAACTCTTTGTTGTTGTCCTCCAGATAATTGAGATGGAAATTGGTCAGAATATTTTTCTAATCCAACCATACGAAGTAAATTATTAGTTCTTTTTTCAATTTCTTTTTTATTTATTTTTTTATTTTCAAGACCATAAGCAATATTTTGTTTTGCATTAAGGTTTGGAAATAATGCATATGACTGAAAAACAATTCCAAAGTCTCTTTTTTCAGTGGGGGAATTAGAAATTAAAAGTCCATCTTGAATAATATCACCATTTGTTTGTCTCTCTAAGCCAGAAATTATTCTTAGCAGAGTTGTTTTTCCACAACCACTTGGTCCTAATAAACATAAAAATTCTCCCTTAAAAACATCCAAGTGAATATTTTTCAAAACGAATGTTTCCCCAAAATTTTTACTGATATTTTTGATTTCTAAATATTTAAACCTCCCTTCTTTTTTAATCATTAAATTTAAAATAATTATTCATCTAGATGATAAATTCCATGAAATACTAATTCATGGAATTTTTTTATATGCTTTTAATTTTTACTTAGGAGCAGATTTGCCATCATAACGTTTTGCCCACTCTGCTAGTATTCTCTCCCTATTTACAGCAGACCATTGTAAGTCATTTTTTGCGAGCTGTTTCTCTGGATTAGAAGGGAAACCTTTAGGAAGCGGAACATCAGTTTCAACAGCGGTTATTGCAAAACTTTTAGCATATTCTCTTGAGACTTCAGGAGAAATTGCCCAATCAAGAAAAGTCTTAGCAGCAGGTTTTATTTTGTCTTTTTTGATGAGGGCATTAGCTTCTACATCCCATCCAGAACCTTCCTTAGGAAAAACAGCCTCTATTGGTTGTCCCATATTTACCTGTTTTACAGCTCTATAACCAAATGAAACCCCTATTGGATACTCTCCTTTACCTGCAGCTTTACAAGGCTTAGATCCAGAATGCATATACTGAGCAATATTTGTATGAAGAGAATCAAGGTAATTCCAACCATCTTGTTCAGAAGGTAAATTTTGTAATCTTGAAGCTACTGACAAATAACCTGTTCCAGAGGATGCAGGGTTAGACATAACTATGTGACCTTTGTATTCTGGTTTTGTTAAATCTGCCCAAGATTTAGGTATTGATAGACCGTATTTTTGAGCCTCAATTTTATTAACACAAAAAGCAGAAATCCAAGAATCTATTCCAACCCATGAAGGTTTTTTTGCAGGATCCCTAAAGCTTGGTTTAACATTCGATAGGCCTTTTGGAGCATAACCTTGAATCAAACCTCTATCATTAGCTACTAATAAACTTGAAGCAGCCAAACCCCAAACCACATCTGCCTGTGGGTTTTCAGCCTCAGCCAATAATTTCGCAGTAACTATACCTGTTGAGTCTCTAACAATATTAACTTCTATATTCGGGTAATCTCTCTCAAAGGATTTTAGATAATTTGGTATTTGGTCATCTTCTAGAGCTGTATAAACAGTAATTGAAGCTTTTTCAGAACCTTTTTTACCCCACCACCATGCATTTGCTGAAGGTGCAAGTGCTGTTCCTATAACAGCTGCTCCCATTACAAAAGAAAATAACTTTTTCATTAAGTTTGTATTACTAACTACAATATGCAAATTTTTACAATTTTTGTTTTAAAGAAAATTATAAATTTTATATAAGGTTTGGTTAAGTAATATCTAATCTTTACTATTTTGTATCAGCCACATTCTTGAAGAAATCACAATAAGTCATTAATTCTGATTCGGTTTCAACTTTAAGATTTAAATCATTAATTGCCTTCTTGGTATCAATTCTGTAGCCATACCAATCTAGACATACTTCTCTTTGCCTTTGGGTGTCAGAAATCTCAGGAGTAACTAATTTATTTGATGTATTGGCACAACCCCACATTAAAGCCATAAAAGGGATAAATAAAATAAACCGTTTCATTTTTTCCTTTTAATTAATCCATAAATACATAAAAGAGGGTTCACTATTAAAACAATCCAAAAAGGAGGAGGAGGTCCTCCATCAACAATTGTCCCAGCGTTAAAAGTATTGAATAGAGCTACCGCTAAAAAACAAAACATCAAAGCTAATTCACCTGATAAAACTCTTCTTAAAGAGGCTTTATCTTTTATGGAACTACAAATAATCAATAAAAAACCAATTCCCAAATTACTAGCTGCTACAACATCTGCAGTTCCTCTAACAAGAAGCAATGTTTCACTTGAAGCTTTGCCTGCAATAGTTTCTACAGAAAAGATGAGTAGGGAAATAATTAACAATCCCAATAGGATATGAAGCGCTCCAGTAGTTTTTAAAATATTTTTTAACTTCATAAAAAAAAAAGAAGCTTATTGTCCCTTATTGTAGATCGACTTTCAATTACTAACTATTGGAGATAAGAGATAATCGTTTCATTTAAAATTTAAGTTTTGTTTTTACTCTATTTTTATTTTCAGAATTAAATTTAAAAAGTCCCGTGTCAGTAAATATAGTCAATTCATCGCCATATGATTCCTGGATAGATAAACCTTGATCAGACTCTAAATTTTTAACAAATACATTTCCAACTAGTTTTAAAGTTCTCGCATCTTTGTCGTAAGTAAGCTTATTTGAGGATGCTTCAAAATTATTCTTACTACTTTTGATAACTACATTACCAATAGCTTCAAAATTACCTTTAACATTTTGTATCTGAGAATCAGAGGTAACTGTATAATTCAGCTTCTCTTTTGCAAATGAAATTTCACTTAAAAGAAATAGTACCGCTGCAAGTAGTAAGCGTTTCAT
>NZ_CBFHHZ010000010.1:0-14820 GCF_965655815.1 Prochlorococcus sp. | reverse complement strand
AGAACTTGAAAGAATATTGAGTTTGAAATCATTTAATTTAATAGGAATAAATAATAGAAACTTGAAGACTTTTAAAACTGATCTAAAAACATCAATAGGAATAATGAGTAAATATTCCGATATATTTTCAAAACATAATATTGTTCCTATTAGTGAATCTGGAATAAATAACTCTGATGATTTAAAAACTCTCAATTCGATTGGAATTAAAGGGGTTTTAATTGGCGAAAGGTTTATGAGGGAAAGTGATATTGAGAACTCTTTTAAGAAATTATTTAACTCAATTTAATTAAAGCTGGATATTTATGCTATAAATCTGAGTATTGTTAAGTTGTATTTTATATATAAATGCAGGTTGTAATATTAACTGGAATTCTTGCTGGATTTATTCATGTGGTAAGTGGCGCTGATCATCTTATTGCAATGGCCCCATCATCGATTACGAGTCCAAAAATTGCGGCGAGAAATAGTATCTCATGGGGCTTGGGGCACTCTTCAGGAGTAATCTTTTTAGCCTTTCTAGCAATTTTCATAAAAGATATTACCCCTTTAAGTAAATTTTCCAACTTCGCTGAATTTTTAGTTGGAATTTCTCTTCTTATTGTTGGATTCTTTGCAATAAGAAATTCTTTACATCTAAACCTTCACTCTCACTCTCATCAACATAATGGTGTAGCTCATCATCATTTGCATTTTCATAGTGAAGACCAAAAAAAACATAATAAGCATTCTCATGCATTGACAGGACTGGGATTACTTCATGGTTTAGCAGGTGGCTCTCATTTTCTCGCAGTTCTTCCAGCATTAGCTTTACCTCTTCCTAATGCATTTGCTTATTTAATTTCATATTTGAGTGGTTCTTTAGCAAGTATGGTTTTGTTTACTTGCCTAATATCTGTAACAACTTTAAATGCAGGTCAAAAATTTATTAGAAGGTTAATAGCTTTTGCTGGTGGATTATCTTTTTCTATGGGCTTGTTTTGGGTCCAAAAAAGTACTTCTCTATTTTTGACCTAGAATATTTTTTTAATTTTTGAAGTAACTATTCCAATTACTTTTTCATTATTAATTAATCCAAATTTATTGCTATCGTCACTGAATTCAATATTATCCCCCAAAACTTCGATACTATTTTTAATGATATTTTTTACTCTTTTAATTAACCTAATATTTTTAAGAGGATGATAGATAATTACTATTTGACCAACTTTCAAAAGTGATTTGTTTTTTATATATTTTTTAAAAAAAACCATGTCACCTTCTTTTAAAGTAGGCAACATGGATTGACCTTTAACTGTTGCTATTTTTCTTAGTCCAAAAAAAAATGCAATTAAATCGTAAAAACTTTTAAAAATAATTGAACTAGCTAGCTTTTACAAAAGCATCACTTCTGCCTTTTGATTCCCAAAAGATGTTATGTATCTTTTCTACATAACTCATCAATTCTTCGGCTTGAGCAAGATCAATATTCACTTTACAAGCACTACATAATTTCGCTGCTTTCCAGATTGTTTCATGTAAATCTGGATAAGTTTCTAAGTGAACGGGTTTAAAGTAATCTGTCCATAAGATTAGAATTTCTTTCTTAGTTTCTTTAGCCTGTTCTTCTTTTACAGCTACAAATCTAGAAAACGTATTACTGTAAGCAGCCCAATCTGCTGAGTCTGTACTTGAAGGAGGAGTAAGAGCAATTAGCTTCTTTGTCATTGCTAATACTGCTTCAGCAGCGACTCTTGTAGAAGCGGGGTCGTAAACACCACAAGGGCCGTCACAGTGTGCATGGACTTCCAATTTGGAACTTTTATTTAAAAGAGAATTGATTAATTTAGTTAACATTCGTTTTTTTATATTTGAATATATCTTACTTCTAGATTAACTAAATTGAAAAGTTTTAGATGTTATTTCTTACTTTAATTGACTTTTAATAATTCAACTTCAAAAATTAAAGTTGCATTTGCAGGAATTACATTTCCTGCTCCTCTTGATCCGTATCCTAGCTCAGGAGGAATTGTTAATTTTCTTTTTCCACCAACTTTCATTCCTGCTACTCCTTCATCCCAACCCTTGATTACTCTTCCTGCGCCTAATGGGAAACTAAATGGCCCTCTGCCAATACTGGTATCAAATTGGGTTCCGTCTTCTAATGTTCCGGTGTAGTTTACAGAAACTGTTTGCCCAGAATTTGCTTCATCTCCCTCTCCGTTAACTATATCTACAATAATTAAACCACTATCAGTAGTTCTAGAATTGCTTTCTTCTTGTGTTTCTTCTGCCATAGCGAAAAGTATTGGGTTTGGATCTGATGGATCTAATTCAAATATATTGGTATTTGAAACATTAGATGATTTTGCAATAGGTGTTTTATTTACGAATTCAGTTTTTGATTCAGCTGCATTAACAACTTGAGGGGAGTTAAATTGACTAAACAGAGTTAATGAAAGGCAAAATACAAAAATCGTAAAACTAATTAAAACTTCTTTCACTTAATTTTAAAAGTCACTATTTCAATTCTACAGAAGAAGGTACAATAATATATCTTTTTAAAAGAATTAATTTAGAAATTTTATATTATTGATTAACACTCAAAATAAAAAGTTTAATAAGTATTTTTATCCATGCCTTGGAGGCATTTTTGGAGGAATTGCTACATCTACGCATTTTTGGCTGCTTTTTATGCCATTATCCATATTTATTTTATGGAGTAGAAGTGATAAAAAATTAGCAAACTTTCTTTGGGGGTTTTTCTTTATTTTAGTAAGTCATTCTTGGCTTTATGAACTTCACCCATTGACCTGGTTAGGTTTTTCATGGATATCAAGTTTAATTATTTCTATTTCAATCTTGTTTAGTTGCTCTTTAATAGGAGGAATATTGGTTTATTTATGGGGTCTTTTAGTTAAAAAAACTCTCCCAAAAAAAGAAATTTCTAATATGAACTCTTTAAGATTAATTATAAAAGTTTTATTGTTATCTTTTTCCTGGGGTATAGGTGAATTCATTCTTTCCCAAACGCCTTTTTTTTGGATAGGTTTAGGGGAAGGAATAGTTCCAGGAGATTTGTATCTTGCGGGATTAGCAAGATGGATTGGTGCGAGTGGTTTATGTGTAGTGCAGTTAACTATAGGTTTTTGGATATACCTAATTTATGAGAAATGGAAAAGAAAATATCATTTTAAAAAAACATTCTTATTTGGGCTTTTGATTCTCGTCCTTTTACATTTTCTTGGAGGTTTTACGAACCCAATTGAAAGAAATAATGACTATCCAGTAGCTCTATGGCAAACTAATATGCCCACAAGAGAAAAAACGAATTTTAAAAATCAATTTATAAATGATAAGTTGATTTCTGCTCAAAAAATTGCTCTATCAAATAATGCAAAACTCCTAATTACACCCGAGGGGACTTTGAATAATAATTTCAATTTAAATTTCAAAAGTAAAATAAGGATGTTGGCAGGAGGTTTTAGAAACTCTAAAAATGGCCTAAGAAGTTCTTTGCTTGGATATCAAATTGGGGATAAAACTTATTCATCTTTTATTGATAAACATAGACTGGTACCCTTGGGGGAGAAAATTCCAGGATTCTTAAATATATTTTCAAGAGGACTATCGGCAGTAGGAGGTATTCAGCCAGGATCAGATTCAAGGTTTTTTAAATGGAAATTTACTCAGCCACTCGCAATAGCAATTTGTTATGAAATTACTGATGGATTTAAAATAAGAAATGCTGTAAACAGTGGGGCAGAACTAATAATTTCAGCAGCTAACTTAGATCCTTATCCAAGGAAGCTACATGATCAATTTCTATCTTTGGCCAGAGTAAGAAGTATAGAAAATAAAAAAGATAATATAATTATTGCAAATACTGGTCCTTCAGGATTAATAAGTGAAGAAGGAAAAATAATTAAACTCTTTGATCCTAATACTGAGCAAAATGATGTTGTAAATCCTAATTTTTCTATTGAAAAAACTTTCTATACAACATATGGGGAACGCCCTTTGTTCTTATTATTTTTGTTTTTAAATGGATTAAATTTATATTTTGGAAAATTCACAAATTAATCCGCCTCCTAATAAAATATCATCTTTATAAAAAACTGCTGCTTGCCCAGGAGTGATAGAGCTTTGGTTATCTTCGAAAATTAATTTAAACTTTTTAGTTATGTTGTCTTCATTTTTTACAGGAATTAAAATTCCTTTTACGGGTTCACTCCGATATCTTATTTGTGCTTCTACTTCTATTTCTTTTAAAGGTGCTTCAATTGAAACCCAGTTTACTTCTTTTATTATGGCTTCTCTTTTAAAAAGATCATTTTTATTTGCGACATAAACTATATTTTTTTGTTTATCTAAACTTTCTACATATAAAGGCTCTGGCCAAGCAATACCTAAACCTTTTCTTTGCCCAATTGTGAAATGTTGAATACCATTATGAGTGCCAAGAATTTCTCCATTAATATGCTTAATTTCACCCTCTTTAGGTTCAATACGATTATCAATAAATTTTTGCATAGATCCATAATGTTCAACTAAACACAGATCTTGACTCTCTGGTTTTTTTGCAGTTCTAAGTCCTAATCTTAAGGCCTCTTTTCTTGTCTCTTCTTTTTTAAGATTTCCGAGCGGAAGTATTAATCTGCTTAATACCTCTTGGGAAAGACTGTAAAGAAAATAACTCTGATCTTTATTTCTATCAGCCCCCCTTAGGAGTAAGAAATCCTTGAATTGGAAATTTTCAGAGTTTTTGATGTTCTCGCAAGAAACTTTTTGAACTCTTGCGTAGTGACCAGTAGCAATATAAGTAAACTCTTTTTGTTTAATAACAAAATTGAGCATTTCTTCAAATTTTACATTTTTATTACACATCGAGCATGGAAGTGGAGTGAAACCGGATTCATATCCCTCAGTAGTCTTTTTAACTACTTCCCTTTCAAAAATTACTCTTGAATCCAATATATTATGATTAATTCCTAAATCTTCACATAGACCTGCAGCGTCAACTAATCCTTCGGAACAGCATGAGCCCTCTCCTTTCATTAACCAAAGAGTTAGGCCTTCAACTTTCCAACCATCTTCTATAAGAAGGGCTGCAGATAGTGAACTATCTACTCCACCTGAAAGACCAACAATTATTTTTTTTTGTTTTTTAGATTTATTATTTATAGAAGAACAGTTCTCTAATTTTTTATCCTTTAAAGTCTTTAACATGGAAATTTAGAATTTTGAACAGTTTTTAATTGCTTTGAACTTATTATGAAAGAAATTGGATGGCCAACAATTGACTCTAAACATCTGGTTGTTTTTTCAAAGCAAATGTTGGATTTAGAGAATGAAATTTTTTCTCAAGGAATGCCTCAAGAGGCGTTGATGGAAAAGGTTGGAATTCAACTATCTAAATGGCTTTTGAAAAGAAAATCTCTTTTAAAAGGGGGAGTAATAGTTTTTTTAGGTCCTGGCCATAATGGTGGGGATGGGGCAGTAATCGCTAAAGAGCTTTTTCTAAAGGGATACCTAGTTAAATTATGGTGCCCATTTCCTTTAAAAAAAACATTAACGATTAATTATGTAAATTATCTTACATCTCTTGGAGTAGAAATATTAGGAGAACCTCCCGATCCTGAAGGGAAAGACTTATGGATTGATGCTATTTTCGGGAATAATCAAAATAGAAAAGTTGATGATGAATTAATTGAATTATTTAATAAAAAATTTAAAAAAGGGTCTGGTAAGGTTGTAAGCATAGATGTTCCAACGGGTTTATGTCCTGATTCTGGGAAACCCTTCTCAAAAAATGCTGTAAAAGCAAACTACAATTTAGTTATTGGACTAAATAAGATTGGATTATTACAAGACGCCGCATTACCTTACATTGGCGAATTACATCACATAGATATAGGTATATCGAGAAGTCAATTATGTAAATTAGAAAGTAAGATTTTAAAAATTACTTATCAAGATTTAAAAACAATTAATCTTCCTTTATTACCAAAAAATTCTTCTAAATATAAAAGAGGTAGAACATTATTAATTGCGGGAAGTGAAAGATATCCTGGGGCAGCACATCTAGTAATAAAAGGAGCTATTTCAAGTGGAGCGGGGTTTGTAGCAGCAATTCTCCCTGATTTAGTTTCAAAATTAATTTGGCAAGTTGAACCAGAAGCAGTAGTTGTAGGAAAACTTAGTAGCGATCCAAATGGAAATTCAATTTTATTCGATGCCTTAAAGGATATTGATTTTTCTAATTATGATTCAATAGTTATTGGCCCAGGAATTGGCTTGAATGAGGATGATTGGGAAAAATCAACACAGTACTTATTAGATTTTAAAGGTTTATTGATTCTTGATGCGGATGCACTTAATAGAATTTCTAAATCAAATTTGGGACCTAAATTTTTCTTAGAAAGAAAGTATGAGACTTGGATTACTCCTCATGATAATGAATTCATGAGGTTATTTCCTGAGATTGAGTGTACTAATAAAATTGAACTAGCTATAAAAGCTGCTAAAGAATTTGATATAAATATTTTATTAAAAGGAGCAAATAGCGTCATTGCCAATAATGAAAATGCATGGCAACTTTTTGGAACTGATTCTGAGACTGCAAGAGCGGGTTTAGGAGATCTTTTGTCTGGATTTATTGGTGGATGTTCAGCAATAGATCTGTCTTATTTGGGAGATAACATTAAGACTGAATCTTTAGCAAAATACGTTTTTTTACACTCTTTTGCTGCATCAAAGTGTAAAAAAGGGTCAAATGCTTCTTTAATAGGGGACCAGTTATCTAAATTAATGAGAAAAACAAAAACGAGGCTAATGTTATGAAAGAAACAATTATAAGGAGTTTTTTATAGTTTTAAACACATAACTATACAATTTATACCTGAAATCTGAAGCAGGTATTAAGTAATCGGCTATTTCCACAAAAGTGTAGGAAAGTTTTAGTACCTCAATCTGGGTAAAAAATGGCTTCATCAGCAACAACATCAACAGAACCGCAAAAAAGAAGAGGTAATGACCCTATTAGTTGGTATCTATCTAATATTGGCCGCGTCCCTTTATTAACACCTGCTGAAGAAATTGAATTGGGTAACCAAGTTCAAAAAATGATGGTTCTAACTGAAGACGGTCAACTAAATGAAAAAACAAAAGAATTTACTCCTCAAGATAAAAGAATCATAAAAATTGGAAGAAGAGCAAAAGAGAGAATGATGAAAGCTAATTTAAGGTTAGTAGTTAGTGTTGCAAAAAAATATCAAGGTAAAGGATTAGAACTTTTAGATCTTGTTCAAGAAGGTTCTTTAGGTTTAGAGAGAGCAGTTGAAAAGTTTGATCCTACAAGAGGATATAAGTTTTCTACTTATGCCTTTTGGTGGATTCGCCAAAGTATGACCAGAGCTATTGCCTGCCAATCCAGAACTATCCGTTTACCAGTTCATTTAAGTGAGAGACTTGCCACTATTAGAAAAATAAGTAGGGAATTAGCGCATAAACTTGGAGCAATGCCAAGTAGAATTGAAATTGCGGAAGCAATGGAAATAGATGTAGAGGAACTTGATTCTGTATTGAGACAAGCTCTATCTACAAGTAGTTTAGACGCACCTGTAAATGGTGATGATGGCAGGAGTTTCTTGGGTGACCTTATTGCAGATAGTAATAATGAAGAACCTCTAGACCAAGTCGAGCAAAAGATGCATCAAGAGCAGTTAGGAAAGTGGTTAAGTCATTTAAGCGAACAAGAACAACATGTTCTGAAGTTAAGATTCGGGTTAGATGGAAATGAGAGACATACCTTAGCAGAAATAGGAAGGTTATTAGAAGTCTCGAGAGAAAGAGTAAGACAAGTGGAACTTAAGGCTCTTAGAAAACTAAGAAATTTAACTAGAAAATTACCTAGCGGAATTTAACTTAATCTTCGGCCCAAATATATTTAGTTAATTCGTTAGAAGGCGGTTCTGGAGCATCTAGAGCATTTTTAACAGATTCAGAGATTTCTAAATCTATTTTCTTCTCTATATTCTTTAATTCTTCTTCTTTAGCAAAATTTCCTTCTATCATCTGATTAGCTAATTTCTTAATAGGATCCCTTTTGGCCCAGAATTCTTTTTCTTCTTCAGCTCTTAATTCATCCGGATCAGCTAAAGAATGACCTCTGAATCTGTAAGTTAAACATTCCAGTAATGTTGGACCCTCTCCAGCTCTTGCTCTTTCAACAGCTCTTTGAGCAGCTCCCCTCACAGCTAATACATCCATCCCATCGACTTCTTCACCATGCATACCGAAAGCTGATGCTTTTCTCCATATTTCTGGGTTGCTTGTAGCTCTGTCGTGAGCCATTCCAATAGCCCATTTATTATTTTCAACTACAAAAATTATTGGTAATTTCCATAATTGAGCCATATTCAAACATTCAAAGAATTGTCCATTATTACAAGTCCCATCTCCAAAGAAAGCAGCTGTTACAGAGTCACTTTGATTGTCACCTACAACTTCTTTTTTGTATTTACTTGAAAAAGCTGATCCCAAAGCAACTGGAATACCTTCTCCAATAAAAGCGTATCCTCCTAATAAATGATGCTCCTTTGAGAACAAATGCATAGAACCACCTCTGCCTTTACTGCATCCTGTTGCTTTACCGAATAATTCACTCATCACTTCAAAAGATGGAACACCTGCACTAAGCGCATGAACATGATCGCGATAGGTACTACAAAACCAGTCATGCTTCCTTTTCATTGCACCTATCACACCAGTACTGATTGCTTCTTGGCCGTTATAAAGGTGTACGAAACCAAACATCTTACCTCTGTAGTACATCTCCGCACATTTATCTTCAAATCTTCTACCAAGCGTCATGTCTTCATAGAGAAATAATCCGGTTTCACGATCTAACTTCGCTTTTTTTAAGTCCTGAAGATTTGAAATTCTCTCTACGTGTGTTTCCAAGAAAATACCTTAATGAAGTTTTGGTTTGTTAACATTCTAAGCCTCAATGGACGATTTTCATGTTTTTTTTTAATAACTCTCCAAGACATTATGAAAAAAAATTATAAATTGATAAAATTCATCTAAAGGATTTTCAATAGGATATTTGTTTGGAACTTCCATTAGATCACTTTCGTTTAATAGGCGTAAGCCCCTCAGCAACATCTGAGGAAATATTAAGGGCTTTCCAATTACGCTTGGATAAAACTCCTGATGAAGGATTCACGTACGAGGTTTTAACTCAAAGGTCAGAATTGCTTCGCCTTACTGCAGATTTGCTTACAGATCCAGATAGTAGAAGAGATTACGAAAATTTATTGTTAAATGGAGCATCAGGTTTAGATTTATCTTCAAATAGAGAGGTTGCAGGATTAATTCTCCTTTGGGAATCGGGCTCTGCTAAAGAAGCCTTTAAAATAACAAGAAAAGCATTGCAACCCCCTCAAACCCCTGCATTGGGTAGCAGTAGAGAAGCTGATCTTACCTTGTTAGCGGCTTTGACATCTAGAGATGCGGCGATACAAGAACAAGATCAAAGATCTTACTCAAATGCTGCAGATTTTTTACAAGAAGGCATACAGCTTCTTCAAAGAATGGGCAAACTAGGGGATTTACGGAAAACTCTAGAGGAGGACTTAGTGTCGCTTCTTCCGTATCGAATTCTTGATTTGTTAAGTAGAGATTTAAATGAATATGAGTCGCATAAAAAAGGTTTAAGTATGCTGGAAAATTTAATAATCAAAAGAGGTGGATTAGAAGGGAAAAATAAATCTGAATATAATGATTATCTAAATCAGCAAGAATTTGAATCTTTCTTTCAACAAATAAAGCCATTCTTAACTGTTCAGGATCAGATAGATTTATTTTTAGAATTACAAAAAAGGGGTTCAAGTGAAGCGGGATTTTTAGCTTTTTTATCTTTAACAGCAATTGGTTTTGCAAGAAGAAAACCTGCAAAATTATTCGAAGCTCGAAAAATATTAAAAAAACTAAATTTATCAGGACTTGACTCAATGCCATTAATAGGTTGCCTTGATTTGCTTTTAGCAGATGTTGAGCAATCCTCAGCGAGGTTTTTAAGTAGTTCCGATGAGAAGTTAAGAGATTGGTTAAATAATTATCCTGGAGAAAAATTAGAAGCAATATGTATTTTTTGTAAAAATTGGTTAGAAAATGATGTTTTGGTTGGTTATAGGGATATTGATTTAAAAGAAATCGATTTAGACTCTTGGTTTGAGGATAGAGAAATCCAAGAATTTATTGAGCAAATAGAAAAGAAGTCAAATAGAACTGTATTTAAGTCTGGGCCTCAAAATAAACCAAATTTTAAAGCACAAGAATCTCTAAAAGATTTAAGTACGGAACCTGATTTCAATTCGGACAATTTTGAAGAAGGACGATTACCTTTGCCTGGTGGAGTAAAAGAAGATGATCAAGAAGTTATTGAAGAAAATATTTATACAGATGAGATTATTAAAAATAAATCAATAGAGTTTTATAAGTACGCAATGGAAAAGATTGCCGAATTAAAATTTGTATTTGGAGAAGCGTTAGAGAACTATAGAATATTTAATAAATCTCCCTACCTAACATATCTTTATGCCTTTTTAATTTTATTTGCTTTTGGCATAGGTGTTGGACTTGTAAGAAATAATCTCAAAAAACCTGCACAGGAAAAAGAAATAATTGATAGCTCATTATCTATAAATGAAAATAAGAATGTCTTTAATGAAGTTTTAAACCAAGACGATAAAAAAAAAGTTCTCGATAAATCAAAAATTATTCTCCCAGAAAATACAGAAAAAATTTCTTTTTCAGGAGGAGAAATAAAAACTGCTTCTCCCTCCTTAGAACAAATTGAATATTTAATTAATACATGGCTTGTAAATAAAAGTAAATTTCTAGCAGGAACAAGTGAAATTAATTTATCAAAGATAGTTCAAAATGATTTGATTAATAGATTAACGAATGAAAGACAACTTGATATTCAAAAAGGCATCTACAAAAATATAAATACTAATATTGAAAATATTGTACTTTTAACTCAAACTGCATCCAGAATATCAGTATCAGTTGACTTGAAATATACAGAAAAAATTTTAAAAACTGATGGAGAACTGATAAATGAAACAACTTTTACTCCTTTTTTGAAAGTTAAATATATTTTAGGTTTCTCAAATAACTCCTGGAAATTAGTTGACTACATAAGTGGTGTTTAGGATTAGCTATTACTATCATCTATAATATTAAAAATAAATAATCATAAATAATGTTTGATGAACTCTCTTCACGCTTTGAAGACGCCGTTAAGGGTTTAAGAGGTGAAGCCAAAATTAGCGAAAATAATATTGATGATTCTTTAAAGCAAGTTAAAAAAGCATTGTTAGATGCTGATGTTAGTTTATCGGTGGTTAAAGAATTTGTTTCAGAGGTAAAAGATAATGCTATTGGAGAAGAAGTCGTAAGAGGTGTTAATCCAGGACAGAAATTTATTGAAGTAGTTAACAAAGAATTAATAAATATTATGGGAAATGAAAATTCCCCATTAATTGAAAAAGAAACGACACCTACTGTTATTTTGATGGCAGGTTTACAAGGTGCTGGGAAAACAACAGCAACAGGTAAATTAGGCCTTTATTTGAAGGAGAAAGAAAAAAAGGTTTTATTAGTTGCAGCTGATATTTATAGACCTGCAGCTGTTGAACAACTTAAGACAATTGGTAATCAATATGAGCTAGAAGTTTTCTCAGCGAAAGAAAAAAATAGTAAGCCTGAAGAAATAGCAAGGGATGCTTTGAGCTATGCCAATGAAAATAATGTAGATACCTTAATTGTTGATACTGCTGGAAGATTGCAAATAGATGAATCAATGATGGGCGAAATGGTTCGAATAAAAGAGGTTACAAAGCCTGATGAAGTTTTACTGGTTGTAGATTCTATGATTGGTCAAGAAGCAGCTGATTTGACGAAGTCATTTCATGAAAAAGTTGGAATAACAGGAGCAATATTAACTAAGTTAGATGGCGATTCAAGAGGAGGAGCTGCACTTTCAATAAGAAAAATAAGTGGAAAACCAATCAAATTCATAGGAACTGGTGAAAAGATAGAAGCATTGCAGCCATTCCATCCTGAGAGAATGGCAAGCAGAATTCTGGGCATGGGAGACGTATTAACACTTGTTGAAAAGGCACAAAAAGAAGTGGAGCTTGCTGATGCGGAAGTAATGCAAAAGAAACTTCAAGAGGCAACTTTTGACTTTAATGATTTTGTTAAGCAAATGAGATTAATGAAGAGAATGGGATCACTTGGAGGCTTAATTAAATTAATACCAGGGATGAATAAAATTGATGATGGAATGATAAAAAATGGGGAAGAACAATTAAAAAAAATTGAATCAATGATCTCTTCTATGACTTTAGAAGAAAAGCAAAAGCCAGAAGTCCTTGCGGCTCAACCATCAAGAAGACAAAGGATTGCACAAGGCAGTGGATATCAAGCAAAAGATGTTGATAAAGTACTTGCTGATTTTCAAAGAATGAGAGGTTTTATGAAACAAATGTCAAATGGTGGAATGCCAGGAATGGGTGGAATGCCAGGAATGGGTGGAATGCCAGGAATGGGTGGAATGCCAGGAATGGGTGGAATGCCAGGAATGGGTGGAATGCCAGGAATGGGTGGAGGAAATGGTAATAAATCATTTAAAAAACAAAAATCAAATAAAAAGAAAAAAGGTTTTGGGGATTTATAGTTTATGAATAGCTACCTTCAAATGATATTATTAAGTAATCTGTACTAATTTAAAATGATTAAATTGCGCCTTAAGCGCTTTGGAAAGAAAAAAGAAGCAAGTTTCAGGATCGTTGCATGCAATAGTACTTCCAGAAGAGATGGAAGACCTCTTCAAGAATTAGGTTTTTACAATCCAAGAACTAAAGAAACTAGGCTTGACACAGAAGCATTAAGAATCAGGCTTACTCAGGGAGCACAACCTACCGATGTTGTAAGAACTTTATTAGAAAAAGGTGGATTACTAGAAAAGAAAGTTAGACCTTCCATAGCTATTGGTAAGGCTAAGTTGGAAAAAGAAAAGATTGCAAAGGCCAAGAGTAAAGAAGCTGAAAGTGATAGTAAAGAAGCTGAAAGCTAAAAAATTGTCAAACTTATTATTATTTATTAATTAGATGAAAGAAGTTTCCAAAACTGGTCACTTCACTATAGATTTGCCAAGCTCGGATGCTGCTACTGCGTTATCGGGTCCTGGGAATTCTTTTTTAAAAAAATTTGAATCTCTTACAGGTGTCTCCCTAACTATTAGAGGTTTACAACTCGAGTTGAATGGAGTAATTCCTAAACTTGAAAGAGCATCTGCATTGGTAGAGCTAACAAGACCAATTTGGGAACAAGGATTAGAAGTACCAGAAGTGGATCTTAAAGCTGCTCTAAGTTCCTTAAATATGGGAGAATCTTCTTCTCATGCTGAGCTCGGGAAAAAGATTCTAGCTCGTTCAAAAGAAGGGAGATATTTAAGGCCTAGAACTATAAGACAAAAAGAATATGTTGAATCTATTGAGAACTTTGATTTAACTTTCGCTATTGGTCCAGCAGGTACGGGTAAAACATTTTTAGCAACCGTTTGTGCCGCCAGATTATTAAAGGAGAAAAAAATCGAAAAAATTGTTTTAACAAGACCAGCTGTAGAAGCTGGTGAAAATTTAGGATTTCTGCCTGGAGATTTGCAGCAAAAAGTTGATCCATACTTACGACCTTTGTTTGATTCTCTACATAGCATTTTTGGAACCGACAAAACAAATTCGTTAATTGATAAAGGCATTATTGAAGTCGCACCACTGGCATTTATGAGAGGAAGAACACTAGATAATTCTTTGGTTATTTTAGATGAAGCTCAAAATACTACCACTTCTCAAATGAGAATGTTTTTAACTAGATTAGGTGAAAGATCAAAGATGGTCGTGAATGGTGATATTACTCAAATTGATTTAAAAAATGATCAGTTAAGTGGTTTAGTGGAAGCATCTAAAATATTTTCTAATACTGAAGGAATAAAGTTTTGTTATTTAACTGTTGAAGATGTGGTTCGACACCCTTTAGTTCAGAAAATTATTGAGGCTTACAAATAAAATATTATTTGGGTGAACCGTACACTGAAATATAAAAAATTAGGTAGAATAGATTCAATTAAAAGGTATAAAAATGCCAGCTAGTAGTAATTTTAATCAAGCCATTCGCGATGCTCAATCTAGTTCTATCGTTGGACCTAATGTAGTACAGAAAGCTCTTCCTTATGTAGGTGGAGGAATGGTTCTAACTTCTTTAGGTGTATTAGCAGGTGTCTCACTTATAGCAACAAACCCTTCATTATTTCAACCTCTTTCTATTGTCGCTCTAATAGCTGAATTGGTTTTATTTTTCGTTGCAACAAGTGCTGCTAACAACGCGAACAATTCAAAAGCTCTTCCTTTGTTAACTGGATTCAGTTTATTAACTGGATTTACGTTAAGTGGAATAGTAGCTTTGGCAATCGGAACAATTGGTATTGGATCTGTTGGTACAGCTGCACTAGCAACAGGTATTACTTTTGTAATAGCTTCTTATACAGGTCAAAGGATGAGCGATAGTGTTGGACAAGCTCTAAGCGGAGTTGTTGGACTTGGCTTAATTGGTTTATTGATAGCAATGTTTGTTCAATTAATCGGCGGATTCTTTGCTCCAGGAGTATTTGGAGGTTCAGGTCTTGAACTCATGATTGCAGGATTTGGAACGGTTTTATT
Source organism: Prochlorococcus sp. (assembly GCF_965655815.1). Classification (NCBI taxonomy): domain Bacteria; kingdom Bacillati; phylum Cyanobacteriota; class Cyanophyceae; order Synechococcales; family Prochlorococcaceae; genus Prochlorococcus; species Prochlorococcus sp. Next base: position 49 of record NZ_CBFHHZ010000010.1, on the reverse strand, counting down.
CGTTGCAATGTCTTTTTTAGATTTTTACACAATGCCAAGAAGATATAAT
>NZ_CBFHHZ010000009.1:0-18677 GCF_965655815.1 Prochlorococcus sp. | reverse complement strand
TGAGAAACTTTAATGTTTTCTGAACCTTTTGAAACTGTCCACGTTGGAAGAAATCTTGAACCGTTATCATATTTTGAGAGAACTTCTGAATAGTTATTACCATTTGTTGTCTGCAAATTTATCTTAACTGATTCTTCGGAACCCAATTTTGTACCGTTAGGTAACGTAGCAATAACAGGAAAGTGAGATTTTTCTGTTACAAAGATTGAATGTCTAGGGGATTTATAAGGCTTCGGATCAATAGCGGCAATTTGATCTTGGGGTAAAACTTTTAAGTTGATATTGTAAGGTACATCTGCAAATGGTGAACCTCTTAAAGTTGCAAATAATGCAAATAAAACAGGCATCTGAACTATTAAAGGTAAACATCCTGCTAGAGGGCTACCAAATTCATTCATTAATTTTCCTAATTCTTCTTGCTGTTTCTTTGGATCACTTGAAAATTTAGACTTTATTTCTGCTTGCCTCTTTTGCATTACAGGTTGAGCTATTTTCATCCTCCTAGCGCTTCTAATAGAACCTGCGCTTAGTGGGAATAGAGCGATTCTAATTACGACTGTTAATGCAACTATGGCCAAACCATAACTAGGGACTAACCCGTAGAAAAAATCTAGAATCGGGATTAATAATTTTTCTGAAATGAACCCGATCACGATATTAAAGAAGATTTGATTTTATTTGACACTTTATTTTACAGGATAATAATACTTTTGTAATTAATTTAATCAAGATTTAGTAGCAAATCCCTCAACCTCATTAAGATTTAATGTTTGTGATCTTTTAACCATATTCTCCTCAATAAACTTTTGTTTTTCTCTAAATAAAGGTAAAGATTTCATTTCAACCTTAGAGCCATCGTTGAGTATTAAAACCATGTCTCCATAAGATCCAAACCCTCTCGGGATAGATCTTATCTCTTCAATATTGCTTAAAGATACTTGAGTTTTATTTTTGCCAAACCATCCTCCATCAATTGTTATTCTTTTATTGGTAATTTTGTATCTTAACCATAAGGCCCTTACTATTGCAGCAAATGTAAATGGAAGACCAAGAAGAGTTAAACCAGCAAATAAATTGATTATTAAATCACTTTTAGCTGGGCCACCCTCATAAAACGATTCTTCATTAATGTTAATCATTTAAATAAACCTGACTTAAAAATTAGGTATTGAAATTCCTCCAATAGATTTATCTTATCATTGTAGAAATTACCAGCTTTAAGGTTAACAAGTAACCAATAAGGTTTGTGGTTATTCTGCTGGCTGAAATTTTTTAATAAAGAATCCTGCAATATTCTCCTAAGTTTATTTCTTTCTACTGCTTTTTTTGATACTTTCTTACTTATAGATATGGCAACTTTAAAATTATTTAAACTATGAATATTATTATGGGATATGAGAATTTTTGGATTTGCTCTTGCTATTTTGAAAGTCATTAATTTCCCATAATATTTAACAGAATTTTTATGAATATAATCAAAAGTCCTATGACCTTTTAAACGCATAGCTTTGGGCAAGGCCATCATAAAAAACAGTTAAACTGCTATTCTCTCTCTACCTCTTTTTCTTCTGCTTTTAATAACTCTTCTTCCTGTGTGAGAACGCATTCTTACTCTAAAACCAGATACACGTTTTCTTTTCCTTGATGTTCCGCCGAATGTTCTTTTTGTCATTTTTTTTATTATCCTTTATTAATTTATCACTTAATCGATCACTATAGTCCAGCTTCCTAAATATCTTGAAGAGGTATTCTTTTGAGCATACTGACCATAAGAATGGAATTGCTTAAGACCAGACTTTTTAGGATTAAATATTTTTTTAAAAACAATCGCGTAACTATCTTTATTTGAAGGGATTGGACTGTAAGGAAATATATCTAGTGATGAATTATCTTCATTTATCTCTACATCTGCAGGGATATCTTCTATACATTTAGTACGACCTTCAAAGCCTCCTATTTTTACCTTACAAAAACTTACTTTATCTTTAAGAGTTGAATCGAATGTTTTGGGAATTTTTAATGTAATTTTAAGAAGATTTGCTTGCCTATCAGAAGGTCTCAAAAAGAAAAAAATTGTATTTCTAAATTTTCTTTTATCCTCTTTTTGGAACCATTTTAATCTTCGATATCCTGAATCTTGATCCCACTGAAATTCCAATCCAGCCTTTGCATCACTATTTGCTAAGTAAAATGGAATTGAAATTAATAATGGTGAAAAAAATAAAAGCTTTAAAATTTTAAAATTTAAAGCAAATTTTGTTTGTTTGTTAAACATCATGTTTAAATAGATGATTAGTTATTTAACTATCGAGTTTATAGAGAAAATTGTTTTAATAAGATTAACATCTATCCGCCCTTAATTTTGAAGCACCTCTTAAATAAGGATGATTGACAGATTGATCAGCAGGTAACAAAACTTGTGCCATTAATCTAATGCAAAAATCAATATCATTTGGAACGTACATTTGTTGGCAGTCTAAGAACGCTACTGAATCAAGACTTTTACATTTTCTTGCAATGGAAGCAGGAAAACATGCATCTAAATCATTTGTCACAGTAAATGTAATTGATAACAAATTATTTACAACGATATTATTTCTTGTTATTAATTCTTCGATTAATTCAACCACAGCACTCTCGATTTCTTTTACAGAATTATCTTTTGCAGTCGTAGCCCCTCTTATGATTGTTAATTGGTAATTCCCTTCAAATTTTTCAATCATATCGGATTTAAGGTTTATATAACCAAAGTATTTTATTAGATGAATTTACTTCAAAAAATATATTCTGAATAATTTTTTCTGCAATTCTACTACCTGGTATAAGCCCTAATATTTTCTTTTTCTTCTTACCAAAAGTTACCGGTTGTATTTTTGGATCGATTTTTACCATCTCTGCTGCAAGCTCCCTTGCAACAAACTCATCTCCAATCTTGTCAACTAATCCCAGATCTTTTGCTTGTGTTCCAGTAAAGATTCTTCCATCAGCAAATTTCTTTACATCTTCTACAAGTAAATTTCTACCTTCAGATACAGCCTCAGTGAATTGTTTGTAACTTTCATCGATTAATCCTTGTAAAAGTTCCCTTCCTTCCTTACTTAAAGGCTTATCTGGAGAAAGAATATCTTTATAAATCCCGCTTTTTATAGTCTCAAACTTAATACCAATTTTATTCAAAAGTTCAGATAAATTATTTCCTCTTATTATTACCCCAATCGAACCCGTTATAGTTCCTGGGTTCGCTACAATTTTGTCAGCGGCTACACCGATATATACTCCACCGGAAGCTGATATGTTTCCAAAACTTGCGACGACTTTACAACCTTTCTCTTTAAGTCTTTTAATAGCAGAGTATATTTCTTGGCTATCGCCGACTGTACCTCCAGGGGAGTCGATTCTAAGTATTAATGCAGGGAATTCTCTATCCTCAATTTGTTTTAAAGCTTTAAGGACAGAAACTCTTGTTGAACTTGTGATTGGCTCATCTATTACTATACGAGCCATTCTTTTTTTTGACTTACGTCTAAAAGGCCAAATCATTCTTTTAAGGTACAAATCATAAATCTACTTTAAAAAGACTATCAGCAGAACTAATGAATTCAATCCTAAATTGGTTTTTAATGATACTCCCTTTTGCTCTCTGGGGGACTTCAATGGCAGCTATGACCCCTCTAGTATCTAGTGCTGGCCCTGAGTTTGTCGCTTCATTAAGACTTCTACCTGCCGGGATTCTTGTTCTTATTACAACATATTTATTAAAAAGAGATTTAAAAATTTATAAGTGTGATTTGAAATGGTTTTTGGTTTTTACAATCGTAGACGCAACTTTTTTTCAATTATTTTTAACATATGGGATATCTAAGACAGGTGCAGGTCTTGGCTCTGTTTTGATTGATTCTCAACCTTTGATGGTAGCAATCTTGGCAAGAGCGATTTTTGGTAATTTAATTAATCCAATTGGATGGTTAGGGTTACTTTTTGGCTTAGGTGGAATAATTTTTTTAGGGGTTCCAAAAGAACTTTTGGAAAGTTGGTGGCTAATGTCTGATAAAAGTATTAGTGACATCGCATTTAATGTAGGAGAATTATGGATGCTTGGAGCCTCTCTAGCAATGGCACTTGGAACAATTTTGATAAGATTTACATGTACTAAAAGTGATCCTGTTGCGGTAACTGGATGGCATATGGTTTTAGGAAGTGTCCCTCTTATTCTTAAACATTGCTTACAAACAAATTTTAAATTGATACCAAATTGGTCCATATTTGATTGGGGACTGATGTCATTTGCAAGTATCTTTGGGGGCGCTTTGGCATATGGTTTATTTTTCTATTTTGCAAATAATAAAGAGATAACAGGATTTAGCACTCTTGCCTTTTTAACTCCAATATTTGCGCTGCTCAGTGGTGGTGTTTACCTAAATGAAAGATTAACAATAATTCAATGGATAGGAGTAGTTTTTGTCCTAATATCAGTTTTCTTTGTCAGCCAGAGAAAGTCTATATGGGAATTTTCAAATACAAAGACTAATATTTAGTAAGTCATGGGAAAATAGTCTTTAAAGAATGCATATAGTTTTAATTAGTACCCCTATCGGTTTTTTAGGTAGTGGTAAAGGTGGTGGAGTAGAGCTTACTCTTAACTCTTTAGTTTCTGGCTTGATTTTAAAAGGTCATACAGTAGACGTAGTGGCCCCAAATAACTCTAAATTGTTTGAAGTTAGTAAAAAAGCAAAATTACATTTTGTAGAAGGAAAAGAGCAAAAAAGTTGGCAACATCAAGATTATTATTCGTCGGTAAGTATTCCTGATAATTCACTTTTATCAGGAATGATTGAAAAGGCAATAGATATTGGAAAGAAAGCAGATATTATTTTGAATTTATCTTACGATTGGCTACCAATTTGGATGACTCTAAATATAAACATTCCAATTGCTCATATTATTAGTATGGGTTCCGAAAGTTTTGTTATAAGTAATTTAATTTCAAAAGTTTATTCCAAATTTCCTAATAACTTTGCTTTTCACTCAAAGATACAAGCATCTGATTATCCTTTTATTGAAAATCCAATTGTTATTGGAAATGGATTTAATTTAGGTAATTATATATTTCAAGATTGTAAAAATGGTCCTCTAGGTTGGGTAGGAAGAGTAGCGCCTGAAAAAGGTTTAGAGGATGCAGCATATGTGGCTAACGCTCTTGGCGAAAAACTTAATGTTTGGGGAATTGTTCAAGATGAATCATATGCATTAAAAATTGAAAAGTTATTCTCTCCAGGGATTTTAGAATGGAAAGGTTTTGTAGAAACTGATAAGTTACAGAAAGAACTTGGAACTTGTAGAGCTTTACTTAATACTCCCAAATGGAACGAAGCTTATGGAAATGTAGTAGTTGAAGCATTAGCTTGTGGAGTACCTGTTGTGGCATATAAAAGGGGAGGGCCAAGTGAAATTATCCAGCATGGTAAAACAGGTTATCTAGCAAAACCTGATGATAAGCAAGGCTTACTTAATTACTTAAAAATCATTAATAAGATTGACCGAAAAAATTGTAGAGAATGGGTAGATAGTAATGCTTCTTCAAATATATTTGCTGGTAAAGTAATGACTTGGCTTAATAAAGTAATTAAAGATTATCAAACACAAAATAACTATAAATGATTTTTTTTAAATCTAAAGAAAGGCTACTAACTTTTTTAGTAATTTTGTTTTTTGGAATAATAATTTTTCTTTTAGGTTTAGGTTCTACAGGATTAGTAGATGAAACTCCTCCCCTTTTTGCTGCCGCGGGGAAGGCAATGAGTGAATCTGGCGATTGGTTAACCCCAAAAGTAAATGGTATTTTCCGATTTGATAAACCACCCCTTATTTATTGGCTTATGGGCTTGTTCTATTCCTTACCAAAAAACGAAGTATGGGATAGCCTTGGAACAATATCAGCAAGACTTCCTTCGGCGTTGGCTTCATTATTTTTAATGCTAGTGATTGGAGATACAATATATTGTTGGCCTCAAAAAGGCGAGAGAAAATTAACTACTCCCATAGTGGCATCTTTGAGTTTTGCCTTGTCTCCACTATTAATTGTTTGGAGCAGAACTGCGGTAAGTGATGCACTCTTATGCGGGAATTTAGGGATAAGCCTTCTTTTATTTTGGAGAAGAATGGCTAGTAATAAAAAAGAAAATTGTATCTCTCCATGGGTTTTTCTGGGGCTCGCAATTTTAACCAAAGGACCAGTAGCTTTTGTCCTTGCAGCGTTGACTATTTCATCTTTTTTATTTGTTCAAAAGGATTGGAGGGGTTTCCTTGGCAAAATAAAACCTAAAAGAGGTTTATTAATTACAGTTTTGTTAAGCCTGCCTTGGTATGTTTTAGAGTTAATAAAGGAAGGGAGACCTTTTTGGGATAGTTTTTTCGGGTATCATAATTTCCAGAGATATACATCCGTAGTTAATAATCATGCAGAACCTATTTGGTTCTTTTTATACGTAATGATTATAGGATCATTACCATTTACACCTTTTTTATTTCACGGAATATTTGAGGCTTTTAAAGATTTAAAAACTAGTTTTAAAAAAGATTACACCCCTTCAGAAAGTTTATTTATTTATTGTTTATGTTGGCTTGGTTCTGTTTTTATTTTTTTTAGTATTTCTGCAACAAAGCTTCCGAGCTACTGGCTTCCTGCCATGCCAGCTGTAGCAATTCTGACAAGTTATAGTTATTTGAAGCTTCAAAATCAAAAAAAAACCTTTTCATCTTTATGGATTATTAATCTTTTTATTCTGCTTGGAATATCAATAGCGTTCTTTTTATCAAATACTTGGTTGAATACAATAAATGATCCTGAAATGCCAAATCTTGCGTCAAACTTATTGAGTACTGGAATAATTCTTAAAGCAAGATTGTTTTTCTTTGCTTTTGCTTTCGTTGGAATTGTTTTATTTGTTTTTAGATCCCAAAATACTTTTCTTTATCTTCAATTATTACTATTGCTTGGACAAACTGTTTTGATGCCACCAATAAGGAAATTAGGAGATACATCTAGACAATTACCTTTACGAAATATCTCTAAGCAAATTTTAAATACTCGACAGGGTGGTGAAACTCTTGCAATGATTGGAATAAGAAAACCATCATTACATTTCTACTCAAAACAGATAGTTTTTTATGAATCTAGAAATGCAGAAGGGGTAATTAATTTATCCGATAGATTGACTTTTGATAGGAGGATTAATTTTCAAGACAAACCTAATTACGATAATGAAACCTTTTTGGTTGTCATTGATAAATATTCATCTAGTGAAGAATATTGGTCAAATATTAGACATCAAAAACTAGGTGTTCATGGAATTTATAATCTATGGAGGATCAAAAAAAGTGATTTAAATGCTCAAGCAACTAATTTACTGAGTAATGGTTTTGAAGCTAACTGGAGAAATAAAAAAGTGGAAAAATTTTAACAAAGCTTTTTTTTAAGCATTTCATTCTTTAGGTCATCCAAACTACATTTATTTGGAATTTCGACATTATTTAAATTATCTAATAATTCTAAATCTATGACAGAATCCTCAGCCAAAAAACTGAAAACCTCATTGATAGTAATCCCCATATCACGAGCCATTTCTGAAATGAGCCGTAAAGTATCTCTTCTTACAGAGATTTTAAGATCTAGAGGGATATATTCATTTTTAGGATTTACTGACTTCATACTATAAATCTTAAGACATTATGTAAATATCCGGATATATTATTTACAATAATCAGCAAATATGTTGATTAAATGAATATATCTACTTATTTAAAGGGTTATTTCTGAGGTTATTGAAAAGTTTTTATCAAATTTGCCAGAACAGGAATCGTAATAATTGAAATTAATGTTGTTGTAAAAAGAATTGTAGCTGCAATCTTTTGATTTGTTTTATAAGCTTCAGCCAACAAGATTGTTGATACAGCTGATGGTGTTCCTGCCTGAAGAACCACTGCTGAAGTCTCGTTTAAGTTAAAGCCCAAGATCTTGCTAAAAACAAATATAAATAGAGGGAAAATTAATAATTTTAAAATTATTGAATATTTAATCCCTTTATTCAAATTAAAAAATTTAGTTTTGCTATTTGTGATTATTCCTAGTCTTGTTCCAACAACAACTATTGCTAGAACTATTACTATTCTTGCTGGGATCCACAAATAATCTCCTAAAACTTTTTCCAACCCTAAAAGATATGCAATCAGGACACCTACTATTCCTCTTGAGGCAGGGCTATTTAGTATTGCTTTTAAAAGTTCATTGAAATTAAGATTTGTATTAGTGTTTATTCTCTTTTTTAGAAAGAAAGGCCCAAATATCCAAGCAAATAGAGTTGTTCCTAAATCGAAGCCTATCGTAAAATTAATAGTACTTGTTGGAAGGAGGGCTAATGCAATTGGGATCCCTAGAAATGAAGTGTTACCTATTAAACCAGCTAATTGTAAAGAGTAATTAGGTAGTCTTGTTTTAAATATTGATAAGTAATTAATTAGAACTATTAAAAATCCAATTGATAGAAAAGCAATTAAAGCAGTTTTAATTAAATCCAGATCAATTCCTTCTTTTAATAAAAGGCCCATTACACTCAATGGAATACCATACTTAATTAGGGGTAAAGCGATAAGTTCTGAAAATTTAGGTTTTCTTTTTCCAATAAAAAAGCCTAAAATCAAAAAAGGAATAATATTTATAAAAAGATCGTAAATAGTATTAATTTATTTTTAATAAAATAATCCTACCTTCTTAGGAGTTATGTGATGAATATAAATTCTTTATTTAATTTAAATTATTTTCCAAATTGCATTTTCTGGAATCAAAGGTGTCTTTTTTAAATCTTCAGGTTCTTTTGTAAGGACACGCCAATTTGGGACTCTACATGTAACGTATGATGGGCTTTCTATTAATATTCCAGGCTTTTCATCAAAAGTACAACTAAAACCCTCTTTCCAATATCCCCCTTCATTGAGACTTCCTTTAAACCAAACCCAGCATTTCGAAGATTTCAAGACTCAATTTATTATTTGATTTATATTAGGCTTTATTTAAATGTTTTAGGGGTAAGTTAATACTTTTAGATTAACTAATTATTACTATCTAATACTTCGGGAATAATATATTTTTGAAATTAAAATAAATAAATTTAGTATTAAGGTGATAATGTTAGCTATTAAAATTGGTAATGAGGAGATTTTATATCCATAAATAATCCAAGACACTACACCGCATATAAACATTATTAAAGTAACTAAAGAGACATCTTCAGCTTTTTTCGTCTTTAACGTTTTAATTAACTGTGGTAGAAAAGCAGCTGTAGTTAAAATTGCAGCAATGTATCCGAAAAACTCGATATTTAAAGAATTCATTATTTACATTTCTCAGATAAAAAAGCTAAGGGATCTTCCATGTTAGAAGAATACCCAAGCACATCATTGGAAAAATAGTTGTAAATAATTTGGTCTTTATCATCCAATAGAAAGGAAGCCCCCCTTTGAGGAAGATACTTATTATCAAGAATGTAATCATTCCAGTTTTGAAGAATTTCCAACATGTTTTTTAATCTGTAAGTAGCCAATTCAAAAGGCCTTAAATAACCATCACCGCATGTATATTTGAAGAACACTCCAGAAAATTTTATTAAATTAAAGAGATTTATTTGATCCTCGTCAGAAAAAATTTGTTTTGAATTTCTATCACCGGTATAACCTCTAATAACCTCTTTAATTGTTTTTAAAGAGTTTATTCCTGATAACATTATCAACATATTCATCCAACCTCCCAGTCCAATATCAATACCTTTTGAAACCTTAAGGTCCTCGTGAATTTTATTATCGTAAACTACTTCTAAATTCTTATTGGGAAATCCTGTAAATTTGCAAAATTTGTCTTTACCGATTTTGTTACCTATAGCTATTGCAAAAATATCGATGTCTTTATTTTGAGTATTGTTTATAAAATTTTTCAAATTTATTGCGTATTCAAAACTATCAAAATCACCCAGCAGGCCCAATAAAACAATTAATTTATATTTTTTTGAACTTAAAAAATTAAAATCTTCAATCAGCTTATTGAGATTAGTTTTTTGATTATTACTGAGCATTATTAGATTCTGATCAGGTTAAATTGCTAGGGACAGATTTTTTTACGTTAATTTGTATAAAAATATACATGAAAAAGTTTTTATAAAAATTAATTTATCGTATTTTAATTTTATTATTTTAATGTAAACATTTTTAAGTTATGACCGTAGGAATTTATTACTCAACTACAACTGGAAAAACTGAAGACGTAGCTGATCGTCTTCACAACTTTATTTCTTCAGCAGAATCACCTAAGGATGTTTCCGATGTTGATGATCTTTCGGAATTTGAAGGCCTTGATGCAATAATTTGTGGTATTCCTACATGGAATACTGGAGCAGATGAGGAAAGGTCTGGAACTGCTTGGGACTCAATATTAGAGGATATTGGGGAACTAAGTTTGTCAGGAAAAAAAGTAGCCATTTTTGGTTTAGGGGATTCATCTACCTATACAGAAAACTATTGCGATGCAATGGAAGAATTACATAGTTATTTCAAAAAAGCAGGTGCTGAAATGGTTGGCTATGTTAACAAATCTTCTTATACGTTTGATGAGTCAAAGAGTGTAATGGGTGAAAGCTTTTGTGGTTTACCACTTGATGAAGATAGTGAATCTGATTTAACAGACTCTCGTCTAGAAACATGGGCTTCTCAATTAAAGGGCGAAATTCCTTCATTGGGATAAATCTTTTAAGATATTTGTTTTTTTCTTTGTAATATGATTATTATTACTTATTAAATAATGTATTTAACAGAAATAAACTGCAAAGAACTTTTTAAAAATGCTTATGAAAGAAGATATACGTGGGATAGTAAATTTAGTGGTTATAAAGGTAAATGTATTTTCTCCGTGAATAGTGATACCTATGAAGGTAGTTTTGTTTTAGGGAAAGATTTTAAACCTGAAATCCACAATATTGATGATCAAAAAATAGTTAAAAGTATATCCTCACAATTATTCGAAGTGTCTATCCATAGGGTAAAAAGAGAATTTAAAGAAATTCACTCAAAAAACAATTTTAATTTAATTAAAGATTCAGAGAGTGGAATTGAAATGATGGTTTCCGGTAAAAGTGAGGGTGATAAATATCGTGTCAAAAATAATTGTATAAATATGGTTTATAGAAAAATCCACGGAATAATCATAGAAATTTTTGTTCAAGAATTCTTCGATACTGGGAATGGATTCCTAAGTAAAAAATATACTAGCCAACAAATTGATCCTAATACTCTTAAAGCTAATTCTTTGAAGTTGGAATATGAGGATAGATTTATTAATATTGGTTCTCAAGACATTTGGATACTTAATTCAAGATCTATAAAATACTTAAATAAAAATCAAGAAGAAGATATACAAGAGTTTATTTTTGAGGATCTAAGTTTATTGGGCTAGTGGCTCACTTTTTACTCTACTAATCTAAATCCTTTATCAAGTAATTTCTGATAAAGAAGCCTAGCTCTGAAAGCAAGAATTTGCTCTTCATTTTCATTACTAATTACATGAAAGTAATTAGCATCTAATTTGTTTTTGCTAAAACATACATTTGCCTCCCCTAATCTTAGTGTCCAATTTTCTTCTTTTGCTAAATCTTGATTAGGACCTAGATCCCACGGACATTTTTCAGGATATTTTTCTCTTTTAGATCCCATTGAAAATTTTTAAACTACCCAATATTAGTAACAATTCAAAAGTATGGCTATGGATTTTTAATTATTAGCTTTTCATTACCTTTGTCTTCCACTGCAGTAAAGGAACAATTTATTCCTTAGTCGCAATTAAACAATAAAAAGGATCTTTATTTAAAAAATTAAAAATATTAAGAGAAGTTTCATTAAACTTTTTAATGATTTTTGGTTCATTAAATCCGTTTGTGATTAATACTTTTCTTACATATTTGATTCTCTCTTCTTCAGTAGATGAAGTCCATATATTAGGAGCCTTATGCCAAAATGCTCTATTTGAAAAAGCAATCATAATCTTGCCCTGATTACTCAAAATTCTTGCGATTTCCTTGGTTAAATTTTCTGGATATTGTAAATATTGCCAGGCTGCCACCATTAAACAATAATCAACGGCGCCACTTTCTAGAGGAATCTCTTGATTTAAATTGAAATTTTGTTTCCAATAAGAATCAAAAATTTTGTTTTTTTCGAGTTCTTGTTTGTTTAATCCATGCCCAATAACTTTTTTATATTTTTTCTCTTTTGGTAAATAACTATCCCAACTGGACATTAAATCAAGGACAGTTGAATCATCTGCAATTTCATTTTTATAAACATTGGATAAATATTGCCTGAAGTTTGCATCTAAATGATAAACAAATTTTGGGTCAGAATAAAATTCTTCATCATTGCTCTCATCAAGTTTTTTTCTTTGATAATTATTTAAAACTTCCAAGACCATTATTTTGAGAGGTACTATAAATTTAGTAAATAGATATTCATATTGTGATTTAAAATATATTTAGCATTTAGTTAATTAAAGATTTTTAAAAAAGCTAGACATCTATTCAAAAAAAGTTAAATTATTAAATATCAATTTAATTAAAATGATTTTATTTAAAAAGAGTAAAAAAAGTAGATCTAAAAGTGCTCTTTTCAATCCATATAAAAACGGAATTAGTCAATACGATATGGCATATCTTTCATCAAAAAAAGTTTTAAAAAATAAATCTTTTAATCTGCAAAATGATTTTCAAAAAGATAATTTAGCTGCATAAATATGCCTTATATTAATGTTTCTACTTCAGCAAAAATTGAGGACAAGAAAAAATTACTTGAAGAAATCTCAATATTAGTTTCGTCTTTGACAAATAAATCAAAAAGATTTGTTATGGCTAAATTAGATGATAATTGCGAAATGTATTTCGATGATGAAAGCCTTTGCTGCTATTTAGAAATAAAGTCAATAGGTTCCCTAAGTCCCTCAGAGATGGCAAAACCTATATGTAATTTTATTTATGAAAAGATTGGAGTCCCTTTAGATAAAATTTATATTTGTTTTGAAGACGTTCCTGCTGAGATGTGGGGGTGGAATGGAAGAACCTTTGGTTAATTACTATTAATTTAGGTATTAATTAAATGGAAATAAATAAATTAGTTGATTTAAACAGTCTTAGAACTGCTCCTTTTTTAAGCAGTAGTCAAATAAAAAAACTATCAGAAGAACTCGAAACTAATATTTATAATGCCGATTGGATAACAATAGGAATAATGGCACCTTGTGATACTAAAGCTATTGAAGTAGTGCAATCAATTTCTAAAAAATATTCCTCAATTAAATTTGGTAACTTAGATTCGCTTCATGCTGATGGAAGTGTGTTTTTAAAAGGTAATCAAAAAACTGGAAATGTTTATATAAGATCTGAAAATGGTCTGGGAGAAGGAATTTTAATAACTTGCCAATATGATGAAGATGCAGAAGAATCTAATACTTTTGGGCCATTGCCATTAGATTTTTTCTGTATTTAAAATCTCATTTGTACCATTGTCAAAAATATTTCTTTTCTTACAACTTTGTTATTATGTTCATTGGTGCCGCTCTAAATTTTTAAAAATTTTAATTCGATGTATTTTCAGGATATAATTCAAAACTTAAATAAATTCTGGTCAGAAGAAGGGTGTTTAATTATGCAGCCCTATGACACTGAAAAGGGAGCAGGAACAATGAATCCTCATACCTTTTTAAGGGCTATTGGACCTGAGCCATGGAGTGTTGCATATGTAGAACCATGTAGAAGACCCACAGATGGAAGGTTTGGAGATAATCCAAACAGGGCTCAACATTATTATCAATATCAAGTAATTATTAAACCATCTCCAGATGAGATACAGGAAAAATATCTAACTTCTTTAGAGTTCCTAGGGATAAAACCTAAAGATCATGACATAAGGTTTGTGGAGGACAATTGGGAGTCGCCTACCCTAGGAGCCTGGGGAGTAGGTTGGGAGGTTTGGTTAGATGGCATGGAAGTTACACAATTTACTTATTTTCAACAATGTGGAGGAATAGATTGTAATCCAATACCTATTGAAATAACTTATGGATTAGAGAGAATTGCAATGTTTTTGCAAGATAAAGAAAGTATTTGGGATTTAAATTGGAATAAAGATATTAATTACAGTGATATCTGGCTTCAATTCGAAAAAAACCAATGTTCTTTTAATTTTAATGATTCAAATCCTGAAAATATGCGAAAATTGTTTGCTATTTATCAAGAAGAAGCTAACTCTTTAATTGAAAAAAATCTTACATATCCAGCTCTAGATTTTGTTTTAAAGTGCAGTCATTGCTTTAATTTGCTGGATGCTAGAGGAGTAATCTCGGTAACAGATAGAGCTCAATACATAGAAAAGATTAGAAAATTAGCAAGAGAGGTTGCCTCTTCATGGATACTGGAGAGGGAAAAAATGGGCTTTCCCTTAGTAAAGTAAGATTTATTTTCCGAAAATATCAAAATGTTTTTTCCTAAAGTAAAAAAATATACATGACTTAGTGATAATTAATTTTTTGACTATTTCGAACAAATTTTTGTTGTAAGGTAACAATTATAACAATTTTAAAAAGATGAAATTAAAAAATTATTTGAAAAAGGGATTTTTTACTGCAGCGACATTATCTCTATTTTTAAATAATCAATCTGTGAATTCTGCAGAGAGGGAGGTTAGGTTATTTTCTGGGAGACATTACAACACAGATAAAGAGGTTTATCAAAAATTTCAAGAATTAACTGGCATTAAAGTTAGAAATATAGAAACAGATGGAAAAGTTATAATTGAACGTTTAAAAAGAGAGGGTAAAAATTCCCAGGCTGATTTAGTAATTCTTGTTGATGCAGCAAGAATTGAAAATGCTTCAAAGGCAAATATATTTCAAAAAATTAATTCAAATATTCTAGAAAATAGTGTTCCAAATAATTTGAGAGATCCCGGTAATAAATGGTTTGGCCTTACTAGGAGATTAAGGGTAATCATCACAAATCCAGATATTGTAGATATTACAAAAATCAAAAATTTTGAGGATCTAACCAATCCCTCTTTTAAAGGGAAAGTATGTCTAAGAAATAGAAAAAGTCCTTATAATCAATCTTTAGTTTCTAATCAAATAGCAAAGAAAGGTGTTGGCCAAACAAAAATTTGGCTTAAGGGTTTGATATCAAATGTCTCCACTCCCTATTTTTCTGGAGATTCTTCATTAATAAGAGCTGTAGGGCAGGGAAAGTGCGGTATTGGGATCGTTAATCATTATTATGTCGCAAGGATGCTTGATGGTGTTAAAGGTCCAAGAGATGCTTCTTTAGCAGAAAAAATAAAACTAATAGTACCCAATCCAGCTCATGTAAATATCACTGCTGGGGGCGTATATAAATATGCAGAAAACAAGATTGAGGCTATTACTCTTCTTGAATATTTAGCTTCTAATGTAGGTAGTCAAGGTTTAGCTAATAAAACTTATGAGCACCCCTTGAAGGAATTAAGCCAAAATAGAATTGTTAGTAAATTTGGTGATTTTAAACCAGATAATGTGACTATAAGAGAACTTGGCAAATTCAATAACAAGGCAATAAAAATAATGAAAGCAACTGGTTGGAATTAAAAAATATATCTTTTTAGAAAAATAAAACTAATATAAGTTTGTCAATATACTTTTAAAAGGGGGAGAGGTGGCTGAGTGGTCGAAAGCGAACGATTCGAAATCGTTTAATAGGCAACTATTCGTGGGTTCGAATCCCACCCTCTCCGTAAAAACTTCATTTTGATACTACAGTTATGCTGTAATCAATCCTCCAAATAGACTGCAATTACAGGATAGTTGAGAAAAAGACTTATGGTAAGATAACTTTTTGATTTTGAAATATAGGTTATATCTAAGGAAAATAGGTAGGACAAAAAGGTAGTCAGATTATTTTTAGATGTGGTACAAAAAACCCCATGTAGTACTTAAAAATACCAGTCCGATTTCAGTATTATGGGGTTTAGTCAAATTGCCAAACCTCTCCGTTATTTTGTAGTTTCTAGTAGACCCAAATAGGTTCAAATAAAGAGTTTTTAAAACTATTATTGAGGTTTTTCTTCACTAATAGTTCCCACTATTCCACGGTAAACATTAATTCGTTGTGTGGGGTGTAGTGTGGGATAAATTGTTTGTAGTGTGGGATATTTGATAGATAAAGTTTGGTAGTGTGGGATTCCTTAAGACCCATTGTTAATAGTGAGTTAGTTCTAATTCTTCTGGAGGGAAATAGGTAACATCTTCATTTTATTTTCTTCTAAAAATCTTTAAATGATGATTTCATTTGTCCTTAGTTTTCAACTGGATCATATTTTCCACTCCTCTGATTTTTCTCCATCTGGAATACATATATCCTAAATAGATTCCTTGCATGAAGTTCTTGGCACCATCCTCTAAAAGATTCTTCCGAAATTTATCGTTGAATCTTCCACTTTCTAATAATTCTTTCTTCCAATCTATTTCTTCTTTCATTGTTGCTGCTGCTCTTGTATTTTCTTCAATCTTTCGTATTCAACGTGCAGAACACCTAAACGCCAAGCACCTTTCAATCCTTTTACTCCTCCCATTAAGAGTTTTGCATCTGCAGGCGAATGAGATTTCATGTTCAAGAACTCTTTCTGCCATGAAGTGTCATCCCATTTAGTGCTCAACGTTTTGCTCCATACTTTTTGAAATCATCCAAAGAATTTACAACTATGCTTTTGTAATCACTAGGAAACCTTTGTTTCATTATATCTGGGATTTTTAAGCAATCTGGATAGAGATTATGTAAATAAAAGATCACTTCCTTCTCTTCCTTCAAAACAATGTAATTAAATAACCCTCCTTCATAATTATGTTCTTTATTCATTTCGTTAATGCCTCAACTTGCTCTATTTCTTCTGAAGGAAAATATGAATTATCATCACTTAGTGAAAATATTCTTCTTCTTCTTCACTCAGTGAATTTGAATCAACCTCATCAATACTTTTAGTTTGTTTATTCCATTCAAAATATTCAACATCACTTCCTTCACATTCCAATAATTCTCCAAGTTCTAATGTCTCAGGATTTATTTGGTATATACAAGTTTTTAAAGTATCAAAACGAATATCTAATTTTTCTAATTCTTTATCTTCAAGATATTGTTTTAGGTAATCAAAAATATCTTCAGTTTCTTTAAAATTCCCAAATTTAGGAGTGAAAGTAAAACCATCATCATATCCAAGTGCTACATCTATACATTTTTCTTTAAAGAATGAAAACTCTGGTGGATGAATGTCAGGGTATAAATTCCCGACTCCAAATTTCTCTATTTTCCTTTGTTCAGTCATATTTGAATTTTTACTTTTTTTTAATTTTAAATAACCTGTCAATAAATTTTCTTACGCTCTTAATAATGTGGCGGTTCTGATTCTTCTGGAGGGAAATAGGTATCATCATCATTACCTTTTTTCTTCTTTCTTAAATATTCTTCTGATGGATCTAATCCATCATTATCATAATTGAGTTCCTTCTCCATTAGTTGTCCAATACTCTTTTTTACTTTATATTATTATCTTATAGAATTGAAAATTGATTTTTAGTAGTATTATTGAAAAGTTAATTAGATAAATTAAAGAATTTTTTAAATGAGGTTGGTATTTTATTTATTTATATTTAGTCAATTATTAAATTTCGTTAGTGTCTTAGCAGATAAATATACAAAAGAATCGCCTGAATCAAAGATAATTAAATGGGAAAAAATACAAGAAAAAAATTCAAATGATTTGAAAAAGATTATTTGGAAATCTTATAAGGATGATGAAAGTTATTTTCAAAATAATAATGAGGAAAGTTCTAAAGTAAAAAACCCTGAGAATTCTAGAGATGAAAATATTTATAAATCTAAACTAAAATCAAATCGTTCTATTCTTGAAATTGAACCATATTTACCTCTTAACAATTTTCTTGACTATGGAGATTTTCAAACTTCAGTTAGATGGAAATCATCTTTTGATGGGGGTGTATCTGGTGGTACTGGGCAACAAAATCCATCATTTGTTTTTGATTATGGACTCTCAAATTCTTCTCTTATCTCAATTTATTTTTCTGAAGCGGATGATAATTTATACAACTTAATTGATGGACAAAAAAGTAATTATCATTGGCAAAATTATGCTTTTTCATTTAAGAAAAAATTATTAGACGAGAATGAAAATATCTTTGGTCTATCTATGGTATCTACTCTTGAATATTGGAGACAAGCTAGTGGATCTGAAAATACAAAAAGTATATATAATCAACAGAATAATTCATATGGTAAAGATAAATTTGAAAATATAATTGGAGCTTTTTCTTTACCCTTCTCGAAAAATTTTAATGATAAATTGGCAGTTGTAATAGTTCCAGGAATCACTTTCTTACCTGAGAAACTAGGCTCAAAAGGAATTGGTAAAAATGCTTATGGAAATAATTTTTATGTAGGAAGTGGCTTTGTTTTAGATATTGCTGAAGATGTTGATCTTCTTTTTTCATATACAACTCCATTAGGCCCTGGCAATAATTATTTTGATAGTGAACTGAAGTACTCTAGAAAACCAAT
>NZ_CBFHHZ010000008.1:0-33970 GCF_965655815.1 Prochlorococcus sp. | reverse complement strand
CAGCTTTAACTTTCTCTAAAGCTATTCTTTCTTCTTCAGCTTTAACTTTCTCTAAAGCTATTCTTTCTTCTTCAGCTTTAACTTTCTCTAAAGCTATTCTTTCTTCTTCAGCTATCCGTTCATCATTATTTTTATCTTCAATTAAGTCTTTTTCTCGATCTTTAAGAATTAATTCGACCAATTCTTTTTTATTTTTACGACTATATAAATGAATTAATAATTTCTTTGCTTCTAGACGTATTTGTCTGACTGTCAGTTCGAATAAATGATCTTTATTTGTTTTATGCATTATCTATCTGATTTTTAATCATAATTTAAAACGTCTCAATGAACATAGTATGAAAGGTCTTTAAAAGACAATAGACTCCACCCTGCGAGTTAATCTTCATTAAAAAATCCCATAATTAATACTTAAAGGATTGGATATGCTATCCATCCAAATAAAGTGTAGTTAATAATGACAGCCATGAAGCCTATCATTGCAAGCCTTCCATTAGTCCTTTCTGCAATAAACCAATAGCTATTTGGCCATTCAAATTTAGTCGTATTAAATATTTGATCTTCTGGGAGTGTGGTCTCTTCAGGAGTATTGTCCTGATCAAGATAATAATTACTATCTGGATAAAAGTTTTCGCTTCGAATATTGTCCTCTTTTTTTTCAATCATTTTATTAAATTTGTACTTCAGTTATCTTAAAATGAAAAAGTGTAAATAGGGTAAAAGGCTATTTTTAAATATTTGAGCCTGAAGCTATTTCTTATCCACATAATAAAAGTCAATATTCCTATTATTTGGTAAATACACAATCTTAATGAAATTTCTACTCGCAAGCAAAAGATCAAGAACAATATTTGGTATTAGTTTAATAGCTATTGGTACTGGTGCAATTTCAAAAAAAGTTATCAATTATCTAACTGGATGCTGTATCTAAGGGTCCCAAGAATTGACTTTAAATAAAGGAATAAATAAGTTCTTTTTTTTAAGAGTAAGCATTTAATCTAAAATTTAAGTTTTGTTTTTACTCTATTTTTATTTTCAGAATTAAATTTAAAAAGTCCCGAATCAGTAAATATAGTCAATTCATCGCCATATGATTCTTGTATAGATAAACCTTCCTCAGACTCTTTATTTTTAACAACTACATTCCCAACTAGTTTTAAAGTTCTCGAATCTTTATCGTAAGTCATCTTATTTGAGGAGGCTTCAAAATTATTATTAATACTTTTGATAACTACATTACCAATAGCTTCAAAATTACCTTTAACATTTTGTATCTGAGAATCCGAGGTAACAGTGTAATTAAGTTTCTCTTTTGCAAATGAAATTGCACTTAAAAGAAATAGTACCGCTGAAAGTAGTAAGCGTTTCATTATATGCAATTCTTATAACCTTCTATTTTTGCTAATTCCTTAATACTTAAACCAGTATCTTTAAAAAGTGTTTCGCCGATATTATCGCCATTGAATTTATTTAAAGCCCCTTTTTCGGAGAGTTTTATACATATGTTTTTATATTTGGCTTCTTTAATTACTGGAGATACATACAAACCTAATAAAAGTAAAAACCCTCCAAAAGTTACTAATCTTCTATGGTTTTTCCACCATTGATAAAATTTATTATTCATTGAAAAAAGAGAGTTTTATTGTTCTAATATAGGATATTTTTACATTCTTTTAATCAATAATTTTTTTAAATCCTATAAATTTAAATTTTCAAAATTTCATATCGATTTAATTATTAATAATGTTAGTAAAAGCAAAAATTTCAGGTTCAGTAAAAAAAGACTTTTAAGTATTTTCAAGAATTATTCTTTATTATTTTATGAATTCTTAAATTTAATAAAATATCTGCGTTTTATAGAATAATATATATATATATTTATTTAAATTATATTTTAAAATGTTTATCTCAAAAGAATTCAATTCAGCTAATCCAGAAAATAAAAAAATTCCTACACTAGAATTTGATGGTAAAAAATACGATATAAATTCGCTGCCTGAAGAAGTTAAAGATCTTCTCAAAGGTTTACAAGTTGCAGATACACAAATTCGAATGCATAAAGATACTTTAAGACTTTTAGATTTAGGAAGAAATTCAATTGGCGCTCAATTAAAACAAAAATTAGAAAATATATCTCCAGTAGAAAACTAAAAATTAATCACTTAATCCAGTTGATTTGATAAAAATCCTTTTAAATTATCTTATATTTGAGATATTAAAATATTTTAAAATTTAAATGATTAATTCTATTGATACTAAAAATTTACCTGTTAAAGATTTAATTATTTCTGGTTTAATAATTTTCATAATGTCCACAATAATTGCTAACATTTATGATCCATTATGGGGTTTCACTTATGCTTTTGGTAATATCCTAACTCTTGTATTCTTGAGTTGGCTTTATCAAGATACATGGAATGGCAATCAGTAATAATTATTAAATGATAAATCCTACTTTGTAAGAACTTATTCAGTTAAATACCAAATTCAACATTAGTAAAAAAAACTTTTTAAGATTATAGAAACTTTAGAAAATTGAGTAATTCTGATTTTGATAAAAATGGAGTAGATAGTACTGGAACACATTGGCTTCAATATGCTGCTTTTGCCTTTTCAGCTTTTGCTATCTTCACTACTTGGGCCTTCTTTTTTGATTATAAATTTCATAATTTCATATTAAATATTCTCAGAGTTTTTAATTGCAGTGGCTTCAACTGTAATGGTGTTTACTAGAATTTAAATGGCTAATCCAAACCAAAAAAAGATATTAATTGAGGAAACATCAAAAGATATCATAAAAATTTGTAAAAAATTTCAAGCTGATTCAGGCTCATCAGATTCTGAAGTTGAAACTCTCTTAAGAGAAATAGCTAGGTTATGGGGAATCGAAGAAAAAAATACATTCGGGTTCAGATTATAAACTTTTCATACCAATTGAATTCACAAATAAATAATTCCACTATTTTTGAACTTTTATATTGGATCCATATTTAATTTTTACTAGATAAGAAGCTAATAAAGATAGCACTAAAAAAAATAACAAACTTTCCAAAGTAGATTGAGGCATAATCATAATTGAGTAAGAGAAGATAGCTATATATCTATGAAAACGAAATTTTATAAAAATTCAAACAGAAACAATTTATTTTGCTAAATATTTCTCAGATCTCCTTAATGCTCTTATAGATCCTTTGAAATCTCCTTTATTATATTTTTCTTCACTTTTTTGTTTTAATAAATTAATAATTTTATTTATTTTTAATTCATCAATTATAAATTTATGATCGTTTATTAAGTCAAATTTCGATTGATATAAGAAGAATAATTCTTCTTTAAATTTTTTAATAATATCTTCATCACAAAATTTAGAATTCAAGAGAACCCATAATTTCCTTTTATCTTCTATTGCCCCTTTTAAATTTTCTTCCCTAAATTTTTTTCGCTAGACCTTGTCTGATTAACAATATTCTCAAAACATAACTTATCTGTATTAAGTATTTTTTAGACTTTTGAATCAGCTAATAATAAATTCATCAAATGATATTTTAATTATGTTAAATTATTAATATAGTTTTTTAACCAATTACAAGTCCTTTCTTAAGGAGTAAATCATATACTTTTACACTTTTTGTTTTCCCTATTTTAGAAGGCTTATGAATATCTAAAATTTCAGCAAGACACATTATCCAAGAAGTTCCTTTTCTTAAATTAAGTCCTTTACAAATATGTGAAGGTGCTGACTTGAAACAACCAAAATCTGTTGATATGTTCATATTCATAATCTGAGTTTCAAGTTCTAATTTTAAAAGTTCTATTTCTTGATTAGAAAGAGTCGTTCCAAAAGAATAAGATTCTATTAAAAGTTGATAATTCATATAAAATAAAAGTCTCATCAAAAGTAAAAATTTTTAAAAAGTTAGTTTATTAACAGACCCAACGAGTTATTTTTGTACCTTCATAAATATGTCCAGAAGCTTCAACTATTGGTTTTGTTTCGGGATTTATGAAAATATTATATAAAACATTTTCAGGACCTTGAAACATTACTGTTGCTCTAGTTGGATCATCTAAAGATTTTCCAATATAAAAAGTCTTAACACCCATCTCATTAAACATTGCTTGTTGTTCAGATGCCTTCATATAGGATTCATATTCTTTAAAAGTATTACTCAGTTTAAAATCTAGAACTGTTGTTTCAATAATCATAAAATTCATTCGCTATACTTCTACAATTTTAGATCTTATTCTAAAAATATTTTTACGGCGGAATTTTTTTGACTAAAATTTAACATTTAATTATTTTTTTATTTGAGTAATTTTCATAGAACATTAAATTACTTTATTTAAAGTCATATAGATGAAATTCAATATAAAATACAGTTACTGTTCATTTCCAGGCAACTAGAAACTAGTCAAGAATAAAGGCCAAAATTTATGTCACAAAAATCTGAATTATTAAAAGGTGAAGAAACTAAAAACTTTTCTGAGTTTTCACAATTAGCAGATTTTTCTTTAATGAATTCTCTCAACGCTGATCCTGATTCAAAAAAAGATGGGAATGATCACAAGGCTAGGTCAGTTTATTCAGGTCATTATGTTCCCGTCACTCCAACACCAATTCCCGAACCAATATATGTCTCGCATAGCAAAACATTATTTAAAGAATTGGGATTAAGTTCTGACCTTATAAAAGATAAAAGTTTTTGTCGTTTTTTTTCAGGAGATATCGAAGTCGCAGAGCATCCAATGAGACCCTTTGGCTGGGCGACGGGGTATGCATTGTCTATTTATGGCACTGAATATACACAACAATGTCCTTTTGGGACAGGTAACGGCTATGGAGATGGTCGAGCAATTTCTGTTTTCGAAGGTTTATTTAATGGGAAGAGAATGGAGATGCAACTTAAAGGTGGAGGCCCTACACCTTATTGTCGTGGCGCAGATGGCCGTGCAGTACTACGATCAAGTGTTCGTGAATTTCTTGCACAGGAGTTAATGCATGCATTAGGAATTCCTACTTCAAGATCGTTAACTCTTTATGTCTCAGGGACAGAAATAGTTAGAAGGCCTTGGTATACAGAAGGTTCTAGATATTTTGAACCTGATATTATGGTTAATAATCATGCCGCAATTACTACACGTGTCGCGCCTTCATTTTTGCGTGTAGGTCAGCTCGAACTCTTTGCTCGCAGAGTTCGAAGCAATTCACATGATGACGCTTTCAATGAGCTTAAAATTATTGTCCAACATCTTATAGATAGGAATTATAGAGATGACATTGATCCAAGTCATTCATTTAATGAGAAGGTGATTAGGTTGGCTAATTTATATCGTGGAAGACTAATATCTCTTGTCACTAACTGGATGCGAGTCGGTTACTGCCAAGGTAATTTTAATAGCGATAATTGTGCTGCTGGAGGTTTTACCTTGGACTACGGCCCTTTTGGTTTTTGTGAATTATTTGATCCAAGATTTCAGCCTTGGACTGGAGGTGGAGAGCATTTTTCATTTTTCAATCAGCCTTTTGCTGCCGAAATCAATTTTAAGATGTTTTGTTCATCTCTTCTACCATTACTCTTAGAAAATAAAGAAGACATAGAAAAATTAGAGAAAATTAAAAATGATTTTTCTAAATTTATGAGCAAAGAAATGCAATTAATGTGGGCAAAAAAGCTTGGTCTTGAAAAATACGACGAAACTCTTACCAACGAGCTTTTCAATCTTATGGTTAACTCTAAGGCTGATTTCAGCATTTTCTTTAGAAAGCTTTCTCATATACCTGACAATATATCTTTTTTAAAAGATAGTTTTTATTTACCTTCAACCGAAGAACTTGATAAAAAATGGTTTATTTGGTTAAAGAAATGGCAAGATTGTATTAAGAAAAAAGGTGATTTTAAAGAAATCTCCAAATCAATGAAACAAGTAAATCCTAAGTTTACTTGGCGTGAATGGATGATAGTTCCTGCATATCAAGAAGCTGAAGATGGTAATTACAGCAAAATAAAAGAATTACAAACTATCTTCAAAAGTCCATATGAAGAGCAGTCTTTGGATATAGAACAAAAATACAATCGTCTTAGACCAAGAGAATTCTTTAATAAAGGAGGAGTTTCGCATTACAGTTGTTCCTCTTAAAAAGAAATTACTTCAGTTATAAAAAAAATTTATAATTTATTAAAATGAAGACTTTTATTTGTTGATAGTTGTTGGTACTCCCACTACTGAAATGACACCAACATGAAGAATGGCAGGTTTTTTTCCAATACTTTTTACATAATGTTCTCCTCCATTATTACTCTCAACGAACACGTTCCCTGCTCTAAAAGTATTTATAACTCTACCTCTGACATGTTTTAACTTACCTCGCGTAACATGTATCAACATTGGGGAAGGATGCTTATGGATAGGAGTCTTTAAACCAACAGGTATTTTCACTCTCAAAAGCCTTAATTAAGGTTCTCCTTCTAGATATTTAAAACTTTCTCCACTTAACCCTTTAGAAGTTTGAATTAATGGGACAACTTCTATTTTTTCATCTGCTAAGGAATATTTTGGAGATATTAAAGCTATTAATATCTCCAAAAAGGAGAAAAAACATTTTTTGATTTTCATGTGATTTAAACAATATAATTATTATATAAATATTGATAATAACTACATCTAACTTTTACTTTTTATATAGTTTTTCTAACTGCTTAATTTCTTCCCTTAATTCCCTGCCTCTATCATTTAATTTATTATTTTTTTTAATTATTGGAATTATCCACCAAGCTTGTAGACCAACAAAGACCAAAATTAAAAGAATTAAATCAGGAGTTCCAGGCGACATTAATATTGATTTTGGTTAACTTTTTTAATTGATAATAACAATACTTTATTACTTTTAAATATTAAGAACAAACTTGACAATTTTATGCCGCTTCTAAATCAATACGAAGTTCCTTTCCCTTATAAATTATTGCCTCTTTGAAATTAAGTAGTTTTCTTATTCGTTCCTGCCTTACCTTATCAGTAATGTAAACATCCTCAACAACCTCTTGTATTGCTAAAGTTACCTTCTGAAGTTGAAACTCTAAATCTTCTCTATAGTTCATAGAATAATATAATTATTTTCTAATTAAAATATAAATTTTTAATTAGTAAATAAGTACTTAACCCAATAAAACTCTTGACGCCAAGCTAAACGAAATATAAAACTAATAGTATAGATGTACTATATCACTTATGACACTTGGAGGGGATAATGCTTGGTCTAATTTTTCTTATGGCAGTGGTGTTGATACGCCCAACGGTTGCCTTCTTAATCCCGAGGGGAGCAGATTAATTTTCTTTGAAAGATGCAAAAAATCACCTCAGAACAGCATCAAAATCTTTACACATACTTTTTACACGAATCATCTAGGAGAGCCAGCAGGGTTTAAATCTACAAGCAAAATCCGAGTAGAAGAGGCTTGGGAAGAATGGAATAGTTTACAGAAACTTGGCTGGACAGAAGTATCACATAATTTTGGCTAGACAGGGTAAACGTAAAAAACAGCCAAACTAATTTTTTAGAAGAAAAAATTAATTACCTTAAACCGTCTGGACCACATCAAAACAAAAGCTTTAAAGATATCCAAATAATTCGTTAGTATCAAACAAAAAAGCCAAAATAAGACCTTGCTTTATACCAAAACTGTCTCGTTTCTGACACAGTAATAAAATAATTTGCTTATTTGATTCTTTGCGCTTTACATTATTTAATACTTGTGTTACATTTATTAACAATTACAAAACAGCAATGGCTAATTCTCAAGTTACAAATGAATCAGGCGGAAGACAAAATATGTTTCCATCAGAAACTCGTCCTTACATAGATGAGTCAGTTTCTTATGACGGTTACCCTCAAAATGCAGAAAAAGTAAACGGTCGTTGGGCGATGATTGGTTTCGTAGCATTATTAGGCGCTTACGTAACAACAGGTCAAATTATTCCTGGAATATTCTAAAAATGGAACCAATTTCTCCTGAACTTTATGAGAAACTTGTTGCAGGATATAAATACAGAAGGTAATTTTTATTTTTTTAGTAATTTCTTTCACTTAAAAAGTTATCTTTTATAACAATAAGTAATTACAAATTATTTAAAACTGATTAAAAATATCAATTTTAAAAATGGAAAAAAAACTTTTTAGCGGGAGATAATATTATTCATTTCTTATTTAATAAAAAATTTCTTAAAAAAAAAGAGATCATTTTTTAGCTGAAAACGATCTCTCATAACCTAATTCTCACGAGAATAATATCAAGTAAGCTTTTATAGCTTAGTTTATTTTAAATAAGTGTAAATCCGTAAATATGCCGATTTAATTCTATCTCTTTAATCCACCTCTCTTAATCCAAAGAAACCAAGAAACCCAAATTGGAGGAAGAAACCTTACTAGATAACCAATTTTATAAATATAAAAAGGAACATTATCTCTAATAAATAAATTTACGACTGCTGAAGATAAGTATACCCAAATCACAATAATTAAAATATTTGCTCCCAATAAAGCGAATTTGTTTTGCTTAAATATTTTTGGCATATAAAAAAAGATATGATCCTAATATTAAAACTATTTGAAAATAAAATATTTATTTTTCAAAAAAACTTCAAATTTAAAATCCATAACCAAATAAAAAAAATACTAAATTTTATCCCACCTCCTAATAGAATTCCAAAAATATAAGGTGGTAAAAAGAATATTATTAAAATCGAAAGTAAACTCAATAGAGCAAATGAGCATCTAAGAAAAATATTCTTTCTTCTTTTTCTTCTTAATTGTTTTAAGAAATTCCACTCCCATTCTATTAGCCTGTAAAATTTTTCAGATAATACAAATAAATATTTCATAACTACTTATTTATAGTAATATTGGACTCCTTAAACACAATTTTCCTAGCAAGTCTATTCAATCCAGACCATGTTGAATATTTTTTCTGAGCTGCTTTTATAATTTCCTGCTTCCCTTTTGATGTTAATTTATATCTTTTTAATAATTTCCCTAGAGCTATTGAATTTATAGAAATACAAGTATTCACTAATTATTCCTCAGTTTAAAATGTATATATATTTAATTTATAATCTTAGCAATAAACTTTATTACCTTCTTTAGAAAAATAATAAATTCTATCCTCTGAACTAACAAAAAAAGTTAAACCTTTATATTGAGATCTTCCAAATTTAATTAATCTATTTTTATGTATATCCCAATTCTTCGTATTTATATCTGGATTAAACTCTTCTTCTTTTACAGTAGGTATTAAAGATCCAAAACTAATCTTTTTTATTGATCGGTTAAGTTGTCTCTTATAAAGCAATAAGAGAAGTATAAGAATTAAAAAAACAAATATAATAACTACAAATAAATTTGACATTATCAACGATTAAATAATTCTTCTAATTAATTATTCTAAGAATACACTAATTATTTCTATCACTAAGTATTAAATCCTATTTTTAAATTCTTGTATTTTTGAATACTTACAAAATGTACTGAGAAACTTGAAAATAACATTATTTGGCAGTTTTACTATGACTCAAACTTCAATGAACACTCCTTATGCAAAGAGAGTGGCTGAGAAATTTAAAGAAGCTCAAAATTATTTAAAAACAAATGGTTTTAGTAGATCAACAAACCATCTTTTAGAAGAGATCGAGAATACATTTGAGAGATAATGCCAAAACCTCCATTTTTACCTGATATTCTAAATGGCTATGTTGATGGTTTTAGTACCATTATCATTAGCCTTATTTGGAGTTGTATTGGTTACCTTTTTGTATTATTACTTTGTCTTTTTGAATTTAAATTTAAACAGATTTTGCAAACTTAAACATTAAACAAAAACTCCATTACATCTCCTTCATTCACAACATATTCTTTACCTTCACTTCTAAGTAAACCTTTAGTTTTTGCATTTGCAATAGAACCTGAATCTATTAAGTTTTGATATGAAATTGTCTGTGCTCTAATAAATCCTTTTTCAAAATCAGTGTGTATTACTCCTGCAGCTTGAGGAGCAGTCATCCCATCTTTTATTGTCCAAGCTTTAGTCTCTTTTTCTCCCGTTGTAAAATAAGTTTTTAATCCTAATAATTTGTATGTAGATTTTATTAAAGATTTTAATCCGCCTTCCTCAACGCCTAAACCCATTAGGTAATCTTTTTTATCCTCAGGTTCTAACTCTATTAATTCTGATTCAACTTGGGCTGAAATTTTTATACATTCGGTATTTTCAGAGTTTGCAAAACTCTCCACTTGTAAAGAGAAATCATTACCATCAGCTAAATCATTCTCATTTAAATTAGTTGCATAAACAATTGGTTTTGCAGTAAGAAACCCCAATTGTTTAATCATTAAATTTTCTTCATCGCTTAAAGATATTGACCTGACTGAAAGACCTTTTTGTAACTGATCCTCAATTTTTTCTAATAAAGAATCTTCTTGTGCTGCTTCTTTACTTGTTTTAACTTGTTTCTTGATTCTTTCTCTTCTTTTTTGAAGTTGAGATAAATCAGCCAAATTAAGCTCCAAATTAATAATCTCAATATCATCCAAAGGATCGATCTTCCCAGAGACATGAATTACTTCACTATCTTCAAAACATCTCACGACGTGAACTATTGCATCAACTTCTCTAATGTTGGAAAGGAATTTATTTCCTAAACCCTCCCCTTTACTTGCTCCTTTTACAAGACCTGCGATATCGACAAATTCAATCTTAGTAGGGATAATATTTTGACTAGAACTTAAACTACCTAACTCTTGAAGCCTTTGATCAGGGACTGAAACAATACCTTTATTTGGCTCGATGGTACAAAAGGGAAAATTTGCAGCTTGCGCTTTTGCATTTTCAACAAGTGCATTAAATAAAGTTGATTTCCCAACATTTGGCAATCCAATAATACCGGCTTTTAACATTTGAAAAAATTTATAGATAAATTAGTCATAAAATCATCTTCTTGTAATATAGAGTTTACTTAGCCAACCCTGGATAAGTTAATCATAATCGTTTCGATTATTCACTATAGTTTCTAAATATGCTTAATTACTGGATTACTAAAAAATATGCTTAATTTATTAAAAAAGAATTTAAATATAAAAAGTGGAATTGCATTAATTGTCCTAGCAATGTTTTTCGTCTTTTTAAGTAATTCTTTAAAGAAAAACAAATCGAAAGACATATCTGACTTTATAGTTTCTGTTGAAAAGGGAATTCTTTCTGAATCAATTAACACCAGTGGAGAAGTAAAGGCTAAAAGAACAAGTAATATTGGTCCAAGAAAACAAGGAATAATAGAAGAAATTAAAGTTGAAGAAGGTGATGCCGTAGAAAAAGGTCAGATACTGGCTACTCTCGATGATGAAGATTTCATCTATAAGCTTGAAGAACTTGAATTAAATTTAAAAAAACAAAAATCTGAATACTTAAGAAGAGAATTTTTATTTAAAGAGGGAGCAGTTAGTAAAGAGGATTACGAAAGCTATAAAAACATGTACAATACCAGCGAAGCAAAATTTAGTGATGCAAAAGCTGAAAAAAATTTTTATTTAATAAAAGCTCCATACGCAGGAAAAATAACTGCTAAATACGCAGAGATAGGCTCATACGTTACTCCTAGTTCAAATTTAAGTTCAGACTCTAAAGCTAAAAATTTTATTTTTGAATTATCAGAGGGTCTTGAAATTATTGCTAAAGTTCCAGAGAGTGATATTGGCAGGATAAAAACAGGTCAAGAAGCCTCTGTAAGGATAGAAGCTTATCCCTCAAATAAATACAGCGCAATAGTTAAAAAAATAGCTGAAAGGGCAGTAAAAGATAATAATGTAACTTCCTTCGAAGTAACGTTGAACTTTAAAGAAACTTCTGAGGAAATAAAAATTGGTATGACCGCTGATCTTGAATTTAAAGTTAAAAGTAATGAAGAAAAAATCTTAGTTCCGACTGTTTCGATTGTCACCGAAAAAGGTGAAAAAGGTGTCTTAAAAGTAGATAAAAATAATGCTCCTAAATTTGAAAAGATAGAAATAGGTATTAGTAGCGGCAATAAAACTTCAATAATTGATGGTTTAAAACCAGGAGAACAAATCTTTATTGATATTCCACCTTGGGCGAATAAAAGACAATGAGTTTGAAATCTAAAGACTCAAAAAAACCAATTTTACTTTTAGTTGATGGTCATTCTTTAGCCTTTAGAAGCTTCTATGCATTTAGCAAAGGGGTTGATGGGGGATTAACAACTAAAGAAGGTTTCCCCACTAGTGTCACCTATGGATTTTTAAAGAGTCTTCTAGATAATTGCAAAAATATTAATGCTGAAGGGGTTTGTATTACTTTTGATACAGAAAAACCAACTTTTAGACATGAATTAGATCCAAATTATAAAGCTAATAGAGATGTGGCTCCAGATGTTTTTTTTCAAGATATTGAACAACTAGAAATAATCTTGAAAGAAAGTCTTAATTTACCTATTTTCAAATCCCCAGGATTCGAAGCTGATGATCTATTAGGAACAATTGCTAATGATGCATCCTCAAAAGGTTGGTGTGTAAATATTCTTTCTGGGGATCGAGATTTATTTCAACTAGTTGATGATCAAAAAGATATTTATGTTCTCTATATGGGCGGAGGTCCTTATGCTAAAAGTGGTAATCCGACTTTAATGAATGAAAATGGAGTCAAAGAAAAACTAGGAGTTTATCCAGAAAGAGTCGTAGATCTGAAGGCCTTAACTGGTGACAGTTCTGATAATATCCCAGGAATAAAAGGTGTAGGACCAAAAACAGCTATTAATTTATTAAAAGAGAATGATACCTTAGACGGGATTTATAAAGCCTTGGACATTATTCAAAAAGATGAAGATAAAAAATATCAGGGTTTTATAAAAGGCGCCGTTAGGGAAAAGCTAAAAAATGATAAATTCAATGCTTATCTTTCAAGAGATTTAGCAAAGATAGATGTTGAAGTGCCTCTGGTATTAAGCAATGGATATGAACTAAATCAAATAAACCAAGATGCTTTATCTGAATCTCTACAAAAACTTGAATTATCAACTTTACTTAGGCAAGTTGATATTTTTAATTCAGCATTTAGTAAAGGTGGTTTTAATAAAAATAATGAGGAAAAACAAAAGAAAAAAGATTCAAAAGTTTCAGCTTCAATTGATTTAGAAGAAACTGAACATGAAATCCCAAAAATCAAAGTAAATATAGTTAATAATTTTAAATTACTAGATCAACTAGTTAAAAGATTAGAGATTACGAAGGAAATAGTTGCCTTAGACACTGAGACCAATAGTTTAAATCCTCTAGATGCAGAACTTGTTGGTATAGGTTTTTGTCTTGGCGAAGAGATTAATGATCTATTTTATATACCTCTTAGTCATCAATCGCAAAAAAAAGAGATAAATCAATTAGCAATTGAAGATGTATTCTTTAATTTAAGATCTTGGATAGAAAGTCCAGAGAAAGAAAAAACACTTCAAAATTGTAAGTTTGATAGACAAATATTTTATAACCATGGGCTAAATCTCAGAGGAGTTACTTTTGATACCCTTTTAGCAGATTACATTCTTAATAATCAGGAAAAACATGGATTAAGTGAAATTAGTTTTAGAGAATTTGGATTTAAGCCACCAACTTTTAAAGAAATAATTGGAAAAAATAAAGATTTTTCATTTGTCGACATTAATGATGCAAGTACTTATTGTGGTTATGATGTTCTACTAACTTACAAAATCTCGAAAATTTTTAAAGAACGATTTAATAATGAAAATAAGGATTTAACAAAATTATTTAAAGAAATCGAATTACCTTTAGAGCCAGTCTTATCAGAAATGGAGATGAATGGTATCAGAATAGATACCACTTATTTAAATGAACTATCTGGAGAATTAAAAAGTACATTAGAAAATATTGAGGAAAATGTTTTTGAAATAGCAAAGCAAGAATTTAATTTATCCTCTCCTAAACAACTTGGTGAAATATTGTTTGAGAAGTTAAATCTTGATAAAAAAAAATCAAGGAAAACAAAAACAGGTTGGAGTACTGATGCAGTTGTTCTTGAAAGATTAGTAGAAGAACATGAGATAATTCCCTTTCTAATAAAACATAGAACTCTTAGTAAACTTTTAAGTACATATATTGATGCTCTTCCCAACCTTATTAGTGAAAAAACTGGAAGAGTTCATACTAACTTTAATCAAGCAGCTACCGCCACTGGGAGATTAAGCAGTAGTAATCCTAATCTTCAGAATATCCCTGTCAGAACAGAATTCAGTAGAAGAATAAGAAAAGCCTTCTTGCCCGAAAAAGGTTGGAAATTACTATCGGCAGATTATTCTCAAATTGAATTAAGAATACTTGCTCACTTAGCTAACGAAGAAATTCTTATAAATGCATTCCACAAAAATGATGATATTCACTCTTTAACAGCACGATTGATTTTTGAAAAGGAAGACATAAATTCTGACGAAAGAAGAGTTGGTAAAACCATTAATTTTGGAGTTATTTATGGAATGGGAATAAAAAAATTCGCACGATCTACAGGGGTAAGTACGACTGAAGCAAAAGAATTTTTGATTAAATATAAAGAAAGGTATGCCAAGATTTTTAAATTTCTAGAACTTCAAGAAAGGCTTGCTCTATCGAAAGGTTATGTAGAGACAATTTTTGGAAGAAAGAGAGAATTTAAATTTGATAAAAATGGACTTGGTAGATTAATAGGAAAAGATCCATATGAAATAGATTTGCAAACTGCTAGGAAAGCGGGAATGGAGGCTCAATCTTTAAGAGCCGCCGCAAATGCTCCAATTCAGGGTTCTAGTGCTGACATTATTAAAATAGCTATGGTTCAATTAAACAAAAAATTATTAGAGATGAATATTCCAGTTAAAATGCTTTTACAGGTTCATGATGAATTATTGTTCGAGGTCCAACCAGATTTCTTAGAAATCACAAAGAATTTAGTAAAGGAAACTATGGAAGATTGTGTGAAATTAAACGTACCACTTCTAGTCGATATCGGAGTTGGAAATAACTGGATGGAAACCAAATAATCTTCAAATAAATACTTTTTTAATATGATCAAATTATTTAATACTTTAAGCAAAAACATTGAAGTCTTTAAACCAATAGATGAAGTAGTAAAGATATACTGTTGTGGTGTAACTGTTTATGATTTATGTCATCTTGGGCATGCAAGAAGTTATATAGCTTGGGATATCCTGAGAAGGTTCTTAATTTATAGTGATTACAAAGTTAAGTATGTGCAGAATTTTACAGATATCGACGATAAGATTTTAAAAAGAGCAAAAGAAGAAAATAGCTCTATGAATGAGGTCTCAGAAAAAAATATTACTGAATTCCATAAGGACATGGATGCCCTAGGAATTATGAGGCCGGATAGCATGCCAAAAGCTACAAATCATATTTGCAATATTTGTTCATTTATAAAAGTTCTTGAGGATAAAGGTTTTGCATATGCCAGAGGTGGAGACGTTTATTATTCTGTTTTTAAAAATAAAAATTATGGAAAACTGAGTAATCAAAATATCCTAGAGCAAAATATAAATCAACAGGGCAGGATTACTACAGATGAAAGTAATAAAAAAGAAAATCCCCAAGATTTTGCTCTATGGAAAAAAGCAAAAGAGAATGAACCATCTTTTGATTCGCCTTGGGGGAAAGGTAGACCGGGATGGCATATTGAATGTTCTGCAATGGTAAAAGATGAATTAGGAGAAACAATTGATATCCATTTAGGAGGTTCTGATCTTATTTTTCCTCACCATGAAAATGAGATTGCACAGTCTGAATCAGCTAATAATAAAAAGCTTGCGAACTATTGGCTTCATAACGGAATGGTCAATGTAAACGGACAAAAGATGAGTAAATCTTTGAAAAACTTTACTACCATAAGAGACTTATTAGATTCAGGGACAAGTCCGATGACCCTAAGATATTTTGTTTTAACCGTAAACTATAGAAAGCCACTCGATTTTACCGATGAGGCTTTGAAAAGTGCCTCCGAAGCATGGAAAAATATTAATGTTGCTCTTTCTTTTTTTGATATTACTAAAAAAGAAAATCTATCGATTGAGGTAAATGAAACTAATGAATTTGTTGAAGAAACATATAAAGATATGATCAATTATGAAATATCTCAAAAAAAGATAAAGTTTACTAATGCTTTAAATAACGACCTTAATACAGCAGGAGCAATTGCAATCATTTATGAATTAGCCAAACCACTAAAAAACTTTATAAATCAATTCCAAAGAATTAAAAACCTTGAGATAAATACTAATGAAAAATTTCATCTTAGAGAAACTTTTAAAACACTAGAAGAACTGACTAATGTTCTTGGATTAAAAAAAGAAGAAATAATAATCGACAACAGAATCAACGAAGATCAAATACTATCCCTCATTAATAAAAGATTGGTAGCAAAAAAGGAAAAAGATTATGCAGAAGCCGATAAAATAAGAAATTCATTAAAGGAAAAAGGAGTAGAACTCATAGATCAATCCCCTGAGCTTACAACATGGGTAAGGATCTAAATTTTAAGAAAAAACCCAATTTAAATTTTTTATTTTTTAAATTCACCTTTAAGTGGGAAAATATTATAAATATTAGAGAAAATTGAAATACATCACTGTGCTGGGTTCAACAGGTTCAATTGGAACTCAAACTCTCGAAATAGTAAGTGAACTGCCTGATAAATTCAAAGTAGTAGCTCTTTCAGCAGGGAGAAATATAGACCTATTGACGGAGCAAGTTAGTCAACATAAACCAGAAGTTATTGCTATTGAGGATGAAAATCTTTTAACAGATTTAAAAAATAATATTAACAATTTAGGAATAAGTAATCCTCCTATAGTTTTAGGTGGTCGAGAGGCAATTAATTCAGTGGCAGCATGGGATTCTGCCGATACTGTAATTACTGGAATAGTAGGATGTGCTGGACTTATTCCGACGATGTCAGCTATTAAGGCTGGTAAAAATATTGCGCTTGCCAATAAAGAAACCTTAATTGCCGCGGGGTCTGTTGTTATACCTGCTTTAAAGGAAAGCAAAAGTAGACTTTTACCTGCGGACTCTGAGCATTCAGCTATCTTTCAATGCATACAAGGATTACCTAATTATGAAAATGCCGATTTTTCAACAGGTCAAATCCCAAATGGTTTAAAAGCTATTCATTTAACTGCATCAGGAGGTGCTTTTAGAGATTGGGCAGTAGAGGATTTAAAAAATGTCACAGTGGAAGATGCGACTTCTCATCCAAATTGGAGTATGGGGAGAAAAATAACTGTAGATTCTGCCACTCTTATGAACAAAGGATTGGAGGTTATTGAAGCACATTATCTTTTTGGGACGTCCTACGAAAATATTGAAATTGTTATACATCCTCAAAGTATTATTCATTCAATGATTGAGATGGAAGATTCTTCTGTCCTAGCTCAATTAGGATGGCCTGATATGAAGCTCCCAATTTTATATGCAATGAGTTGGCCAGAAAGGTTCAAAACTAATTGGAAAAGATTTAATTTAACTGAGATTGGGCAACTTACATTTAAAAAACCGGACGAAGTAAAATATCCATGTATGGGACTTGCATATTCAGCAGGGAAATGTTCAGGAACAATGCCTGCAGTACTTAATGCTGCGAATGAAATGGCAGTAGATCAATTTCTAAAAGAAAAAATTTCTTTTCAAGAAATTCCTATCTTTATAAATAAAACTTGTGAATCACATTTGAATAAAATCAACTTAAACCCAAAGTTAGAAGATATTCTAGAGGTTGATAATTGGGCGAGGATTTTTGTTCAAGAAGAGATAAAAAAAGGCAAAAAATATATCAACGTAGGTTAAAAAAAGTGAACGTTCAAAAGCACTTATTACTTTGTGCAACGCCTACAAAACAAAAATGTTTTAAAGGCGATGAAGGTAATAAGACTTGGGAATGTCTTAAAAAGACTTTAAAAAATTATGAGAATGATTCTTCTTTAAGAAATATACAAATAATGAGATCTAAAGTTGATTGTTTAAGAATATGTAAAAATGGACCAATTCTTCTAATTTGGCCTGATGGCATTTGGTATGAAAAAGTTTCTCCAGAAAAAGTATCAGAAATTTTCACCTCTCATGTAATTAATGGTAATCCAATCGAAAAGTGGATTTTTAAAAAAACTCCTTTTGAAAAATAATTTTAAAAATATATATTTCTTAAAGACTTAAAAGCCAATTCTTAACTGCTTCATCAGACCAACAACCATTATTTGAATGAAAACCATTATGACCCCCTTTGTCAGTTATTAGAATAGTTAATTTATCAAATGATTCATTCAAAGAATTTTTTAAATTAAAAGTAGATTGATATGGAACCCAAGGATCATCCTTAGCGTGGATTAAAAGAGTAGGAGGAAGATTCTTAATTAAATTTTGAATCCTAAAAATAGGTGAAGCTTGATAATAATAATCCTCTAAAGATTTGAACCCCCAACTAGGTGCAGTGAAATTTGCATCAAATTCTCCTATCGTTTTTAAACCTTTAATTTTTTTACTCAAGCTACTTTTAGGAAATAAAATCCCTTCGTTTTTAAATCCATCCCATAATTGCCTTTTCAAACGTTGCATTAACCATTTTTGATATAAAAAATTTCGAGGTCTTTCTATACAATTGCTGCAAGATAATAAATCTAAAGGGCTACTAACGCAGGCCAATCCATCTAATAATTTTCTACTACTTTTTTTTGAGCTGTGGTCTAAGCAGGCATTAAGAAGAATAGTTCCTCCTAAAGATAATCCAACTCCAAATATAGGTAAATCTTCTTTATTTTTTAAAGAATCTTTTAATTCAGAATTAAGAAGTTGTCTAAAAATTTTAAGCCCCAAAATAATATCATTCGAACATCTTGCGGAATAATTCCCTTTCGCCAAATATCTAGCTGATCCAGCCCCTCTAAGATTTAATTTAAGAACTCCAAATCCATTATTAACTAACTTTCTAGCAATTCGTTTTAAACCAAAACGCCTAGTAGATCCTCCTAATCCATGAGTAATAAGAACAATTCCTTTTAAAAAATCTAAGTTCTCTGGTAACTCTAAGAACCCTAAGAGATAATCACCATCAAATTTTTCTGAGAGAATATTATTTATTGGTAAAAGTATTTTTTTATTTGTTTTAGCTTGTTGAAGATCAAAAATAAATGTATCTCTTAAAGTTTGAAGGTCCCCTCCAATCCAAGGAAACGCCTGTTTAAAAGGTCTTTTGTTTATATAGTCTGAGAACTTAAATAAGAGATTACTATTTATCGCCAACTCCTAGATCCTTTAATTCTCCAATTAACTCACTTAAAACTTTCTTGGCATCACCAAAAACCATAGAGGTATTTGGCAAGTCAAACAAATCATTTTTTATACCCGAATAACCAGCGCTCATCCCTCTTTTTATTACAAAGACTGTTCTTGCTTCTTGTACATCAAGAACAGGCATTCCATATAAAGGAGAACTCTTGTCATTTTTTGCTTGAGGATTAACAACATCATTTGCCCCTAAGACCAAAACAACATCTGTTGCCGGGAATTCTGGATTAACAACATCCATTTCTTTGAGTTGTTCATAAGGAACATCTGCTTCTGCCAAAAGAACATTCATATGGCCTGGCATTCTGCCTGCTACAGGATGAATAGCATATACAACTTCAATACCATTTTGTTCTAGTTTTTTTGTTACTTCTCTCAAAGTATGTTGTGCTTGAGCCACAGCAAGACCATATCCGGGAACAACGATAACCCTATTTGCTGCCTCTAATGTTAAAGCACATTCTTCAACACTACAGGAAGTTATATTTGTATATTCCCCTGATCCAGAAGATGTAGTAGTTTGTGCAGATAAAGAGCCTCCAAAAAGGACAGAAATCAGAGATCTGTTCATTCCTTTGCACATTACCTGAGTTAATATCAATCCTGCTGCTCCCACCATTGCTCCAGCCACAATTAAAAGCTGACTGTCTACTACAAAACCTGCAGCTGCAGCTGCGATACCTGAATAACTATTTAAAAGAGATATAACAACCGGCATATCTGCACCACCAATTGGCAAAGTTACCCCAATTCCTAAAAGAGTAGATGCTATAACTAAAAGCCAAATCGAACTAACATTACCGCTTATTAGATATATGAAAGATATCAATGAAGTTACTCCAAAAACAATGTTTACAAAATGTCTAGCTTTAACCTGAGTCCATCCAGGGGTGGACAGCCAACCTTGTAATTTAGCCATTGCCACGATTGAACCTGAAAAAGTAATCGCACCAACAAATATTGAAACTGAAATAGAAGCATCATTAATAAAAGGTTCTAAAGATCCTGCTTTCGCTACTTCATTAAAAGGGAATAAAAATGCACCAATAGCTACCAATAGAGAAGACATTCCACCAAAACCATTGAACAAAGCTACAGTCTCTGGCATTGATGTCATTGGAACCTTCTTAGCAAGTAAAGTTCCTAACAAACTTCCCACTAAGGATCCAACAATGATCCATGCCCATGATTGAGCTGGGATTCCAGAAGTACCTAGATAGTAGGAGAGTAAACCTACAACAGAAAGCAACATAGCAAATGCTGCTAATATATTTGCTTCTCTAGCAGACCTAACTTTTGATAACCCTTTTATACCAAGTGCTAATAAAAGAACTGCTAGAAGATCAATAACGAATTTAATAATATCAGGAAGATTCATTTTATGTAATTAATTATTTATTTTTTTTTGTAGGTTTACGACTAAACATGGCAAGCATTCTGTCCGTTACAAAAAAACCACCTACAACGTTAAAAAGAGCAAATCCAAGAGATATTGATCCGATTATTAATAATGGACTATTTGGCTCTGCTTTTATAATTGCAGTTAATGCTGCCAACATTGTTATACCTGAGATGGCATTTGCCCCACTCATTAAAGGTGTATGAAGTGTTGGAGGTACTTTTCCTATTAACTCCAGACCTAATAAACTTCCAAGCAACAAAACCCAGAGCAAGCTATCAAAATTCATAATTTAATTAAGACCTCAATTTTCAAAAACTTTATTTTGAAGGATAACTCCTTCATTACTTAATAAACAGCCAGAGATTAATTCATCCTCTTTATCTAGATTAATTACACCATCTTTTATGAAAGGTGTAATCAAAGATGTGAGGTTCTTAGCATAAAGTGTACTTGCATCATAAGGAACAGATGATGGTAACTCGCCAGCTCCTATTAGCTTTACGCCATTCCTAATAATAGTTTCATTAGATTTTGTTCCTTCGCAATTACCTCCTTGAGATACGGCCAAATCAATAACTACTGCTCCAGGTCGCATCTTTTCAATCATATTAGAATCGATTAAAACAGGAGCTTTTTTACCTAAGACTTGTGCAGTACAAACAGCAACATCAGCTTCGGATAAATATTTAGTTAACGTAGCCTTTTGTTTAGAAAGGAATTCAGGCGTAACTGCTTTTGCATAACCACCTGATTCGCCTGGTTTTTCGTCAATTTCAGGAAGTTCTATAAATCTTGCTCCAAGAGATTCAACTTGCTCTTTTACAGCTGGCCTAATATCAGACACGAAAACAATAGCTCCAAGTCTTTTTGCAGTGGCAACTGCCTGCAATCCTGCAACTCCTCCACCAAGAACAACAACTTTCGCAGGCTGTACAGTTCCTGCTGCAGTCATAAGCATCGGAAAATATCTATCAAGTTCACTTGCTGCTAAAAGAACTGCTTTATATCCTGCGATATTGGCTTGAGAAGAAAGTACATCCGATGATTGAGCTCTACTAATCCTTGGAAGTAATTCCATTGATAAAGCTGAGATCTTTTTACTAGTTATAGTTTTTTGAAGTTTTTCATTAGCATATGGATTTAAAAGGCCTAGCAGAATAGCACCTTTTTTTAACTTGCTTAAATTAGATTCAGAAGGAGGTTGAACACAAAAAACAACATCGGCATTCTCCCAAATATTTATATTAGATTTACTAACAATTTCACCTCCAGATTCTTTGTATAAAGTGTCGTTAAACCCTGATAGTTCTCCAGCTGAACTTTCTACAAAAACTTCGCATCCAAGACATTTTAATTTTTTTACAGCTGAGGGAGTAGCTGAAACTCTTCTCTCTCCAGAGGCTGTTTCAATAGGAATGAGTATCTTTGTCAATTTATAGTAGTTTTAAACATACTAAAGATAATTTGAATAAAGTCAAAAGTCTTGGAGTTTGAGTTTTGTTAAAAATATATTTTCTTTTCTTTAAATCATGGCTATGAAAAATATATAAGTATTAAAAATCTAATGAGCATAAAAGCTATCGAATGCCCAGATGGAGTTTGTCATAGTCATCATGGCGGCCATGCTGTTCCAAGACAAACCATGCAGAGAAACTTAGAAAAACATGGTAAAGACTGGTGTGAAAAACTAGCTGAAAGAATTTATGAAATGTCAGTTGATACCTATTCTCAAACAGTAATGCCTAGCCTTCATTCATCAGGATGGCAAAGAAGACATCTAGATTGGGAATTTAAATTAGCCGAAAATGACTCTGAACCTGATGAAGCTCTTGTTGAAGGAATCATAAATGCTACTGAAAGTTTTCTAAGAAGCAGTGAGGTGC
This sequence comes from Prochlorococcus sp., assembly GCF_965655815.1. Taxonomy (NCBI): domain Bacteria; kingdom Bacillati; phylum Cyanobacteriota; class Cyanophyceae; order Synechococcales; family Prochlorococcaceae; genus Prochlorococcus; species Prochlorococcus sp. The sequence goes on along the minus strand of NZ_CBFHHZ010000008.1, from coordinate 11,295 downwards.
ATAGATTATTCATACAAGAACTCGTACAGGGTACGTTTGAAGAAGCGAATGATAAAAAAATAATTTCTAAAGCTATAAAGTCTATTATTGAAGAGGAAATAGTTATTTCGTTAAGAGAAAAAAAAGAAATTCTTTTAAGAAAAATATCATCAAAATTAGTTTCTGAAGAAAAAGTTAGCGAGGAGCTTGCAATAAATTCAGCAAAAGAAGGATTTGATGAAGTTGAAAGGTTACTCGTAAATCACACAGAGGCAGTTTAGACCTAATTCTTTATATTTTTTTTATATTCACAGCAAATATAGCCTCAAATATTAACTAATTATTAAATTATTGTTTGAAAGTACAAAGTTGTAACTTATTAGACAATGATTAAAGCAATCCATATGCTTATCTATAGTCAATTCCAAATCAGGAAATGTCTAATTTTATAAGAAAAAGAATTGATGTAGCAACCTGTTGGGCAACCAACAGGATTTCCGTAATGGATACTCTTGAAAAATACGAGGATAGTTACGCAATTGCAGAGGAGTTTAGAGAATGGATATTGCATATTGGTGAAGAAAATGAAAACCTAAAAAGTTCTGTATTAAATTTTCCTAATGAATTAAAAGAATTATTAAAACAAAAGATAAATGAGAACTTAATCGAGTGAAATCCGACCTTCATAAGTAGGACTAATTGATTAATATTGAATTAAATAAATATTTCAATGGAAACAAAAGTAAAAGAGCACAATGTAGAAAATTTAGTGATAATAGGATCTGGTCCAGCAGGTTATACAGCTGCTATATATGCAGCCCGTGCAAACCTTCAACCTCTCTTAGTAACGGGATTTAATTCTGGTGGAATTCCAGGAGGTCAATTAATGACGACTACTTTCGTTGAAAACTATCCAGGTTTTCCTGATGGAGTATTAGGTCCTGAATTAATGGATTTAATGAAAGCTCAAGCCGAAAGATGGGGAACAAATTTATATGAGAGTGATGTTATTTCAATTGATACCAGTAAAAGTCCTTTTGAGTTAAAAACCTTAGAAGGAAGCATTAAATCCAATTCAATTATTATCGCAACTGGCGCAAGTGCTAATAGGTTAGGTGTTATAAATGAAGATAAATTTTGGAGCAAAGGCATAAGTGCTTGCGCAATTTGTGATGGAGCGACGCCACAGTTTAGAGATGAAGAATTAGCAGTTATTGGAGGCGGAGATTCTGCATGTGAAGAAGCTGCATATCTCACAAAATATGGTAGCAAGGTGCATTTACTCGTCAGATCCGAAAAACTGAGAGCTAGTGCCGCAATGATAGATAGAGTAAAAGCTAATTCAAAGATTGAAATACACTGGAACACAAAAGTAGAGAAAGCTAATGGTACTGATTGGCTTGAAAACGTTGAAACCATTAATTCACAAAAAGGTAACGTCGAAATTAAAGTTAAAGGACTTTTTTATGCTATTGGACACACACCTAATACAAAGTTTTTAAATAATAAAATTGAATTAGATAAAAAAGGATATATTGCTTGTAATTCAGGAAGACCAGAAACTTCAATAGAAGGTATATTTGCGGCTGGCGATGTTGTAGATTCTGAGTGGAGACAAGGGGTTACAGCTGCTGGTACAGGATGTATGGCAGCATTAGCTGCTGAGAGATGGTTAGCAGAGAAGAATTTATCAAAAATAATTGTTAGAGAAACAAGCGAACCAGAGAAAACATTGTCTTCATCAAGTTTTAATGAAGAGGAGACAAATGAAGATACTTTCGATTTAAATTCCGAATGGCAAAAAGGTAGTTACGCACTGAGGAAGCTTTATCATGAGAGTAATAAACCAATATTAGTTATTTTTAGCTCACCAAGTTGTGGACCATGCCATGTATTAAAACCACAACTTAAAAGAGTGATTAAGGAATTTGATGGAGCTGTACAAGGTATAGAAATTGATATTGATAAAGATCAAGAAATCGCTAAACAAGCAGGAATAAATGGAACTCCTACAATACAACTATTTAAAGACAAATTACTTAAAAAACAGTGGCAGGGTGTTAAACAACGTAGTGAATTCAAAGAAGCGATACAAAATATAATCTGATTAAATTATTTATTATTTATTTCCTTCTTGTATTATTTTTAGAATTTCCAGTTCTTGAGCCACCACCGCCTGCATTTCTTTCTCGATAGGTGATCCTTCCTCTAGTTAGATCATAAGGACTTATTTCCACGAGTACTTTATCTCCAGCTAACAATTTAATTCTAAATTTAGTTAACTTCCCTGCTGCTCTGCATAAACATTGGTGACCTTCAGGTTGCTCTAAAGTAACCAAATAAAAACCATTTCCTTGTTCTTTTTCTATCACCCCAGATGTTTCGATCATTAAATAATTTATTTTCTAGATTTATATTATCAGAAAAGAATAAACAAAATTTACCCCAACATAATTACTTCAGATGAATTAAGTTAATTGCAAAAATTTTTAATTTATACAAAAAATTTGATTTCATTAATTATTTGTAACTGACCATAATAAAAATTCGCCTTTGCAATTTTTTCAGGATCTTCTAGTTGATCGAAAAAAACGAATCCTAAACTCTCCCATAAGGATGACCCACAAACATTGTTTAATTCATTAGTTGCCTCTTGAGCGATATTATTTAACTTACGTTCAAGATTTTTTGATTTAGAAATTGACATCGGATTTTATATTTATAGTACAAATATACTATAAAACTCATCTAATGCAAATTTAGAAAGGAAGTCTCTTTTTTTCTTCAATATTTAGATCAGCTTCCATTTCTTTAAGTCTTTTTAAAATCTGCTGATAATATTCTTTAATGTAATTTTCTAAGGAAGTAGAATCTTCTTTCTTAAGTTCTAAGACTTCATAAGTGTTACTCATATCAGCGTCTAAGGGGACTCCACTACTAGTAACTTCAGCGAAGGCCAATCTCTCAGAAACATTTAGTGCATCTTGAAAAAATGAAACCACGTTCTGAGTTACTTTTATTAGAAAAGGCGAAACTCTAAAAATCTTTGCCTTCTTATTACTATATTTTTCGCATAGAGAAATTACTTCATCAGAATCCCAAGCTCTTGGCCCAACTAAAGGAAGTGAAAGCTTATAAGATTTAGGCTTATTTATTGAGGAAACAACAATTTTAGCCATATCTTGCGTGTTCATATAGGCGACTTTAGTTGGGGTGCCACTCATCCAGACGGCTTGGCTATCTAACACCGGAATAGCGAATTGACTAATAACTCCTTGCATAAAAGCAGCACATTTAAATATCGTGTAGTCGAAGTTAGATTTCTCTAGAAGTTTTTCAGTGCAATACTTAACATCCATTAAAGGTACATTTCTAAACTTTTCTGTTAGTAAGATTGATAGAAAAATAACCCTTTTTATTTTTTTCGATTCACAAGCATTAAAAAGATTAAGTTTCCCATCCCAGTCAGTCTCATATATACTTTTGGAATCTTCGGGTCTACCAGTTGCGCTATCAATAACTACTTCAATATCTTGTAGAGCATAATCTATATCTCCAGAATTGAGTAAATTTCCCTTTGTAAGTTCACAACCCCATTCTTGGAGAAAAGAAGCTTTCCTTGGGTTTCTAACAAAACATCTAACTTCATGCCCTTCCTCAATAGCTTGCTTTGCTATCTGCCTTCCAAGAGTTCCAGTTGCACCTACTAAAAGAATCTTCATACTTAAGGATGTACTTAACTTTCCGAGATTAACTCACTTTCTATAGTATTCGTGAGAATCAATCTCCTTGAAATTTTAATAATAATGCACCACCAACCAATCCAATTGGTATCAATATCCAAAACACAGCAGCAATACTAAAAATTTCTTTAGCCATAGGAAACTTAATCAACTATTATAATTTAACGTTTATATGCATTTTTTTGTAGAAAAAATAACTAATGCAAATATCTTTAAATTATTTAAGAGAGAGATAAAGGGTTATTTATATGAACTCTATTGATAAATCAGTAGAAGGAGACGAAACTTATTACTGGAACTGGAATGGATTCAAAATATTTTGGAGTGTAAAAGGGAAAGAAAATATACATCCTATGATCTTGCTTCACGGGTTCGGAGCAAGCAGTAAACATTGGAGAAATAATTCTTACTACTTTGCACAAAAAGGATATTCTGTTTACTCAATAGATTTAATTGGATTTGGCAATTCAGCACAGCCAGGGATAAGAGATATAGGAAAATTAGATAATGGAGTTTGGTGTAATCAAGTCAGTGATTTTATTAAACAAGTAATCAGGCCAAAGACTTCTAAAAAGATTATTCTAATAGGAAATTCTTTAGGTTCTTTAGTAGCTTTAACATGCGCAGTTTATTTAAAGAATGAAATATTATCTGTTATTGCATCTCCTCTCCCTGATCCTCTAGTAATTATGAAAAGGGAATCAAAAATTAATTTGATTTTTGAAAAATTTAGAACGAAAATTATAAAAATATTTTTTAAAGTATTTCCTTTAGAAATAGTTCTATTTTTTGTAAATAAACTAGGAATAATAAAATTAGGGCTCAATTCTGCATATTTCAAAAAAGATAGAGTAGATAAAGAATTAATAAATATTGTAAGAAAACCAGTTTTAAGAAAGACTTCGGCAAGAGCATTAAGAGCTATGTGTATTGGCATGGCAACAAGGGGAGATAAATTAAAGGCCTCTTACCTTCTAGAACAACTTAGTCTTTCAAAAAAAATTCCTTTTTTATTGTTATGGGGAGAAAAAGATAATTTCATACCTTTATTTCTTGGCAAAAAGATTGCAAAATTCCATAGATGGGTAGAATTGAAAATAATATCCAATTCAGGTCACTGTGTTCATGATGAAGATCCTTCATTATTTAATAAAATTTCTTATGAATGGATTAGAGACATAAAAACCTAATAAAATATGAAACATACATTATCAGTACTTGTTGAAGACGAATCAGGGGCATTAAGTAGAATCTCAGGTCTTTTTGCCAGAAGAGGTTTTAATATCGATAGTCTTGCTGTTGGGCCTGCCGAAACTAAGGGAATTTCTAGATTAACAATGGTGGTAGAAGGTGACAATGAAACCCTTCAACAAATGACAAAACAACTTAATAAATTATTTAATGTTCTTGGAGTTGTTGATTTTACTAATCTTGCTGCAGTTGAAAGGGAACTAATGCTTCTTAAAGTATCTTCAAAAGAAGATACAAGAAGTAATATTTTGGATATCGTTCAAATATTTAGAGCAAAAGTAGTAGATGTGTCAGATATTGCTTTAACCCTCGAAGTGGTGGGAGATCCGGGGAAATTAGTTGCTTTAGAAAAGCTTCTTGAACCATATGGAATACTTGAGATTGCCAGAACAGGTAAAGTTGCCCTTAAGCGATCATCGGGAGTAAATACTGAAATGTTAAAAATAAATAAATATTCTTTAGATATTTAATTGGAAATTATAATTTCAAAAATCAAATCTTCTTTATCTATTTTTTTTAATATTTCTAATCCTTTTACAACTTTTCCAAATATTGAATACCTTCCATCTAGTTCAGGAAATTTATTAGTTACAAAGAAAAACTCAGTAGAAGAAGAACTCCTTTTTCCACTTTTTACCATCGCTAATGATCCCTTTTCAAAAAAGTTAGTCAAAGTTACAATTCCTGCAGGATCTAAAATTTGGTAACCATATTTTGGTTCGATTTCTTTTTTTAATTTTATTTCCAAGGGGATATTTCTTCTAAGTTTGTTTAAGTTTTGATTTTCTTTTTTGTAATAATTGTTTTCTGGGTAAATACCTGAATGAATTACTTTAACTTGAGGAAAATTAATTATCTTATAAAACCTTTTATTTTTATAGATATTTTTATTTACATTTTGAATAAAATTACTTACTGTAACTGGTTTACTTTTTCCATATAATTGCACATCAATATTACCTTTTGAAGTCTTGAAAACTACTCTTTCGTTCTTTTTTAAACAATTAAGATCAAGCTTTTTACAATAATAATTAGAATCAAAAGTATTTTTATAACTGCAACCTGTAATTAATAATAAAAATATCTTAAAAAATATAAGTGGTTTTAATAAATAAAATCTTCTTATTTTAAACCCTCCAAATTTACATTTAGAAATTTGGCTAATCTTGCTCCTTCCTCTTCTACTTGAAGCAACGGTTTAAGTTCTCCTGCTCCACTCAAAGGAAGTGCTTTTTTTCTGCCTTTAAGAACTAATGCAATTCTTCTTCTTGGATTAAATCCTTCACTTATATCAAGTTTTACTGACTTAATTTCATCAAAACTTAATTTAACTTCAATATCCTTAAATAATCCTTTTCTTTTAATTTCAACAGATTGCGAATCTTTATCAAAAAAGTTATAACCTGAGCCGAAATTTATAAAAACCAAATACCATAAATAAATATTAAGCAAATTCGCTATAACTCCATAAGCTCCCATTATTATTCCTTGAGGGATAAAAAGTAAGGTTGAAGGATTACCCAAAGGGAGCAAATCTCTCCCTGTATAGCTTGAGATCGCAGCTAAGATAAAACCTATACCGCCAATAGATAACATTCCTCCAATAAGGTAGTTCGATATTTTTCTTGAACCGTTGATTTTTTGTTCAATTTTGTTAAAGGAAGAGAGATTTGATTGCATAATATTTTTATTCTAGATGTCTATTCCTACTAATATAACTATAAATATAGAGTATTAATACCTAATTTTTAGCATTAAAGTTAGGAAAGCTTTACAAGGCATTTCATATATACAGATATTTCCCCACTTTACTCTCAATCTTTGTTACAGTCTCATCGTATCCCGAAGCTAAAAACGATTTCTCATGACGATCGCCGTTGGAAGCGCCCCACAGAGAGGATGGTTTGATGTCCTCGATGATTGGTTAAAGCGCGACAGGTTTGTATTTATTGGTTGGTCCGGTTTACTACTTCTACCTTGTGCATATCTTGCAATAGGTGGATGGTTTGTCGGAACAACATTTGTTACCTCTTGGTACACACATGGTATTGCATCTTCATATCTTGAAGGAGCAAACTTTTTGACAGCAGCTGTAAGTACCCCTGGAGATGCCATGGGTCACAGTCTTCTATTTTTATGGGGTCCAGAAGCCCAAGGTAGTTTCGTAAGATGGCTACAACTTGGTGGTCTTTGGAACTTTGTTGCATTACATGGAGTATTTGGCCTTATCGGTTTCATGCTTCGTCAATTTGAAATTGCTGGTCTTGTAGGTATCAGACCTTACAACGCACTTGCTTTTTCAGCTGTAATTGCAGTTTTTACAAGTATTTTCCTTATCTACCCACTAGGACAGCATAGTTGGTTCTTTGCACCTTCATTTGGTGTTGCTGCAATCTTCCGTTATATCTTGTTCATTCAAGGTTTTCACAATATTACCCTTAACCCTTTTCACATGATGGGTGTTGCTGGAATTCTTGGTGGTGCACTTCTTTGCGCTATCCACGGAGCTACAGTTCAAAACACATTATATGAAGATACAAGTGTTTACACAGACGGTAAAGTTCAAAGTTCAACTTTTAGAGCTTTCGATCCAACACAAGAAGAAGAAACTTATTCAATGATTACAGCGAATAGATTTTGGAGCCAAATTTTTGGTATTGCTTTCTCTAACAAGAGATTTCTTCACTTCTTGATGTTATTTGTACCTGTTATGGGTATGTGGACGTCTTCAATTGGTATTGTTGGTTTAGCACTTAACTTAAGAGCTTACGATTTCGTTAGCCAAGAGATAAGAGCTGCAGAAGATCCAGAATTTGAAACATTCTACACAAAGAATATACTTCTGAACGAAGGTATGCGAGCATGGATGTCTTCTGTGGATCAACCACACGAAAACTTTGTATTCCCTGAGGAGGTTCTTCCGCGTGGAAACGCCCTTTAATAATTTACTAAGAGCTCCTAACCAGAGTATTGAAGAAACTGGTTACGCTTGGTACGTAGGTAACGCCAGATTAATTAATTTATCTGGACGTTTACTTGGAGCACACATTGCACACTCTGGCCTAATAGTATTTTGGGCTGGAGCAATGATGTTATTCGAAGTAAGCCATTTCACATTTGATAAACCAATGTGGGAACAAGGCTTAATTTGTATGCCTCACGTTGCAATGTTTGGGTTTGGAATTGGCCCTGGTGGTGAAGTTACTTCTGTATATCCCTTCTTCGTTGCAGGTGTTATACATTTAATTTCCTCAGCAGTTTTAGGTTTTGGAGGAATTTATCACTCTTTAGCTGGTCCAGAAAAGCTTGAGCAAGATTTTCCTTTCTTTTCAACTGACTGGAGAGATAAGAACCAAATGACTAACATATTGGGTTATCACCTAGTAGTTTTAGGAGTTGGTGCTTTATTTTTCGTAGCTGATTGGATGTTTATTGGTGGTGCTTATGATACATGGGCCCCCGGTGGAGGAGAAGTTAGATTGGTTAGTCCAACTTTAGATCCAAGAGTAATTCTTGGTTATCTATTTAGGTCTCCATGGGGAGGTGCTGGTTCAATTATCGGTGTTAACTCAATTGAAGACATTGTTGGAGGCCATGTATACGTTGGTATAACCGCAATTATTGGTGGTTTATTCCATATCTTCACAAAACCCTTTGGATGGGCTAGAAGAGCATTCATTTGGAATGGAGAAGGACTTCTAAGTTATGCACTTGGTGGAATCTGTGTTGCAAGTTTTATTGCATCAACTTTCATCTGGTTTAACAATACTGCTTACCCTTCAGAATTCTATGGCCCAACAAACGCTGAAGCTTCACAGGCCCAAAGCTTTACTTTCCTTGTGAGAGATCAAAGAATTGGAGCTAATGTAGGTTCAACAATGGGACCAACAGGATTAGGTAAGTATCTCATGAGATCTCCTACAGGTGAAATTATATTTGGTGGTGAAACAATGAGATTTTGGGATTTCAGAGGACCATGGTTAGAACCTTTAAGAGGACCTAACGGATTGAGCCTTGAGAAAATTCAAAATGATATTCAGCCTTGGCAAGTAAGAAGAGCAGCTGAATATATGACTCATGCACCTAATGCTTCTATCAACTCTGTTGGTGGTATTATTACTGAGCCTAATGCTGTTAACTTTGTTAATTTAAGACAATGGTTAGCTGCAGCTCAATTCTTCCTAGGATGGTTTACATTCATCGGTCACCTTTGGCATGCAGGTCGTGCTAGAGCAGCCGCTGCCGGTTTCGAAAAAGGAATCGACAGAAAGAGTGAACCAGCTCTAGAAATGTCAGATCTAGATTAATTCTAAATTAATCAACTAAAAGTCCTACTTATTTGTAGGGCTTTTTTTTATGGAAAAATTCCTTCCTTAATTAGACTCTTTCTAAGCCATGGCAAACTTAAACCCATTACATTACTAAAACAACCATCTATCTTTTCGATATATTTACCTCCCTTGCCTTCTAAAGCAAATCCTCCAGCACAATATAAAGGTTCAAGAGAGTCAACATAATTTTTTATCTCTTCATCTTGTAATTTAGAAAAATATACTTTAGAACTTACTGTTTTTTGAATTTTCTTAGTCACTTTGAGAACTTTCAAGGTTGAATCAAAAGTACTAATTAGTAAGGTATGTCCCGTATGGAGAAAACCAAATTCTCCCGACATTTTTGACCATCTTCTATATGCTTCTTCTTTGTCTGATGGTTTTCCGAAAGCTCTTCCATTAAATTCGAATATTGAATCACAACCAAGAATTTCGACAGAACTATAATTAAACTTTTCTGGTAAGTCTATTTCTTGGATATTAAGAGCAATACTACTAGCCTTTTGAAAAGACAATTCGAGAGTTAAATTAGATATATCTTTCTCTTTTACTAAAGCTTCATCAAAATTACTTGATATTTGAATAAATTCGATTTGAGAATTTTCTAGTAATTTCTTTCTAGATTGAGAAGCAGAGGCTAGAATTAACACAAATTTTTTATCGAATTATAATTCAATTTACTTATTAATAAATTACAAGATTAATATAAATTACTAATGGAATTAATAGAAAAACTACAACCTATTAAAAAGCCCTTAATGGTTTTAGGTACATCTAGCGGGGCAGGCAAATCTTTAACAGTTACGGCCATAGGCAGGATTCTTAAAAATTCAGGAGAAGAACCAATACCTTTTAAGGGTCAAAATATGAGTAACAATGCATGGGTTGATTGGAATGGTGGAGAGATGGCATTTTCTCAAGCTTTACAAGCATTTGCTTGCGGGATAATTCCTTCTTCGGAGATGAATCCTATCCTATTAAAACCACAAGGTAATTCAACTAGTGAAGTCATTCATTTAGGAAGAAGTATGGGTATTACAACAGCAAAAGATTACTACAAAGATTGGTTTTCCTCTGGATGGGAAGTAATTAAAGAAAGTTTGAATTCAATATATGAACGACACCCAAATTGTCGTTTAATTATTGAGGGGGCAGGAAGTCCTGTAGAGATGAATTTAATTCACAGAGACCTTACGAACTTAAGAGTTGCAAAGTATTTAAATGCGAATTGCATTTTAGTAACTGATATCGAAAGAGGAGGTGTATTTGCTCAAATAATAGGAACTCTTGAGTTAATGAAACCGGACGAAAGAAAACTCATTAAAGGCATATTAATAAACAGATTTAGAGGAGACCTTTCATTATTTGAAGAAGGTAAAAAATGGATAGAAAACAAAACAAAAATCCCTGTTTTAGGAATAATTCCTTGGTTAGATGATAAATTCCCTCCAGAGGATTCCTTAGATTTATTAGAAAAAAAATCATCTGTAACCAACCCTGAAATAAAGGTTGGAATTATAAAATTGCCATCTATAAGTAACTTTTCAGATTTTGATCCATTAGAAAATGAAGAATCAATATTAATCAAATGGGTAATGGAATCTCAAAATTTAAATCAATTTGATTTTCTTATTATTCCTGGAAGTAAACAGACTATTAAAGATCAACTATTTCTTCAAGAATCTGGATTAGCAGATGATTTAAGATGCTATGCGAATAATAATGGAAATATTTTTGGAATTTGTGGAGGTCTACAAATGTTAGGTACAACTCTTGAAGATCCATTGCTAAAAGAAGGTTCGAAATCTGCCGAAACTAAATCAGTTAAAGGGATTGGATTACTCCCACTAAAAACAATCTTCCATGAAAAAAAAATAACAAGGCAAAGTGACTCTGTATCAATCTGGCCATGCTTAACAGAAACTACTGGATTTGAGATTCATAATGGTGTAACTGAATTAGATAAATGCCAAAATACATCGAAGGTAAAA
>NZ_CBFHHZ010000007.1:9382-41598 GCF_965655815.1 Prochlorococcus sp. | reverse complement strand
TATTGGCTTGAAAAAGAACAATGAAATTTATAAATTAATGACCGTTTTTTTGTCTTTAGGGATTGTTTATTCTTTTTTACCAAGCATAAGCCTATCTGGACATATCGCAGGAATATTGAGTGGCTTTATTATTTTTATTCTTTGAAGCGAGAATATATTTTTCCTTAGTATTGATTAAATTAACTGCCTCTAAATCTTAAAAATCTTATTTTATTTAGTTAACATACCACTAATGAAGAAAAATTTTTCAATCAGACTAATATCTGATGATGAGATCCAGAAAGTTACTGATTGGGCTAGGTTAGAGGGATTTGCTCCTGGCTTTGATGACATCTCAATTTATAAAAATACCGATAAAAAAGGGATATGGGTTGGATGTCTTGATAACGATCCTATAGGCTCTATAGCTTGTGTTAAATACAATTCTTCTTATGGATTTATAGGATTATTCATCGTAAAAAAAGAATTCCGAAATATGGGTTATGGAGTGAGATTATGGAAACATGCATTAGATTATTTGAAAAATGTTGGTTGTATCGGTTTAGAAGCAGCTCCAAACAGATTAGATGATTATCAAACGTGGGGTTTTAAAAAATCCTCCATAACAAATAGATGGAAATTAGAAGGCATTCAAGATTTACCAAATGGGAATTTTTATAAAGATGATAATAATACTTTTAGTGTTGTTCCAGGTAACCAAATCCCCCCTGAGGCTGTTTTAATATATGATTCTCAACGAGAACCTAGTCCTAGGCCTCACTTCTTGAACGATTGGCTGAAGAATTCTTTTGGTAATGTTAGTGCGCTTGTTGATAATAATGGCATGTGCCATGGCTTTGGGAGGATAAGACCTTGCATGCTTCAAGATAATAATAAAGGTTGGCGAATTGGCCCTCTGCTGGCTGATACTCCTCCTTTGGCAGAATTGCTTATTAGAAAATTAGTTAGGAATCTAGAAGCTCAAGTCTTATTGGACTGTTCGAATCTCAATCCTTATGCAAATTATCTTTTATCTAGTATGGGTTTTAAAGAAATTTCACAAACTTATAGAATGTATAAAGGAATTCAACCTTCATGCCCAATGAATCAGGTATACGGGCTTGCTTGTCTAGAGTTGGGATAGTCATTTCTTTTACATGTAATATTATTTTTTATTATTCTTTGTTTTTCATAACTAGAATTTTTTAGAGTGATTGCTTTATCAAGTTTTGAGAAGGTTAATTCTCAGCTGTTTTTAATATCCTTTCTACAGTATCTGCATTGATTATTATGATCTCTCCATTATCAATGTCTGCCACTTGAAATAACGTCCATGAATTTGGATTTCTTGCTCCTCCTATACAGTTAATAACTTGCCCAATCCAATATTCCTGACGACCGTTTTGTGTATTCCCTGGAGGCTTTTCATTTTTAATTACTACATGATCACCAGGCTTAACGAAAAGAAATTCATAAGTTTCCGAAGAAGCCATAGTATAATATTCTTGATAGTACAAATATACTATGAAGCCCGTATTTTTGGTTTTAGTTTTAGTTTTAGTTTATGAATAGTATTTATTCTCCTAATCATGTAAAAAATAAAATTTATAAATAAAAAAAATCAAACTATTTAAATTAGAAATAATTACGAAGCTATTCAAATTTTTAAATTTTTAAATGACTTTGAGATTAAAAAATATAACTAAAAAGAATTAAAGTATCTGATCTTTTAAATTAAAATAGATTTAAGTTGATCAAGGATATCAGTACGAGTAGATACTAATTTTGTAAATAATAAATAAACTAACCCACCCATAGCAATTCTTCCATTTAATTTTTCTAACTGTTTGAGTTTCTTAAACAATTTTTTTTTAATTCTTTTTAAAATTTAATCGCTTATATTAAAAAAAAAGTAGCGGTTGTTTCTAAAAATTATTTTATTTGACCAACCCAGGTATATTAGTTTTCGTTAAAAATTTATTTAAATAGTGGAGGAGATTAAAGCCACCCTTCTTTCATTTTTAAATAAAGTTGTTCTGTTTCCGCAGAATAAATATTACTGTCTTGATATGATTGCTGCTGTTGCTGTTGTTGTTGCTGAGTAGAATCGATTTCTTGAGTTTTTACTTCGCTCATTTGCCCATAAAGAAAATTAATGTGTTTATTCTCTCATATTTAAAGCTTTTTTTGTTTGTTTGAATTCTTAAATTTTATTTAAATTTATTTTAATCTGATGTTTCGCCTTTTATTTACAGAGAAATCATTTGACAACAGTAGTTTTGGAGTATAGAAATTGAACCTCCCAATATACTATTCCAAGAAAAATTGCACTTGCAAGAAGAATTTCAGAAATTGTAAGCATGGCTTTATCGTTAGTATTTTAATTTTCGTATCAAATAACACAGAAATCAATAGGTAATATATACATAAAATTTTTATATAAATCTTAAGTGGTTAAACTAGGTCTTTGAATATTATAAAATTAAAATAAATTTAAAATTCTTTCGTGGAAAATTCCATAAACATTTCTATCTTGATCCCCTTGATACCAATGGGTATGGCTTTGCTTATATTGAGTCTGCTAGTAAGTTTCAATAGAACAATAAATAGACTTACCAAGCCAGTTAGCGCCCTTGCAGTCTTTTCTTTATTAAGTTCTGCTCTGATGAGTGCATTCTTATATTTTAAAAAAATTGAAGGCGAAGTATTTTTATCTGATTATCTAAAACTCTTTGGAAGTACAAATTTAACACTCCACCTAAATGCTTTAACTGAAAAAATCGTAATATTTTTTGCTGTAATAATCGCAATTGTAATTGGAGCGCTCTTTTATAAATTGCCTAGGCGAAAAGGCTATGTCTCATTGATTATCGGAATTAGCTTGATTTCTTCCTCAATAATGTTTGCAGTATTTTTTCTTGATTTTTCAGTTTTAATTTAGGATTGAGTTATCATCGCTAAGGCTTCATTAAGTTCTTCAACGTGATTAAGTTCGTCTTGCGCAATTTCTTTTATCTTTTGATCTTCAGGGTGATCTTTTAGGTACTTTGTATAGGTATTAAATGCATGCTCTTCAATTTTGATATTTACGTCATAAGCATTTCTTGGAGAACAGAAATAATAAAAAACCATAATCCAGTAATAGACAAGTACTAGGTGCCTTGCTAAAAACCTGTCAATCCAAAACTTATCTCCTCCTCTTTTCTCCATTTCTTTTAGATGCTCCGTTTCATTAATGGCTTGGTAAAAATGTTCTTTCATCAAAAACATTGTGATGTCATTTTTTAATCCAAGTGATTCTTTGAAATGAAGAACAGAAAGAAAAGCAAAATAAGGAGACCTTGCAATAACTTCTAATACCCAAAATCTCTGCAAATGCCTATCTGAATAAACAAAATCTAGGATCTTAACCGTATTGTTCAGAATAAATGAATTCAAATTTTTCATAAAAACCTCAATCTCTATTAATAAGTATAATTACTTAAATACTAGGCGTTTAAACTTTTAACTAATAATTAATATTTTTAAAGTTTAAGCAAATCAAAATTAAGCATTGAAAAAAAAATTTTTTAATGCATATTTTAAATAGCTAAATTTTTTAAATGACTTCAACAGAAAAGATTGCCAATGCTAAAAAAAGAATTAATGAGTTAGAAAGACTAATTAAATATTGGGATAATTCAAATGAACAAAATATCAAGAAAATTGATTTTGAAGTTAATAATGAAAAGATAGCTGCTTAATTTATTAGCTTGAAATAAACTACGCTAGTTTTCTTATATATTTAGTACATTACTTACGTGTTTAATATTCATATCATTCATTTTGAGTGATTAGAGCAATTAAACCTATTTTCAAAATTCAAAATTACAAATAATCTAGTTAAATATTAGATTATTTTATGAATACATTTACTAACAAATACTTGTTCCCTATAAAGTTACTCCCTTGGATTTTTTGGGGTTTCATATCAGTTGTGGGTGTTTATTTATTCTCTAATGCATGGATAAGTTAAGGATTAAATGATTTTTTTAGCTCCTTTTAATCCAATCAGGTGAACCTCCAAACCAGTCGGAAATGTCATCTTTATTTGGATTGAAATGATTCTCTCTTTCTAATCCATCAATTCCCAGCGATTGAATTAGTCCATTAATACTATCTTCGCTTTGTCTTCCATGTCTTCTGATACTATTTGCTTTTTTTAACCAAAGAGATATTGTCGAGCTGTGTTTTGCATATTTTTCAACGTATATTCTTTCTTTTAACGAAACTACTTTATCTAAGGATATCCTTCTAACTATTTCCTGGATTTTTAATCTTTTTTGAGTACTTAAAAGCATTAGATAATTAATAACTTAATTTTTTTATAGGAGCTTTATGGCAAAATAACTTGTCAATATTAATTTCAAGAAATTTCTCTATCTAAAGGGGTTTTTAAGGGTATTGGTTATGAATTGCTTAAATTAACGATTAATTTGTCTTTGATGATACCAAGAAATATATAAAAATCTTATGGGATAATTGAAAAAGATAAATGATTCTAATCTTATTTTATCAAAATAAAGACTTGCAGAATTGACCAGTTGCATAATGGTAGTTTTGTACTATTATTAGTACAGATGTATTACAAGAAATGAAAATTTTATCTTCTTCCCCCTACGCTACATTTAATCCAAAAGAGTGGAACTCACTTTCAAGAGCTAATTGTAGATTCTCTAGTACTCCAATAAAAATTAAAAAAAAGTTTTTTAGTAACTTTAAAAATGTAAAATCTACTAAAAATATACAAGAAAATAATAAGCTTCCAAAACAAATACAACTTGCCTTCTAGCAATAAAAAATTTCAACTAATATTCAGTTTTACGAAAAATATTTTAAGAATCCCTATTCTTTGTTAGATTAATAGAAATACAAAAAGGTTTTAAATTTGTCTGTAGATCGCGAACTTTTGAAAGAAGTTACTCAAGAACTTTGGAATACGGTTAAAAAGCTAAGGCCAGAAATAGATAGGGAAACTCGCCTTCAGCTAGTTTTAAAAGCTTTATTAACTATTGGGGATTTACCAGATCAACTGCAAGCAGCAATGGTAGTAGGGGTTTGTGCCGAAATGGATAAAAGCGATATTGAAAATGCTGACGGTAATTCCAATACTAAAGAAGAGAGTAATTCTACTTCCGTTGATACTTCTACTGGAAGAAAAGTTTTTAGAAGAAGTTCTGCAAAATAAAAGCTTCTTCTAAAAAGAAATTAGCCTTTAACTTTTTTTGATTCGTTTTTAGAGATTTTTAGAAATAGAAAATATGAAATTACTAGTAAAAGTGGTACAAAGATAGAGTGCAAAGTCATCATCAACTCTGTTTGACTCATTCCTATTAGATTTGAATCGTTTGGTAGCTGCTCTGACCAAGTACCAGCCAAGTGCCAAGCCTGGGGAATAGATAAGAAAAACATATAAAAACTATAAGTAAAAGTTATATTCAAATAAAGAATATCATCCGTAAAAAAAATTACTTTTTTTCTTCTTATTTCTTAACTAAAGATATTTTTCCGACTTTGTCGAATGCTTTAAAGATCTATCGTTTTAAGAAGCTTTTTATATTCCTTCTTCCCTATGATTTTTTCAGCCGCATATGCTCCACTTGCTGAGACGGCAGGTATACCAATTCCGGGGAAAGTACTTGCTCCACAAGTAAGCAAATTTTTAACAGATGTTTTACATCCAGGGAATAGTCCATGAGAAGCCGATAATGCTGGGCCGTAGCTACCACAATAAGTATTGGTATACTTTTTATGCGTTAAAGGAGTGCCAAGCAATTTGATCTCAATTCTATTATCTATATCAGGTATTATATTTCTCAAAGATTTGAGAAATATTGAACATCTTTCCTCTTTAAGTTCTTTGTAAGCTAACTCATTAGATTTTAAATTCTTCCAAATTTCCCATGGTTCATTGGCAGGTGTATACCCATGCAGGACGTGTTTACCTTTTGGTGCCATACTCTTATCTAATACAGAAGGAATTGAGAAAACTGCTACATTTCTTTCTGCAGTAATTCCTCTCTCCCAGTTATCAACGTGTATTGCATGAATTGGTAAATTTTGTAGACCAGAGGCATCAAAACCTAAATGAATATGAAGAAAAGAACCGCATTTATTAATATCTTTAGCCTTTGGGCTCCATCTTTTTTGGAATTCTTGTGGAACTAATTTTCTGGAAGTCCAAGCATCAGTATTCATTACGACAAAGTTCGAAATAAAATTGGAACCATTTTCTAAAGTTACACCTGAGGCAATATTTTTACTAAAATTTACAGCTTTTACTTTAGAAGAAAGAATTAGTTCACCGCCATTTTTTTTGAAAGCATCAACTAGTGCCTTTACTATACTTTCACTTCCTCCCTTTGGATATTCTAAATACGATTCAGGTTTAAACCATTCATCAAATAATGTAGCCATCGCAGCAGAATTTGTATCATGCATTGGCATCCCACTTATTAAAAAACTAAGCAAATCAACCCAGTTTCTAAGGAAAGGATCACTTAGGTGACTGTCGACAATATCCCCAAAACCACCATTTAGCTTTGGTAATGATTTTATATTAGGTAAGAATTTAGATGCTAATTTTATAATCTCTAAAAAATTAATTGTTTCAGGTGAACTAGAGAGGAGTGGGATTTCGCTTACTATTTGACTAAGAGGTCTTATCCCTGATATAAATGAATCCCACTCATTAACAGACTTTTCACCTCTTAATAATCTTATTCTTTCTTTAAATGGTTCTTGTCCTACTTCCAAATTGAATTCGCCTTCAGGAACATTGACATGCCATCCTTGATATTTAATAAGTTCAACCTTTTCGTCAAGTAATCTAAGTATTTGCCCTAAAGGATTGGTCGTAGGCCATTTGCCGATACCACTCCATAATGAAGGACCAGATTCAAACTTATAACCTCTCATATTAAAGCTATGTGCAACACCTC
Source organism: Prochlorococcus sp. (assembly GCF_965655815.1). NCBI lineage: Bacteria > Bacillati > Cyanobacteriota > Cyanophyceae > Synechococcales > Prochlorococcaceae > Prochlorococcus > Prochlorococcus sp. The sequence goes on along the minus strand of NZ_CBFHHZ010000007.1, from coordinate 34,639 downwards.
CTGGTTGAGAGTGAGCTTCAGCTATTAGAACTTTTTTACCTGCTAGGGCTAATATAGAACCGCAACATAAACCCCCAATACCACTACCTATGATTATTACGTCGTATTTGTTCATTAAAAATTAAACCCTAAGAATAAATCTTAAAGCTTAAACAAAAGTATTTGTTGTTGTTGTGATACTAAGAACAACTGCAAGGAAAAATATATAAGGGACAGCCTTAAGTGGAATATGACCTTGTCTTTTAGAAATGAAATCCATTTTTAAGATTAACTTATGTAAAGATGATAGTTGAAATTTGTTACGAATGTGTGTCTGCTCTCTACTTTCTTAGAAATATTTTGAAATAAAGAAGAAATTTTATTTTATTTTTTTTTAAAACCTTTTTATGATGAATAAAAATAATATTTAAAATGACTCTAGAGGCAAAAAATTTACCACAATACACAGAAATAAAAAATTTAGAGAGTATTTCTAAAAAAGATGGAAGTGGTATTGGATATGAAGATTTAATAGGAACTTGGAAATTTAATTCCGTATGGAAGAAAGGCTCAAAAGAAATAGATAATATATCTAGTTCCATTCTTCAAGTATTATCAGCAAAATTAGAATTAAAGAAAACCAATTCTCAAAATAATATAGTTGATTACCAGATAAAAAATTCAGTTAGTTTTGGGATATTATCGATTATTTTCTGTGGGCAAGCATCATTAAAAGGTCCGAGGCCTCTATTGCCCTTTTTCTTCGAGAACTTAATAATAAATATTGGAAATTTTACCTTAGTTAATAAACCTTTAAAAAAACCAGAAGAAAAGCAAATGCCTTTTTTCTCTCTAATAGCTATCAGTAAAGAAAAAAATTGGATGTGTGCTAGAGGAAGAGGAGGAGGACTCGCAATTTGGATTAAGTCTTGATCTTTTAGTGATATTCACCAGGGTGATCAACTTTTCTGACGGTAACTTTATCCACTTTTTGGCCATTAAATCTTAAAAGATCATCACCAGAGAAACTATATCCAAGTCTTTGAGCAATAAGTGCTACATCATCTGCAGTTGCAGAAGAAGTAACCTCTTTTCTTAAATTATCTTCTGACTGCATTTGTTTTAAAAATTTTCTAATTTCAGAGAAACTCATTTTAACTTTTATGCATAATTTTATATTAAAGCCTTAGGAAAAATTAAATTGTTTTTTTCAAAGACCAATAAAACTAAATAAACACTATATTAAATGTATGACTTACTTATTTTTATATGTAGTTGGGATAGTCTTGATATGGTGGATATATCGTGTCGGTTGGGTTGAGGCTTTGAAAACAGTAATTAAAGTTTTAGTTCCTTCAATTCTTATAATTTTATTTAATATCAAAGCAGGAAGATTACTTTTCAAAAATCCTTTAGTTGGATTATTGAGTGCTTTACCAACTTCAATTTTTATTTATAGGGGTTCCCTTCCAGTCGTAGCATCTATTAATAACTGGATTGATACTAAAAGAAGCAAATATGAAGAATCCAAAGACGTAATTGATACCGATTCAATTACTCTAGATGATTAATATTTTAAGCTAGTCAAATCCCCGAAATAATTCTTTGTGTACTACAAGAACATCAAATAAAGATGTTCCATGGGAAGGACTTATTGGAATATTATCTACATTTAATGCCTCTGCACAAATTAGATGGCCATCCCATCTTGTATTATGTTCACTCATTCGGATTGACCAATCAATTACTTTTTTAAAGTGCTCAGGCATCTCAGATCCAATTTTCCTGCATATTTGGCAAAGATTTGTAAGAAGGGGCGGTTTGGATGGCCTTTTTAAATCTTTAACAAGACTTGGTTGTGTAAATACACTGGTGTATCTGATGTATTCAATTAATTCATAATCTTCATCTGAAAGTTCTGCTTTATTCAATGCTATTTCAAATTCTTCTACAGGGGTAATTGGCCTTTTAATTATCTCATTTTTCATTATTATCTGATTCTGATAAATCCTTTTCCTCTGATTCTTTAGTAACTTGATCGAGATCATTGGTAAATTTTTTCTGAGGAGATTTTGGTAAATTTTCGCTCTCTGGCTCATTAATTACTTGATCTATTTCGTTTTGAAATTCATTCGATGCTTTTTTTAAGCTTTTTAATGTTTTGCCAAGTTGTTTTCCTAATTCTGGTAATTTCTTGGGACCAAAAATTAATAGAGCTAGAATTAAAATTACTGTTACTTCTGGTAAACCTACCCCAAAGATATTCATGATATAAGTCTATTTAATTCATTATTAAAATCTATTATTAATATAATCTAATGATTTGAAAATATCATTTTATAAACTCGCTTTGTTACTCTTCAAACAAGTTTATAAAAAATAATTGTAATTATTACTCCCTTAAAAAAAACTAACCAAAGTAGTTGGTAATCACTTAATTTTAATTTTTCTTGATACCACTTAATAAGTATTTTGTGTCCTTTAATTATTCTTTTTATTAATTTCAAAATCTATTTTTTAGATAAGACTAACTTTATATCAAAACTGTATAAGATGGAAATGATAAATTAATAAATTTTGGTTATCAGTAAGTACAAATTTTTTAAATAAGTAATCACATTTAATCCAAATTATTTTTGGCTTTCTTATTCTTTTAAAAATTAGCTTTGCATAAATCAAACTAAATTACAAAAATGTAATTAACTTTTTTTAAATATAATGAAAATCTTATTATCAGCTTTTTTCTTATTTGCCTTTATACCTCCATCAAAGGGAGTTACTACAAAAATGTTTAAAGTATTAGATACTTGTGCTAGATACCGTCTTGGAGAGATTGATGCTAAACAAGCTATAGAAAAACTAAAATTAAAATCTAAGAATTCTTCCAAAATTGACTTAAAAAATATTGTAAGTAATTACTGTTCTGTCTTTACCCCAAATGAAAATATAAAATTCTAAAAATTATTTTTAGAGATCTTAAATTTTTTTATTCCAATTATAATTTTTTAATTTTTCTTTTATTTCATTTACTCTCTTATTGTTAGTAATTTTTAAATTAAAAAGTATTCCCAAAAAAAGAATGAGAAATAAAAAACTATATATGGCAAATTCCATAAGAATAGATATATTCAACAACATTAGTAAATTAGAGGAATCTTTTAGTATCTTTTAGAACAATGTTTGAAAAATTTATCCAAAACTTTGTTGTTTTTGGTCACAGAAAAATAATTATTGCTTCTAAGATGGAGTTTTATATAAACTATTTTGCAGATTGGAGATAAAGTACCACAATTTTCTTTACTAGATCAGAATGGCACTAAAAGGTCAAATAATGGATTAAAAACTCCTTTAGTTTTGTTTTTCTATCCAAAGGACGACACCCCAGGATGCACTATAGAGGTTTGCGGATTTAGAGACAAGTATGACCTTTTTAAAGTCCTTGGTGCTCAAGTTTGGGGGGTAAGTAATGGTAGTTCTTCAAGCCACTTGGCATTTGCCAACAAAAATAAATTACAATATCCTTTGCTATGTGATAAAAACGATTCACTAAGAAAGGCTTTCAAAGTACCAAAAGTACTCGGTTTATTAGATGGAAGAGTTACCTATGTTATTGATAGAAATGGGTTTGTTAAACATATCTTTAGAGATTTGTTGAATGGCCCAGAACATATAAAAGAGGCAATAAGAGTGTTAAAGGAAATTCAAAATCAGTAAATTAATTATTCAAACCCTTAGAAATTAATATCTTTTCTTATAGGATGTTTTGTATCAATAAATCAAACTTTATGAAAAAAATAGGGATGCAAGCAGTTGATGAAGCAATTGAAAATGGTATTGACCTAGATGGTACTCCAATCCCCTCAAAAATGCTTGAGCTTTACAAGAGGATTATGAGCGAAGAAAACAAAAGAGAAAGAAGCGGAGTCAAAAAGTCAATGAGAAATAGATGTGTTAAAACAGGTTCTAAGCATTTTGATAAAGAAACTTTAGATCAATTATTAATTGATTCTGGTTGGGAAGGCCTCAAAGAAAAAGAAATTTTATTCTTCTACAGTTAGTAGAATCTATCTAAACCATCCTTTTTTAATCGGAGTCTTTTCTTCTTCTTTTTTAATAGAAGTTATTTTTACAGCTTTATTAAAAGCCAAGTTAGCTTCTACTACTGTTATTGTTGATATAAGAAATAAACCTGATATACCTATTAATTGTTCTGTTTGACTTGGCTCTTTATTACCTTGCAAAATTATTCCTATAACAAACCATGCAGTTACTGCTCCAGCAGTAATAAAATATGGTAACCATCTTCTCTGATATAGATAACCAGTTCCAACTCCTGGTAAGAAATTTAGTAGCGATGCGACCCATCCGCTTGAAGAAGCTAATATTTGTTCTTTTGATAATTTATCCATTTAACTAAGTGTTAATTAAATGAGAATTTATGTAAGCAAAAGATATGACTGCGCAAACTACCCAACTAAAAGGCAAAAACATTCTAATTTTTTCTTGCTTATCTTTCATAACTTTATTATGGAAAAGATTTTATGAATTCGTGGTTAAAAAAATTTATAAATTAATTATGAAAAAAGACGGTTACTTTTAACCGTCTTTTTAGTAATAATTTTTTTGAAAAAAAACTATGCTTTTCCTTTAGTTCCGGAAAGTAATTTAAGCTCATTCTTGACTTCTTTTTCCCTTTCTTCAAGATGTTTTAATTGTGATTTAAAAGAATCTTCAAGTCTTTTTCTTTGGGTTGTGATTTCATCAAGTTCTTCTTGATGATGGCTTTTCTTGAGTTCTTTCATCTCGGTATCAGAAATAACATATACTGGACGATATGAAGGAGTTTCAAAAAGAAGATCAAACATTGAATACATAGTGACCTTTGAATTAAGTACAAACCAAATATCTTACAAATATTAGAATCTTGTAAGGATACAAACCGAAGAAAATTATACGGCAAATACACCGAATTTCGGTTTACCTAACTAAACCGGCCAGTATTTACCGATCTATTTTTAATTGGTAATGTAATGTACAAGTATATTCGGAAATGAGCTGAGGATATTTAAGAAATACAAATGGATTTAATTATTACTTCCAGATTAGTAATTCCTTCAAGAGAATTAAAATGGCGTTTTTCTAGATCATCTGGCCCGGGAGGTCAAAAAGTAAACAAAACTAATACCAGAGTAGAAATTATTTTTAATATCGAAGAATCAAAAGTCTTAAATGATTATCAAAAGAAAGTTTTAACGAAAAAATTGAAAACTAAATTAGTCAATAACTGCATTTGTTTAGCCGTCCAGGAAGAAAGGAATCAATTACTTAATAGACAAATAGCTATTATAAGAATTAGCTCAGTGATTAGAAATTCATTAAAAAATTCATCCAAAGTTAGAAAAGCAACGAAACCATCCAAAGCCTCTCAAAATAGAAGGCTTGACTCCAAAAAAAAACGGGGAGAATTAAAGAAGAATCGACAGAGAAAATATTAAATTATTTAAATTAATTTTGATGAAAATATTTTCTAACTTTCAATGTCCAAATTGGATTATTTTATTGATATCTTTGATTTGATTTCTTTTCATTAAACGTCCAAATAAATGAAAAAAGAATATGATTTTTGGTTAATTGATTCTAACTCTGTTGGAGTAATTCGTTTTTATAAAAAAAACGAGAATAAAGAGGATTTGATCGAATTTATGCTTATTGAAGAAGGTATTGTCATGGGTAGTCATGGTGAAAATCCACCTTTAATGAAAACAAGAAAAGAAATGAAGATCCAAGATGCAAGATTATTTTGGAAAAAATTAATAAATGAAGGATGGCAAAAAACTAATCCTAAATGGTAAATAAATTTTGCTTTAAAAATAATTTTAAATTTAGAAAAATAAATTTATTTCCCAAAAAAAGAATTTTTTAATTTTAAAAGGTTTTCCAAAATCAGTTACTAAATTTAAAAAACTAAAATATGAATATATTTTATTTATACGCTTATAAAAGTCCCTTTAGGATATAACTCTGCAATTCTATTCTTTTGTATAATATTTTTTTTCTTAAGGTCATTTTCATATCTTTTTAGCATCATCAAATAATTAGTAGATCCAAACAAAAATAAAAAAATAATGAATTGAAATCCTGCCTCTAAGTTCATAATTTTATATTTAAACTTTATTTAAATTTGACAACTTTTTTATAAAAAGCCATCAGTATTTATATCTATTTAAAAGAAAAATTAATATCTCTATAAAATTAAAGGATTTTTTATAGGAATATATAAGTTAATTTATTAATTTTCAATAGCAATTTGTTTGGACAATGCTTAGCATTTGAAAAAAACAAATTTGAATAATAATTTATCTGAACAAGCTTTTAATCAACTCCTTTTGCAAATTGTGGGTACAAAATTAATAGATAGTCTTAATATGATTGATTCAGATTCAAAATCAAAGATTGAAAAATGCATAGCTATCACTAATGAAGAATATTCTTATGCATTATCATTACAGGCTGATTGTGTTCCAGATTCCAAAAGAATGATAATTCAAGCTCAAAAAAGATTAGAAAGTCTCAACTCATTGTTGACTTTAGCGAAATTAATATAAATTTAAAAACGATTTCTATTTACTTTATAAATTTGAATATCTGACTCTTAAATTTTAAAAAGTAAAAAATGCAGGAAATTATTAATAATGAAATACCATATAAACCACCTAATGGATTTGTATTAGCTGCACCATAACCAACTAACCAGTTAGGCGCTTCTTTAGATATATTTATTAAACCATTATTCAAAACAAACCAAATACCGACAAGTCCACCATGAAGACCAATAGCACCCCATAATGATCCCTCATCTTTTAATCTTATAATTGAACAAAGGATTCCTAAAGTGAATAAACCTAACAAAATGCCTAATGTATTCCAAAATGGCATTTTGAATCCAATATGAGCAAGGCTAAAAACTATAGATTGACTAATTAAGGCAACTTTTATTCCAAATTGAAGTTTTAAGTCTTCTAAAAGCCATCCCCTAAAAATTATTTCCTCAGCGACCCCAATGCCAAAAGTAAGTAAAATCCCATTTAATATTATGTCTGATGACAATCCTCCTGAAAAAGTAATGTAATTACTTTTGAGTAATGGTATCAAAATTAAAATTAGTAATATTAAAGCAAAAATAATTCCTTGAGAAAAAGATAAGATATTATTCAAAAAAGTTTTATTATTTAAACCAAGTGTTTCCCAACTATTTCTTATTTGCCATCGAAAATTAAACCATGCAGGCATTAAGGAAATAAATAATAAGAATGTAAATATTGTTCCTATTAAGGATAAAGCTTCTTTGCTTAAACTTAAGAATAAAAATGACTGCGAGAATATCCAACCTAATAAGTAAACAAATGGGACGAAGATTATAGTTGAAAAAATTTTAGTTTTATGAAGAAAAATACTGTTTGTTTGTTTTTTGCTTTTCTTGTTTGAATTATGCATATTTTTTATTTAATAAATTAATTAAGCTAAAATTTTCTTATCGACTCATCTATATTTTTTGACGAACCTGCCTTTCCAGTTAAGACTCTAAAAATTTGTTGTAACAAATTCGAATTTTTATTTTTATTATGAATTTCTTTTTTAGATAGGTGCGATAAATCTCTATAAAATTTTCTGGTAATTTTATCTTCTTCTTCGCTAGGCCAAAGTAAATTAGAACCTTCTTCATATTCTTCCTGGTATCTTTTTTTATTCATTTTTTTTTCATATCTAAACAATGTAAATTCTACTTATTGCCAATACTTAAAAGTATTCTTTACTTAGTTTGTATATTTATTTAAATGTAAATGGAACTTAATTTCAAGACTTTAATGTTTACAGCATTATCTCCAATATTCATTGTTGCAGCAATTCTTGTGGTTTATTTATTTCATTAAGTTCAATTTTGTTATCTAGAAATTTCTAATTTAAATAATTTTCAAGGGTGAATAATCCCAGTTTTTTCTAAAACGAAGGATAAAATTGCTATTGCAGCCATAACTGTAAGGATTTTGTTCTTATTGATGAAATCCATATTAGATATAGATAATTAATAACTATTGCTCTTTTTAAAAGTTAAGCGTATTTGGTTTTATATTAAATTATTTAAAAAAAAAACATATTACATTAATAAAAATTTTCATAAATAACAATACTAAACTGTAAATTATATTTAAATTTAGTTTAAAGATTATTTTTATGGATAAAAAAGGAGCAAAAGGCTATTGGATATCAACAGCAAAAATAATTAATCAGGAATTATTTGATGAGTATGTAAATAAAGTTGCACCATTGCTAAAAGAAGTTGGTGGGGAAGTATTTGCAAAAGATACAGAACCATTAGGAAAGGAACGAACTGAGGATTCTAATTTAGCTGTTATTTGTGAATTTCCTTCAATGAGGGCAGCAGTTGAAGCTTTTGAATCTGAAGAATATAGAGAACTTTCAAATTTGAGAAGAAAAGCAACTGAGAATTCTACCTTTACAATAATGGAGGGTTTAGATGAAGCTGCAAAATTAAGAAGAGCGATGGGGAAATAATTTGTTATTCATAATTTCTGTGATTTCTATATATAGTGATTAATAAGAGAATATTTATAAGAAATTAATGGAACAAAGCTATGTTGGAGATTTAATACCCTCTATAAACTCCTATCAGAAAATTATTGATCAATACGAAAGAGGTTTAAAAAAAGGAGAATTTTATGAGGAGCAAATTGGAGAAGATCTAATTTATCCAGATTGGTAAAAATGCTTACAACAAAAATTACTTATGCTCTATCAGATTGGATTAGAGAGTGGCGAAAATGTAGAAAAGAAAATCCATCTCTTGATGATTGTATAAAGTTTACAGAATGGAAAATAGAAAATTATGATTTAACAGATGGTGATCGAATGATAATTGAGAGTATTTTACTTTATGAAACTGAAGAAACTTAAAACTTTTATCAATCTCATTTTTCATAAAATTTTTATTATTAAAAGTATCTTAAAACTTTCTAAATATTTTATAAAAAATTAAGCATTTCAATTCTCGTATGTATCGATAAAAAAGTAAATCGGCATATTTACCGATTTACTAAAAATCTAAAAAGTATTAATTTATAAATGTTGAGTTAGGAGGCAATCTAAATGATTGATAGTCCGCCTGAAATTTAGCAAATTTACAAATATAGGAAGCGTATTCCTGACAATGGGATTTCTCGAAAAGTAAAGTTCAATCAATTAGTCTGATAAGACTTCGCTCTATAATTACCAGCGACAAAAGGGACTAAACTTAGCGACAAGAATCCCCTAACCCACGTGTTTAAAGCTTATGTGTAAATAAACTTTATATATGTATTATAAATCCTGAAAGTGGGAAATAAAAAATTTAAAAGAGGACTGTTATTTCAGGCCTCTTTTTTTACTGATTTATATAATTTTAAATGTTTATTATTAGTTAATATTAATTTTCAATTTGAAATAAATTATATTTGTAAAATGAAAGAGAAAAATTTATTCCCATCCATCGAACCAAGAGAAAAGGGTCTTTTACAAGTAAGTAAGATTCATTCTATTTATTGGGAAAGATCTGGAAATCCAAAAGGTAAAAAGATATTAGTAATTCATGGTGGCCCTGGAGGAGGAAGTCAGCCAAGATATAGGAGATATTTTAATCCTGAAAAATTTGATATTGTTCAATTTGATCAAAGAGGCTGCGGTTATTCAAGACCTTTTTCAGAATTAAGAGAAAATACAACAGGCGACTTAGTAAATGATATTGAAAAATTAAGAGTAAATTTGAAAATAGATTATTGGCATTTGTTTGGGGGTTCATGGGGATCTACTCTAGCTTTAATTTATGCAATTAAAAATCCATCAAGAGTCTTAAGTATGACCTTAAGAGGAATATTTTTATGTAGAAAATTTGAACTCTTATGGTTTTATCAATATGGCGCAAGTGAGATATTTCCTGAAGAGTTTGAAAAATATATTGCAGTAATTCCTAAGGATGAAAGGGTTGACTTGATAGTTTCTTTTTACAAATATCTAACCTCCCCAGATATTGAACTTAGATCAAAAGCTGCTGCTGCCTGGACAAATTGGGAACTTTCCACAAGCCATCTTATAAAAAGAGATATTGATGTTGGTAAAAGTAAAACTAATTCCTTTTCAGATGCTTTTGCAAGAATAGAGTGTCATTATTTTATAAATAAGATCTTCCTAGAAGAAAATTTTATTTTGAAAAATGCAAAGATTATAGAATCCATACCAACTAAAATAATTCAGGGTAGATATGACGTAGTTTGTCCTGTAAGGAGTGCTTGGGACCTTAGTAGAAAATTAATAAATTCAGAGTTAATAATCGTAGATGATGCTGGTCATTCAATGAGCGAAGAAGGCATCACATTAAAATTATTAGATTCAGTTGAAAGATTAGAAAGTTTTTAGGCAAATTTTATTAAAAATATATTTATCTAGCGTTATAGGCCATTATCTTCAATATTTTTAGCAATACTTCTTAGTAGCTCAACGATATCAGAGTCATCACATTCTGTATCCTCTTTAAGCAGAATACATTCATCTCTAATGCTTACATTAGTACTCCACCAAATTCCTGAACTATTAGTATCGTCCCATTCAAATCTATCAGACATTATTGCTAAAATTTAATTAATTTTATTATAAAAAAACTTTTTATTACCTATGACTTTTGATTAAATCTTTTTTTATTTAAAATAAATAAACTAATTATTTATCTAAGCAAAAATAAAATAAATGCTTTTATCAAATACTTTATGGGAAAGTAATTATGAGCTTGCCTTATTAAGCTTAAAATCAAAATTTGTTCAAGGTCTCAAAACTGGAAACTTACCAAAAAATATATTTCAAGAATATGTAGCTCAAGATTATTACTTCTTAGAAAGTTTTTCTAGAGCATATGGTTTAGCAGTTTCTAAATCTAAAGATAAAAATTCAATAAAGGTTTTAAGTCAACTTTTAGTTGGGGTATCAGAGGAATTAATACTTCATGAGACATATGCCAAAGAATGGGATATTGATCTAACAAATAATTACATAAAGCCAGCAACTAAAAACTATACTGCCTTCTTAGACGAAGTTTCTAAAAAACAAAATGCTGTTGAGATAATGTTTGCGATGACTCCCTGCATGCGTTTATATTCTTGGATAGGTAAGTCATTATCAAAAAATGTTTTAAATAATCCATACAAAGAATGGATAATTACTTACTCTGATAAAAACTTTGATAATCTAGCGAAATCTCTTGAAAATCTTATTGATTCATCTAAAGAGGAATATGATTTTAATCAAGCAAATTATTTATATAAGAGGGCTATGGAATTGGAATTAGAGTTTTTTAATGCTTATTCAAATTTCTGATAAACAAATTAAATTTCTAAATTTTTCAAATAATTATGTATTCAAAAATTGCTCTTTCTATAGGTGGTAGTGACTCTGGAGGAGGAGCAGGGATACAAGCAGATTTAAGAACTTTTATGGCACTAAATGTTCATGGATGCTCTGCAATTACATGTATAACCGCTCAAAATAGTATGGAGGTAAACTGCGTTGAAGCTGTAGATAAGGTCACTTTACTAAGCCAGATTGATACGTTATTCTCAGATTTCAATATTAATGCTTTAAAAACTGGAATGCTGCTAAACGAGCGTATTATCAACGATACGGCTTCAAAATTAAAATCTTACTCTATTCCCAAAGTTATTGATCCAGTAATGGTAACTAGAACTGGGTCTAAATTACTTGAGGATTCTGCAATTTCTGCCTATAAAAAATTACTTTTACCTATTGCAGACATAGTAACTCCCAACATTTTTGAAGCAAATCTTTTATCTAACTTGGAGATTAAAAATAAGGAAGATATAGAGCTTTCTGCAAGTCATATTATTGAACTTGGAGCTAAAGCAGTTTTAATCAAAGGTGGTGGATTGAAGGATATGAAAGGGAGGGACTTTTATCTTGATGTCAATGGAGGGAAAAAGTGGTTCATAAATAAATTTATTAATACTCAAAATACGCATGGTAGTGGATGTACTTTAAGTGCTGCAATTTGTGGCTATCAAGCATTAGGATTTGATCTTATAGAGTCAATTCAAAAATCAAAAATTTTTATTGAAAGATCCTTGAAGAACTCTTATCAAATCGGATCAGGCCCAGGACCTCTTGGACATTACCAATCACTCTGAAATAATTGATTTTAAAAAAATCAAAGAAAAGAATAAATTTTTAAAATCTTTTATTTGAAAATCTTATTAAAACCACCATTTTTTATTTTTATTTTTTAAAAATAAAATTTCTTCTGTTTCCCACCCACCTTCTAACCACTCAAGATGTTCTAGCAATAAAGATTCGCTTTCTCCTTTTGTTAAATGACCTAGTCTATTTGCAATTCCATCAAATCTTACTTTCATTAACTCTTCGATTTTGATGTTATTCACAATTAAAACAGATAATTTTTATCTAAATAAACTTGATTGATTGTTAATGTCAATGAAATTATTCTTTTTTTATATTTTTAAATATGTAATTTGTATTAAATGCAACTATTTTGTAGTGATAGTAATTAAGACTTATTCTCAAAGATTGTATTTCTAGGTATTTTAAAAAATAAATCAGAAATTTTTTATGAAAAACCAAGAAAAAACAACTTCAAAAACAGTTGTTAATGTCGGTTATTGTGAGAGCACTTCTGAGTGGCTTAATAGGATAATGACTGAACTTGCAGATGAAAGTAAGAATTTTGTGGATCTATCAGTTTTGTGCGCATAAATTAAATTATTGAAAGTCAATCGCTTAAGGCCTATTTAAGGCCTTTTTTTATTAGATAAACTTATATAAGTTATTTGAAAGGCATATGGTTATGACTTTTTATCGGTATATCTCGTGACAATAAATATATTTCAAAATAATTAATTTATTAAAAAATCCTTCCTTCTATGCGGCCTATCTCAGAGAAACTTTATAAGAAATTAGTTAAAGCTTCCAAAAAATGAATAGATTACTTCTTTACTTTTCAGCTCTATATTTTGGAGCAAATATCGGAAAAACTATTGCAAGTGATAGTTTTACATATTATTTAATGATTTCTAATTAATCTTTTTTTTTTCTTGGAAATTTTTAAGCATTTCTTTTTGACTATAAAATATTGAAGTAATCTTAAAAAACTCTCAAAGTGCATTTAGATAAAAGTAGTTCTGAAATCATAAATAAATTTAAATTATCTCCTCACCCTGAGGGAGGATGGTTTAGAGAAATCATACGAAGTAAAAATCATGTAACCAGAAATGATGGTCAAAAAAGAAATAATATTACTAGCATTTACTATCTACTTTGTAAAAGTGAGAGAAGTAAATGGCATCGAGTAAATTCTTCCGATGAGATATGGATTTATCTTCAAGGGGCACCCCTTAATTTATATTTTCTCGATGATAATAAAGAATTAAGAAATATTAGATTAGATTTAAATAATCCTATTGAAATGATCCCCTCTGGATATTGGCAGGCTGCTAGCAGTACAGGAGAATTTACACTCACAAGTTGTTGTGTTGGCCCAGGGTTTGATTTTAATGATTTTCAAATGCTAAGAAATATAGATCCTTCTCTAAGACCAGCCAAGGCTATTAAAGAACTAATTTAATTTTTAAAATTTTTTTATAATATGATTGAAATGAATCATGATCTTATTAATACAATCGGCATAAAGCAGATAGCAAGAGAAGAAGCCCATCTTTACCAGGTGAGTGATGTTCAAGGATTAATTGATACTCTTGATAAGGATATTTCTGAATGGTCTGATTTTGATTGTTGGGAAAATATACGAGTTCAGCAATGGATTTTTGAGAGAGCTATGGATATTTATAAAGGTAAGAAAATTGATATTAAATGTAATTGTTGTGAATACAATTACATAAGTCAAAGAGACTTAGTAAAAAGTTCAAATAAAAAATGTTACGGGATAAAAAGTGCTTATATGATCGAAAAGGTTTTCCATGAAATTACATTAGCTGAAGCTAGAAGAGAAAGTGATGGTACATATTCAGCATAGAGTTGTTAAAAATTTACCTTTCTAAGATTAATAAGTGAAACTAAGCTATTAGTTCATAGACTTTATGAAGATTATGGATAATTTTGATGATGATCTTTCTTTAAAACAAAAAGAATTTGTAGAGCCTATAGATAAAGCTACAAATAAAGATTTATTTGAAAAAAAAGATGAATTTAAAGAGGCAACTCCAAAAGTTCTTCATCTTAATTCACTTATTACAAAAAATATTTATCTTTTTACAAAAGATCCAAACTATAAATTGTTTGCCTGGCTAATGGTTCAGCTATTTATATTTTCATTATTTGTTTTGGTGGCGACATTAATGAAAAATAATCTTGTCCCCTATATTAATTCTCTTTAAAGATTTAGACTGAGTTATATTTCTTATTTTTTTTATTCATTAATTATTATTTTGAATTGGTGATATAATCAAATCATTCCACTTATGGATCTATAATCACATATAGTCACTTTTAATATTAGAATTGAATAATATATATAGGTATGAAAAAGATATGACCCAAGCAAAATTGGAGGGTTTATTAAAGATAGATAACGAATCATATAACCTTTTACGAGTCCTCACAATGTTCATGAAGTTAGATAATTCTCAGGACGTTCCTCTTCAGGCAATGGCAGTATTTTGGTACGTAGCAACCTATCAAAATTGTACTAAGAAGGATATTGAAAAATACTTCGATATGAGTAAAGCTAGTGCTTCAAGGATGACGGACTATATAAGTCGATATCATAGGCTAGGTAAGGCAGGCTTAGGTCTAGTTTCTAAAGAACAAGATCCAAAAGATAAAAGAAGAACACTTTTGAAACTTACAAGGAAAGGTAAAGATCTAATTGAAAAGTCTTTTAATACTCTCTATGAGGATATGAAAAGTTTTGAAGCTGAATTTGAAGAATAAATACTTGCAGCTCTTTTGATTCCTTAGCTATTGGAAACTTTTAAAACATTTAAACTTGCTCTGAAACACAAATAACAGGTTATCCTTTTTCTTAATAGAAAATAACAACTTAGTAGTTACTCCATAGACTTTCTTAGAAGTTAGAATTTAATAATTCATTAATTCATTATCACCAGCAAAAACAGCAATTGAGGAATATAGAGAAAAGTTAGAAAAGATTTACCAACAATTAAATGAAGAAGAAGATCCCCTTTTAAAAAAATGGTATTAATCACTTATTCCTAAGGCGATATTATTATTTCCTGTAGTTGCTTTTGGTCTTACATTTTTAAAAGTAAATACTGATAAATCAATATTAGATTTACTCTCTTTTGCTGCAGTTGGTAGTTTATTAGTTTTTGGAGGTATTTTTTTGAATTATTTCTTATCTAAACGAAGATAATTGAAGCATTTAGTCAAATAAAAATCTTAAATATTAAAAAATTGATTTAGCTCTATTAGCTCTGCGGATTGTTTTTTTTAAAATATGATTTTTTATGGAAAGGTCAGAAATCGCATAGAGAGTTAAAAAGAAAACTGCTTTTGCAAAAATTGAAATTTGCATAATAAAAATAAACTTATTTATATAGAACCAAATCGCTAAATATAAGCAAGTCCTTAAAGACCTCAAAATCGTCAAGGAATAATTAATTAACAGTCCAATAAGAATAAAGAGGTAATTTACTTTTCTCCGATAATCTTTTTATTTGTAGATTATCTATATTAGAAATTATTAACAAAATTATTTTTAGTAATTAATACTCTAGATATTTAATACCTTCCCCAAGTAATGTAATAATATCAGAAACTCCTCACACACTAATTTCTGATAATCAGGCACCCTTATCTCTAAATTAGGGTGTTTTTTATTGACATAAAAACATAAAGTCATAACTGGCACATGTGACAATTAAATTACTTTTCTCATCCCCTTCCGGTTTAGGAGAATGTATGGCATATTAAAAAGGTGTGTAGGAGAGGTTTTACTGAAACAGTGGAAACAAGGAAACACTTGATTTAGTTAAACCAAGGAAAGACCTCTATTAGGGGTCTTTTTTTTTATGCTTCAAAATAGATTGAATATTAAATTATTTTATTGGTGAAAATTATTAGAGGAGCCAATGGTTAAATTCTGAGTTGAAATCTTATAGAACTTCTCATGTACTGAATCACTAAATTCCTTTTCATTTGAATAATTCATTAGGTCCAGCGGTTCAATATTTTCGTCGAACCATTCGTCATATTCAATATTATTAGGTTCAGCAAAATAAGTCATATTTAATTATTAGCTATCAAAAAATATGTAAACGGTACATGCTATACAAAATTAAAGATTAATTAATAGAAAGGAAATTGAAAAATCTAAATTCAGAGACAAATTAAGTGCTTCCTTAATTATTGGTTTTAAATTAGTAATTACACAACTATTTTTTATATGGCTCATTATCATGTTCATGGATTAATTCCTGATGGAATCTCTCAATCTGAAGGTTACAAAATGTTTGAGCAATATATTGCTTCCGGTTCACCAATGGATAACTTTGAAGGATTTGAATTAATAAGTAGACTTCATGCCCCTGAAACCGGAGAAGTCTTTGTGACTTTCAAAGCTGATAATCACTTAGCAATATCTGAACATTTCGGAGTATGGAGAGCAAAATTTGGCCTCGAATGGAATATCACTGCTGTTTTAAATGATGAAGAAGTCATTCAAAGAAATAAGCAGGTTGCAGATGCTGTTGCTGCGATGGGATAATTTAATTGATTGACAGTCGATCTATATTAGAGGGTTATAACCCTCTTTTTTTTAATAGCAAAGAACACTATCAGCTTTAATTGATTCTTCAATTAGTAAATCAGGCATAGCAAACTCTGCTTTATATCCATTTAGAAGCTTCTCATCGTAACCTCTAGATTTGGCTGACATTCCTGAGACATATATGGTAACTTTTGAATTTTTTAAATTTTCAAGATGTTCGTATAAATCTCCAGTACCTTGACCAACTATTTCTCCAGCTTGTTTGCAATTTAATATGTCTACTCCGTCTCCTGCCAGAAAAAGAGTTACTTTATGATCGTTTTTTTCTGCAGTAAGTGCAACAAGTAAACCTAAAGTTATTTTATTTTGGGATTCTAAACCGCTATAAATATGCACTAGCACTGTATTGTCGGTAATGATAGACATTTAAATCTCCCTAGAATTCAGTTATTTAATCTTAAAAAATTCTATCTTTATTAGCTGCATTTTTTATGAAACCCTTACCACTGGCAAAGCTAATTATTAGTAATTGAGATTCAATCTGAATTGAAGGGCAATTAGCTTCTTTTTTTCTTAATATTGAATTAAAAAGTATTCAAATTTATGAGATCTCTTTTATTCTTACCTTTACTTTTTGGTTTCTCAGGACCAGCTATTGCAGATTCAGAAGTATTTAAAATAGATGTATCAGCAGAGAGTTATCGAAACTATATTCTTAGTGGAACTGATAGGAATGGATCTGTAAGTGGGGAAGATCCTACCGTTACACTGAATAAAGGAGACACAATTATTTTTGATGTTGATGCATCTCGTCATCCGTTCTATATAAAGACTGAATTTTCTCGTGGAGGTGGTGATCAGGTAATCACAGGGACAATTTCTGGAACTCCTGGAACGCAAAATGGAAAACTATCATGGAATACCACGGGCGTATCAGCAGGTAAATACTTTTATGTTTGTTCTCCGCATGCATCTTTTGGAATGGGCGGGACAATTATTGTTGAATAAATAAATGAAACGCTTACTACTTACTCCTATATTTAAATGTTTTAAAAAGAGTGCTTTTTTCTCATCACTTAATCAGAATACTTGTCCTGTTTATGATGCTGAAGAAATAAAAAAACAAGAACAAAAAGAAGCTATTAATAAGTTATATCCATAAAAAAAGGGCGTTAAGAACGCCCTTTTTAAAAGCTAGATCATCCCCATCACCCAGCCTTTATAAAATCATAGCACTACATATGGTGTTTGACTGTAATATTTCTTGCTTTAGGTGGGGTTGTTTATTTCTATTTTATTTGCCATGATAGAAATCCCCATCACCTAGACTCGCAAGGGTCTTTTTTTTATGCCTAGTTTTGGATCAGACACTCCATTTATGCTTCTTGCAAAATTAAAGATTAAGGAAGATAAAGTTGCCGAATATTTAGAAATTGCTGATAAGACAGATAAGGCTGTTGAAGCAGACGAACCAGGAATGCTTCATCATACTTTTGATCAAGATCCAGACGATCCACTTTGTTTTGTATGGTCAGAAGTTTATAAAAACGATGATGCTTTACTTGCACATTTAGCTAATCCAGCAGTAGGTGAATATCTTGAAGCTCATGCTGAGTTAGGGACTGATTTTTCTGTTGAATTTTACGGGACTGTTGGAGATAAAGTGATTGAAGCTATGAAAGGAACTGGGGTTCCTTTTAAAGTCTTCAAAACACAATTCGGTTATAGCAGGTTTTAAGGTTAGTGAAATAGCTAATTATTTATTACGCCGCTGTTTCTATCTGATCTGTAACTGCAACGAACTCTTCATCAGTAAGAACAGGTGTGACTTCTATTTCATTTCCAAAGCCAGCACTCCAAGGCTGACACCACTGCCAAATTTTTGAATGGTCAGAAGCTTGAACTATTGCCCAACCATTAGCTCCCTGAGGATTTAAAACTCTATTTAAAACTTTGAATCCTTCGAAACTGTCATAGGGAGATCCCTCTTTTACATAATCAGTAAATGTTTTGGTTGCTTTCATTGAAGCTTCCATTGATGGGAACTGCCATTGAACTATGTATGTTTGCATAAAGTTTTTATTGATTAGTTAACTAATTATGAACAAAATTTTTTAAAAGTAAATTGAAAGTTAAATAACGAATACCAAAATACAGACAGCTATGTTTAACAGCAAGCTTAAAGTTTGAGAATTAAATTTCATCTCTAATTTGCATGACTAAAGGATCAAAAAGAATCTTAGTCCTAGTGGCAACCACAAACATAGAAGAAGCATTAGTAATAAAGAAATAGCATGGACATTTGGAATGTACCGCTCTTTAAAAATTTGTGTCTTCATAATCTATCTGGCTTTCCTAAGTTTGATTTCTCTTCTGACAAGTAAACCTAAAACTACAACACACATATTCATTAGAAAAACATCTAATGGCATTAAATAAAAAAAGTATCTACTTAATTAATAGCAAGAAAATTGGTATATGAATCAAGAAAGAATCACTAAAATACTTAGACTACTTATTCAGATTCTTTATGAAGTCTCTGAAAGAAACCTTCTCTTCTCCAATAATCTTCATATATAAGGTTTCTTTTTTGATAATCTAATGCGTTCATATTCTTGTCGAGTATGGCAAAAGGAGAATTAGTAAATTTCATAGTAAATCCTAAAATAATTGTTTATTAAATATCTATTAGATATGAGATCTTTTATCTCGAATAACTAGATCCTCTATAAGTAAGCTTTATTGCCTTCTCTTCTTGGCTCTTGCAATATACAAATGACTTGCCATTAAAATACATGTTTACCATTATGCAGCTCCTGAACTTGCTCAAGTCCCCGTCCTTTGGCTTGAGTCGTACTGCGGTCTATCTAGTGGTAGATCGGACGATTTGGTAGCTGTAGCTACACTTTATTTATAGAGTATTTGTACTCAATTGTCAATATATTTAGTTAAATTCAATATTCGGAGATTAAGCAGATTCGGTTAATTTGTTCTTCATATCTTCAATTTCATTAATTAATTCATCTAACCATTTTGTATTATTTTCTGATCTTTCTTTTAAATATGAAATTTTAGGTTGATTCATTTCATGTGTCTCGAAATCTCCGCTCATAAAATTTTTCCTTTTCTAAATTTTTTATGTGATTAGTGAATTAATCAGCATCAATAATTAAATAAATAATTAGATAGAAATCCTGTCGATCATCAATACATCTTGGGTTTGGATTGTATCTCTCTTACTTTCATCCTCAGAGTCTTTATAAGAATCGATTTCAGCTTGAACTCTTCTCTTATAAACTCCTTTGATGTAATCCAGTTCTCTTCTTTCTTTATTTAAAATTGAGAATGGTGAGGTTTTTAAGTTCATTAATAGCTCCTTTAAAATAATTTTTGATCAACACCAGTTTTTATCAGATTCAATAAAAATATCTATAGTTTGCTGATTTCTGGTTTCTTCCTCTAAAAGTTCTTCTTCTGATCTTTTTTGAATCTCAGAGTCATAAACTTCTTTTTTTGTTGGTGTGGTAGACATTTTTTCATGACAACTACACATATGTTCTAACTAAATAGATAAGTCATACGATTAATAAAGATGTTCGGTTTGAGGTACTCCAATATACGGATAGAGGATCAACAATTAAATTTCAAAATGGTTAAAATAGTCTAGGTTCCTAAACAGATAAAATATAAATATTTAATATTTACTAGGTATCTTTATAAATATTAATTCGCAGGTTTAATTTTCATTCGGCTTAAATTTTATCAATATTTTTTCATTCGTAACCAATATTGTTTTTAGAGTTTGTTATGTAAATAATCAAATTTAAAACAAAATTTGGAGGTAAATCTAAAGGTTTTAAAAGTAGTAAAACCATTCCTTGAGTTACGTTAAAACCTTTATTTTCCAATTAGCTAGGAAGTTGGTGTGTAGGTGGTGCATGAAATTTTCTCTTTTTTCTTTTTGATCTCTTGTAAATAACAAAAAGACCTAATCCTAATAAAGGAAATAATAAACCCTCTAAAAAAAAGGGAAAGTTAATCATAATCGTTACCCCTATGTAACCGTTATGGAATTATTTAGCCCAAAGTAACACTTTAATTATTATCGGTCGATCACTTGGGTCTTATGACCCAATTTTATGAGAACTTTTCCCTTTAAGAATCATCAATAAGGGCAAAGCAGTGGTTTTGGATGCAAATTTGTTTTATCCCAGAGATGATTAACATTCGATTAAAAAAACTTAAAAAGTTAAATCTGGTACTGACAAATATTTAAAAAATAAATATTATGAGTCTAAATATTTTTCTAGAAATTTAAATTCATGATCAAGAATTTATTCATAGCATTTGCGTTTGCATTGATGCTTATAAACCCAAGCATCTCAATAGCGGCAGAATCTCCGGTTGATGTAAAAGAAGTCTTTGTAGGTTCTGAGACTATGGATGGAGATGCTCTTAAATATCCAAGAGGAAAAGCCGAAATAAGATTACAAAGAGTTGAGTTAGCGGAAGGAGGAACAGTACCTCTTCATTCTCACCCTATTCCATTATTAGGAAATGTTGAACAAGGTACAATTGTCGTTAAACGAGAAGGTATGGACGATATTACTTACAAAGAAGGCGATTCTTTTATAGTCGGTCCTAAGACACCAAAACATACAATGGGCAATGCCAAAACAGATACTGCAGTAGTTTGGTTCGCAGCAATAGGTGCAAAAGATGTGCCAATTCTTATTCCTGCTGAAGGATAATTTTAACTAAAAATAGTTATTTTTTATTATGTCAAATACTAAAGCTATAGAAGATTTAATTAATGGTTATGCAACCAGTGAAGATTCTTCTTTTCTAATACCAAACGTAACTGAGGATTTTTTGGCTGTAAGACCGAGTGGAAATCCAATCTCTGCAAAGGGATTAGTGGGAATGTTTGATAGTAAAGATTTAGTCGCAGAATCATCAGAACTAATCAAAACCCATAAGATTGAAATTTGCGGTGAGATAGCTTATGCAGTTTTTACTTTAAATGAAATCTTCAGTTATAAAGGGAATCAAAATAAAGATCTTTCAACTTATACTTGCATTTTTAAAAATGTAAATGGTAATTGGAAGTATTCTTGGATGCAAAGATCACAAGGAACTACTGATATGAAAACTTGGGAATAAATGAAAAGATTCCTAATCCCACAACTAGCTGCTCAAGCATTGCCTATGCATGGTTGTGGGTTCTTTAGGTTAAAGCTAAGAATTTTTTTGTAATAATCTAATGCCAGATATTACAGAGATTATGGATGCAATACCAAGAAATATCGAATAAAAAGGCTGCAAATTAATAATGCCAAAATTACCTGTATGCCATTTGATCAACCAAAAAGCATCTACTCCTAATGGTTGAAGAAAACTATAGATAGTCCCAGATATAAGAGTAATTAATAAAGGTATTGAAGAAATTGCAGCTACTTTTCTGTGTATTTTTCTTTTATTTGATTTCAAATTTTTCATTTATTTTCTTTTTATTTTGACTATTGATAGCCATAATATTCCAAAGCTTGAAGATAAAATAAAAATCCATGCCAAGCTACTAGCTAAATTATTTCCTATACTTGATCCCTTTTTATTAAGGAACTTATGTAATTCTTTTTCGTTTTTGCATGGCATCCATTTATCTTGGTTTTTATGTATTCCTTCGCAACCAAGTTCTAAAGATCTGTTTCTAGCATCCTCCTCAGAAAGAAATGTACCCCTCATATGTGCATTCGAATAACTACTTAAATTTAGAGATAAGAGAAATAAAAAAATCAAAAATTTAAAATTTCTAAGAACAATATGCATTATTTCAAATTTAGTATATGTATTAAGGAGAGATTTCATCAAATTTTTTTATTTTGCCATTTTTGCTAAATGAAATTACATTGTATTCCTCATAATCATGAGAATGCGAGTCGTGAGAATTTATTTCCATTCCAGGCGAACCAAGAGGCATTCCAGGAACTGCTATACCAGAGATACTTGGTTTTTCTTTAAAAAGTTTGGTGATTGATTCAATCGGCACATGTCCTTCAATTGCGTAGTTTCCTATTTTTGCAGAGTGGCAGGACCTTAAATTATTGGGAATTTTATATTGGTTTTTAATTCCCGAAACATCTTCAAGAATGTTATCAACAACTTCTAATCCATTTTGGCGTAAATGATTTACCCATTTCTTACAACAACCGCATGATGCTGATCTATAAGAAACGACTTTAGGTATATCTATATTATCTTGAGTTTTAGCACTACTCTTTTCGGCATTAACTATATTTACTATGAGAAATCCAGAAAATAAAAGAGTCTTTAGTAAATTCTTCTTAAAGAATGATTTCTTAAATGCCATCTCAGTAAGGAATTCTTATTTTCAAAACTATTAATAAGATAAATGAAATTTTATAAAATTGTTATTTAATCAAAATCAAAGCACTCATAATTGCCATTAAAAGATTTTCAATAAAACTAATGATTCCTAAAGGAATTTTTGTATATCCTCCAACGCATGCACAATTTAATTTTAATTTATCTAAATAAACAGCTTTAAATACTGATGCCATTCCAAAAATTCCTAGTATTAAAGCAATTAAAATAATTGAAGAGGGTGGTGCAGAAAGTAAAAAACATAAGCCAATTAATAATTCGCAAAAAGGATAGATATAAATCCAATTTTTAAATCGAGAAGTAATTAAATCATATTTTTTATAACTCAAACCAAAAGCTTCAATATCCATAAGCTTCAGCATCGCTAAAAGACATATTGATATGCCCATAAAAACTTGGAAGCTTTTAATCAAAGTAATAGTTATAAGAAATGAAGTACCAAATACTGCAACCAATGGTGTAAAAGACTTTAATTGCATTTTTTTAACTTTTAAGAACAGAGTCACAAATACTAGATGGATTTGCTTGCTTAACTATTCTTAGCTTTTTGATAAGAGTGTCTCGATCTATTTGATGTTTTAAATATTTAATACAAAGATTCTTTTCCCTATTTAAATAAGCTTCTGTTCTTAAACTACTAGCAATAGAGAATAAATTAATAGCAATAATCGCTAATAAAATGCTCATTGGGTATTTTTTGATAAAAGAAAGAACTTTATTTTTCATTATTTATACCTTTTATTTTAATCTAAATAGCATAGCAATATTTTAAATTTCGCAACCGCGATATGAAGGGTTCTCTTCACACTTAAGTTTCCAATAAATTACTTTAATATTTGCTCCATTATCTATATCGTTAATAGTCCTAAAGTATTTAGGAATGATTGTATAAGGAACTCTTTTATTCATGATTTCCTCTTACTTACTACACCTATGTTCTAACTACCAACGCATATCATTTATGAGTATCACAATGTACGGTTTAAGGAAGAATAAAGTACGGGTAGAGGACCAAATTTTGAGACTGTTATTTAATTACCAGTCCTAGGATTAATACATGGTTGTCATGAGGCAGTTGCAGGCATACAACTGAAGCCAACCATAAATTATTTGAGATAAAGTCGAGAGAGAGATATCAATCAGTAAATAGATGTTTGACTGTCGATATAAATTTAGAGGGATAAAACCATCTTTTTTTATGGGATATTATGATCTACCAGAAGAAGGATTAGAAGCAAATTTATATAGAGTTAGGGTTGACTCTATTTGAAAACTACTTTTAAAGATTTTTTAAATATATCTTAAATCCAAACTTGTTTTTTGAATGTTAGTTTATTTCAACGTTCATCCAATTTATTTGGACGCATGACATGAGAATAGGGAACGGGATTCTCATTAACTGCAAAGGTCATGAATAACCTCGTACTCATTAGAGAAAAAATCAAAAGAGCGGAAAGGCTAAACGAAGCCCAAATCTTGGCAACTAAAAATGGAGAAGTAACTCCATATAGACGATCAGTCTTTGAAGAAAGAATCAGGCAAGCACAAAAAGAAATGAGATCGCAAGATACCAAAAAATAAATTCTAGGGAATTACAATTAATTAGAGAAAAATCTAATGTAAGTTGCCCTCATCGGGCAATGGCTATTAAGCACTAAAAATAATTAGATAAAGTACCTAGTTTTTTTTATTTATTTAAAGGTTATTCTTTTGAGCAAATAACAGGATAAAAAAAATGATGAGACTTGCTATCGTTTTCTTGCCAATAGTTTTTGCAGTTATATGGGTGCTGTTTATTGGGTTAAAAGTAAATAAAACAGATGAAAATAAAAAATTAATTAATTATTAATAGATTGACAGTCGATCTAAAATAAGGTGCAATTAGCTCTTTTTTTTTGAAAAAACTAATATACCTTTTTCTCATATTGATATGTTTTACCACTGGTAATTCATACTCATGGGAAAAAGTCCTTGTTCCAGACTCTGTAGATAAAAAAACAAAATCTCCTTGGAATTTTTCTGAAGACTTTGAAAATCAAGAAGAAGGAAAATTAAAA
>NZ_CBFHHZ010000007.1:0-9284 GCF_965655815.1 Prochlorococcus sp. | reverse complement strand
TATCGTTTCAGATGAAAAAACTTTAGACAAATTGATTGAAAAATCAATAAAAAGAATATAAAAAAATAGATTTAAATATTAAATGAAACGCTTACTACTCCCACTACTAGCTGCACTTTTATCCCCCTTTGAAGTCTATGGTTATGACGGTCCTCTTTTTGATGCAATGGCTCAATTAAGTGATAGATCAGAAGATGAAAGACCAGGATTTGAAAAATCTATTTCTAGAGTGAGAGATGCTGGAATTTATAAGATTGCTCTTTTTGCCAGAAGTAGAAAATACTTAGGTGAAAATGAAAAAGCATTACTCAATTTGCATAGAAACAACAAAGATTTAATAGTGCTTGGTGCACCAAAGTATTTTTTGCATGAGAATGACATTGGCAAATCCTTCACAAAGCGAACTTTGAAAAATATTGATAAATATAAATATTCTTTTGTAGGAGAAATCTTATTCACTCATGCAGACAAGTGTAATACTAGTTCTATTGGGCGCCAGCATGAATCAGGAGAAACATATTTAGACCCATCAGGAAAAGGGGTTGCTGAATTCTTAGTGAAGGTTTCTTCAAAGAATATTCCTGTTATGACACATTGGGAGTTTTATGATTGGGAAAGAGATTGGCCTAAATTTTCTAAACTTTTCCTTGATTTCCCAAATCAAAAATTCATAATACCTCATATGGGTTTTGGGAGTCCAAAACAGGCTAAATTAATCCTTTCAACACATGACAATGTATATATGACGATATCGAAAAAAAATAAAGATAAAAGAAACATCTGTGATCCTATTAAACAATCTAAATTTGGCTCTGGATTTTTAAATGATGAAAAGCAATTAAAAGATGAATGGAAAGAAATCTTAATCGAGTATCAAGATAAATTGTTATTTGCCACTGATGCGCATAAAAAGCACCGCTGGAAAAAATATTCAAAAATAGTGAGGATTTATCGTGATATTTTAAATCAATTGCCTGAAGAAGTTTCTAAAAAGATTGCTTACTTGAATGCTCAAAAGATTTATGACATAAAAAATAAGAGAATTAAAAAAAGATTTAAATACTAGTAAACGCTTTTAAGATGGCTGATAAGAAAAAGAAAAAGAAATGCAAAAAGAAAAAATGTTCAAACTGGAAAGGGGGTAAATGTATTTGTTATGGCCAATAGAATATAGACTAGGCCCTTCGTTTGACAGTCGATCTTCAATAAGGGGTAATTAGCTCCTTCTCAACCTCTTTGAGTTCCTCTCAATAATTCTCGTAATTTTAACCTAATACTAAAAATGAAATCAGGTTGAGAAAACCAAATATCCTTATTTGTTGTTTCTACAGTTTCGTTTAAAAATTTAGCGGAAGAAGTCAAAGAATTTGCAATAATTACCCTTGATTTTGGACTTGAGTAAATAAATCCAATAATTACCACAATTAAAAATATAGAGCCTTTTAATTTAAGGGATTTAATAAACTCTTTCTTAAAGTAAACCAAATTAATTTAAAAATTAAATTCATTTTAGGAGTTGATATTTAAAGACAGATTAAATTGAAAGTCAATCTAAAATAAAAAAAGTAATAAGTTTTTAAAAATGAGTAAATTTTCCTCTCAGGAAATAGAAAGTGAATATAACTTGATAAAAACGCTTTTATCTGATCCTGAAAAGTATAATGATGCTTTAAATGCAATTAAAAAAGATATTGCTTATATGCCACTAGAACTAAAGAAAAAACTTGAAGAAGAAAATATTACCTTTTAAATGAAAAGCTCACCACTTAAATCTATTGATTAAATTAAAATTAAAAGAGCAGAAACTATATTCTTAACGATATTATGTAGAAAATTTAACCAGAATTTAAAGTGTGGGGCTCGCATTTTGAAGAAAAGAAAGCGAATATAAAGAAAAAAGTAATTCCAATGGAATCAACCAAAATCCCAAAAAGAGTTATTAAGAAACGGCTTAAAAATGTAGATAAAGCAATTGTTGAAATTGCAGAAATGAAATTTGAAAATTATGAAGAAAAAGAAGAAAAACTAGACGCGCTTGTTTTTTTAAAGAATCAAATATTGACGGAAGCGGAAGACTTACTATGAACGGAAGACTAGACAAGGTTGCAATGACAAATAAACTAATGCAGCTCAAGAGAGAACTGCACTACAAATGTGCGATTGGTGAAAAGGGAAAATGGGAATGTATAGGAGCAAACGATTATCTCAACAGAGTGTTTGATGCATTAGATGAGTTTTGGCAGTAAATACTAAAAAAAAAAGGATTGATATTGCGACTTGTTGGGCTACTAACAGAATTTCTGTTATGGATACCCTAGAAAAATATGAAGACAGTTATGCAATAGCAGAAGAATTTAGAGAGTGGATACTACATATAGGAGAAAAGAATGAAAATTTAAAAGATTCTTTTTTAAACTTCCCAAAGGAATTAAAAGAATTATTAGACCAAAAAGTCAACGATTAAATGAAACGCTTAGTTTTATTTATTGTTTTCCCACTTATAGTTGGTTTTGGAAACGATAAAGTAAGAGTATGCAAAGACCTTCAATTTGCAATAAATCAATCAAAAGATGATTATCAGCAAAAAATATTATTTGTAAATCAAAGCAAAGAATTTACTAATGAAAAAATTGCTGAAGTTTATGGAATAGATATAAAATGGAGAGACTTTTATAATAGTCCTTATAAATTAGCAAGCTTTTGTACTGAATATTTCTTACTAAAAGAATTTGATATTGCTTTATCTAATGAATGTTATTTGTTTGAAACTACCTTAAAAAGTGGAAATTATAGTGATGGTGATTTTGATTTCATGGCAGAAGAAAGAAGACAAAATGCTCAAGCTCTCAAAGAAGAATTTAAAGCCAAATATGATCCAATTAATAAACAAGCAAAAGAAGATTATTTATCAGAACAAAAAGAAATGCAGAAAATATATCGAAAGAAAAAATGCAATAAAGTCACTTATAGTTTTTAAATGAAACGCTTACTACTTCCACTACTAGCTGCTCTCGCTATAAATTCTCAACCTGTTCTTACGAATGAAGATAGAGCGAACTTTTCAGAGGCTGAAATAATTAAAGTAAATAATAAAAATATAGAAGTAATTAAATTTAAAGTGCCTGATAAGAAGTTTCCAGATAGAAATGATGTTTTAGCTCAAATTCATTTTCCAAAATATTACAAGAATAAAAAATTATCCCTAATTATTCACCAACATGGAAGTAATAGAGATGGTTTAAGGTTCGAGAAATGGGGAGGTAGAACAGACGAATGGGGGAGAAGGTTAGTAGAAAAAGCTTTAGAAAGAGGTTATGCGATAGCTTTGCTTGATTCTTTTTATAAAAGAAAGTTAAAACCTTCAGATAAAGGAAAGTTTCCAAACGGTATTTTGATTAGTGAAAAACTTAACTCGATACTATCTAAGGATGAAAGATTTGATAAATCAAAAATTTTTTACTCTGGTTTTAGTTATGGTGCAAGTCAAGTATTGAAGCTTCAAGACAAAAGGGCAAACAGCGATTTATTTAAAGCAGCAGTTGCTGCAGAACCTGGATGTAACAAAGTTTCTTTTCCATTCAAATCTAATATAAAAACTTTAATAATTAAAGGTGAAGAAAGCCACTATAACCCCATCGCATGCGAATATTATTATAATCTTGTTAAAGAAACGGGAAATCAAATTGAATATGTTTCTATACCGAAAGTAAATCATTTCTTCAGCTTTAACGGATCAATTGGAAAAGGAATAGCAGTTAATGGATGCTCAGAAAATATAGTAATACAGTATCCAGATCGGACATTCAAACTTGCAGATGGAACATCAATTAATAAAAAAGAAGCTAAAAGAAGATGTTTAACAAAGGAGTCAGGTGAAGGTACGACAAGAGAGAAATTGGATGAAGCGATAAATATATCGCTTAATTATTTTGATAAGTACAAATAAAACGCTTACTACTTAAACCGCTACATTAAATACGATTGACAGTCGATCTAAAATAAGGGGCAATTAGCTCCTTTTTTTTTTAATATGTTTATATAAATTCCTTAAGTTTATGCGTTCACTTTTATTATTGCCTTTGCTTTTAGGTTTTTCATTTCCAGCGAATGCAAAGTCAGAGACTTACTTTATTGATGTTTCAGCAGAAAGTATAGAAAACTATATTCTTAGTGGTAAAGATAAAAATGGATCTGTAAGTGGGAATGATCCTACAGTTACTGTTAATAAAGGAGATACTATTGTTTTTAATGTTGATGCGTTTAGTCATCCGTTTTATATAAAGACTGAATTTTCTCGTGGAGGCGGTGATCAAGTAACCACAGGGACATTATCAGGTACCCCTGGAACTCAAGATGGAAAACTATCATGGAACACAACAGGTGTATCAGCTGGGAAATACTATTATGTTTGTTCTCCTCATGCACCTTTTGGGATGGGAGGCTCAATTATTGTTGAATAAATAAATGAAACGCTTACTACTCCCATTACTAGCTGCCCTCGCTTTACCAACTGCTGTTAATGCTGAAATATCTGATGAATTACATAAAAAATGTTTAGAAGCACGAGATTATGCAGGATGTGTGAAAACTAATAAAAAACTATCTCATAAAAAAGATAAGGAAATATCAGGGATTGGAATAAGGCTTTTTCTCAATAGTGACACTGCTGAATTAACTATTCAATCTGTAATAAATGATTCACCTGCTGCTTCAGCTGACATTAAACCAAATGATGTAATCATAAAAATAGATGGCAAATCAACTAAAGGAATGGGTATAAATGAAGCTGTTTCTCTCATAAAAGGACCAAAAGATAAGCCAATTAAATTAGTTTTATCAAGAATTAATGAGGCAGGTAAAAAGGAAAAAATAAATGTTCGATTAGTAAGAGATACTTTTAAAGTCTCAACAAAAGACTATTTATATGAAGGTGATTTAAGGAGGCAATTAGAGTTTTTCTTTCCAGAAAATATAAAACAGATTTTTCCAGAAAATGATTCCTCGTTAAAGCTCAAAAAAGGAACTTCAATTTAAATTTCTGAATGAAACGCATACTCCTAGTTGAGCTTTTATTAGTTTTAATTACCATAATTTATGTTTCTCTAAACCCAATTTCAAGAATTTATATTGCTGATTATTTAGAAAAGATATCCTTATTTTTATTTAAAACAGTAAGTGAAGAAGATTTAAATAAGTGGTATGAGAAAAGAGATAAGTATGAATTACTTGAGAAATTAGGAGGAACTGCTTATTGATTGACAGTCGATTTAAAAAAAGGAGCTATACATTTTAAGAAACTAAAAGATTGGGAATAATTTCCTCTTAGCTAAACAGTAAACAGCGATGCAAGGCCAATAATAATAACTGCAATTTGCAAAACCATACTAGATAGAACCAAACCTTTATTACCTTCATCAATCCCATTCTTTTTAACATCATTTCTGACCAATTCAGTTACGACATAACTAGCGATTACTAATAAAACGAATGGAACGAATTGACTATCACCCCAGTATTTATATAAACCCACTAGAGCAAACATAAATGCTAAAAATCCTGTGCCCATCTTTTTAACTGTATTTACAAAGGTATAGTAATTATTCGGTAGGTTATTAACTGTAGGGAAGACAACAAGAAAAGGGAGGAAGAAAAGAATACTTAGACAAAAAAAAGACCCCTATTTCTAGAGGTCTTTTTCTGGTTTTACTAAATGAAGTGTTTCCTTGTTTCCACTGTTTCAGTAAAACCTCTCCTACACACACCTATAACTTAATTACATATATATTTTTTTGGTGAAAGGGGATAATTAATGTTACTTATTCGACACATATATCAATTATCTCTTTTAGGACTTAGTTTCATTAAAAAACACCCTAATTCTTACGAATCGGGGCGTTTAATTATCAGAAATTAGTGTGTGAGGAGTTTCTGATACATTTAGTCTACTTTAAAAAGGATTAAAGATTTGATTAATCATGATTAAATCAATTTTTTAGTATTGGAACGATTATTTGTTTATTGCTTATTTAAGTCATAGTGAGCGAGTTCAGGCAGCAAAGTTATGCAAGGTATAGCAAATCCTCGCTCAAAGCTCGCTCAGTCTCATTATTCTAAAATGTAACCAATAAAAAAGACAGGCTGGGAAACCTGTCTATAACTTGGATTCTAAGAGTCGGGGCGACAGGATTCGAACCTGCGACCTAGTGCTCCCAAAGCACCCGCGCTACCAAGCTGCGCCACGCCCCGCTCATAAGATCTTAGTTCATAACAGTCATCTATAAAAGACCAAATTGCTAAATATTTTATAAAAAATCACTTTTGAGGCTTGAAAATGAGTTTTGTCACTATTTTGTCACTAACTAAACAAGTCATTCCTCACTAATTTTTATATCAAATAGTGAGAAAAATGATAAGCACCCGCGTTGTGATTAGTTTCAAAAAAAATGTTATTTTTAAAAAGTAAATAAAAAAATTGATTAATGTTTATAAATTTATCTTCAAATAAATTTTTAAAAATTTTAAGCCTTCCTATATTTTTATATTTAACTTTTTTTGAAATAACAATACCAAGTAAAGAAATAAAAGCCAACAATAAATTACAACCGGCTACGGAACAAGATTTATATTTATACAAAGGTATGGGAGCTTCATATCTTTGTATAGCTTCAGAAGCTGGTATAGAATTTCCACAAGCTTTAGGGGTGGCTACTGCCACCTATGTACAAGTAGTTGAGGGGAAACATGGAGGAGCAGTAAAAGAATTAGGGGATGACAAACTAGAAAGAGAAAAATTATTTGCCGGAGCAGAATTTCAAATAGTTACTACTGCTATACAATATTGTCCTGATAGCGTTCCAAAAGAAGTGACTAAAAAAGTTGAAAAAATACTAAAAGAAAATAAAAAATAAATTTGTTATTTAAACATAGAGCTAAACCGACTTTCTTCATGCAATTATTTATGAGTAACTACAAGCTCCTCACTATTTGTCACTAACAAAGTAGTTCTGATCGTAGTCCTCCCAACAGATTTCAAGATCCTCACTAACTCTCACTAAATAGATTGTAATATTTAGCCTTAATCTAGTTATTGCAATACTTTTGGTTTGTATAATCGGTAACTCCCAAAG
This sequence comes from Prochlorococcus sp., assembly GCF_965655815.1. NCBI lineage: Bacteria > Bacillati > Cyanobacteriota > Cyanophyceae > Synechococcales > Prochlorococcaceae > Prochlorococcus > Prochlorococcus sp. Next base: position 2,157 of record NZ_CBFHHZ010000007.1, on the reverse strand, counting down.
CCCCCGCGCTACCAAGCTGCGCCACGCCCCTCTAATAAGATCTTAGTTCATAACAGCCATCTATAAAAGCCCCTCTAAATAATTATTTTATAAAAACTGCTTTAAATGATTAAATCCTGCGCTTGGCTATGATATTTCTAAAGAATAATTTGTTAAAGAGAATTTAAATTCTAACTAAAAACATGGAAATACTAAATGAATTAATATCTACTTACAAAGATCATCCAAAGGAAGGAATTGATTTTAAAGATGTCCTTGAGATAGCTCAACATCCAATAGTCTTTAAAGAACTCATTCTTAAAATGGCATCGAGTAAAATTGTGACTAGTGCTGAAGCTTTAATATCAATTGATGCGCGAGGTTTTATTTTTGGATCTGCAATCTCATTTCAAGTCTCAAAACCAATGATATTCGCCAGAAAACCAGGAAAACTTCCTGGAGAATTAATAAAAAACAAATATACTCTTGAGTATGGAGAAAATTCATTATCAATTCAAAAAAGGAGTCTTAATAACTTTTGTTCTTTTGCAATTATCGACGATTTGTTAGCAACAGGTGGTACTGTAAATTGTGTTTCAAATATTTTAAAAGACAATGGCAAAAAAATTACGGGACTCTTAACCGTAGTTGAGTTGATAGAACTTGAGGGAAGATCAAAATTTGATTTTCCTGTCGAATCTTGGTTAAAATGTTAATAAAATTATTTGGAGGAAATGAGTTAAATTGTTTTCTTTTATTGATTTTTAGTATTAATGATAAATGAAAAATTTAGAGAATAAATAAAAAAATAAAAATAATAAACTATTAAATTAACCCCAATGATCCTGCTGTAAAACCGATAATTAAGAAAAATGAGAATTCTGAAAAATCTCTTGGAAGAGAATTAACAAAAAGATTTATTTGAGTCATTTTACCTTGTGCTCCTCAGGTATAAATTTCTATTTAACATAGCTATTATCATTACTTAACGAGAGATTTTCGTTTATTTTTCATTTTTTCTAAAGATTCTATATTTTTCAATCTATAGTTGAGGTTTTTATTTGAAAAATATCTATATAAAATTTTTTCAATTATGAATAAAGTTTATATAATATCCATTTTGCTATAGTAAAAAAAATATGTTTATAAATGAATTACATAAAAAAATCTCTAAGTAAACTCAACGAGAATAAATTTTATGATGAAATTGATACTAGGTTAGCTTCTGGTTGGTATGTGGACGCCTTTGAGAATAAAAAGAAGAAGCAATTTAAGACTCAAAAAGTAACTTACAAAATTTCCCGAAAAAAAAATTAAATATCAAGATAAATTTTTAAGAAATAAAATGTATTTAGAAAACAAACTAAATTAATTACTAGTTTTTTGCGAATGAACATCTTTAATTTTTCATACGATTTATATTTTTAAGAAATACTTAATCATTTATGTGATTTTAATTTTGTATTCAAAATAATTAACCCACTTTTAAAGGTAAATAGGACACTCCTCATAATAATAGCTACTGTAATTTCTCCATTTATCTAATTAGGTTTTATGAAGAGGTTGTACAACATGAGTGGAAGATGGGATATTTATTGTATTATTTCTACTCAAACCAGTTCTGATTAAGATCTAAAAACTCTAATATTGTTGTGTGATTATCAAAATCATCTTTCAGGGATACATATCCTAAAGTAAAAAGTCTTAATCTGAAATTTCTGTTTTGGACCCAAACCTTTCATTATCTCAAATGAAACTTCTTATTCAGAAATTTTGCCAAGAATTAACAAATCAAATGGCTTGCCTAGCCCTTTTTTAAAAAACAAATCATTAGCAATTGGACACAAATAATACCGGCACATAACATTGCCATAAAATTAATATTGAAACTCTATACTTGGGAACCCCTGCTACGACTTATTAATTAATTTAAATTTAGGTATCTGCCTAAAAAATAATTGTTGCAGATAGAAGAATCAAAAAATGTATCGGTCAATACTTGTGCTTTGCCATATTTATACAGTATCTTAAAGTGTCCCTAATATTGTGTGAGGCAATTTATGAAGCTTTTCAAAAGCTTGCTTGTGGCACCAGCAACTCTTGGTCTTTTAGCACCAATGACTGCTACTGCTAATGAGCTTAATTTAAAAGATGTATCTGGCTATTCTTCATCTGAAG
>NZ_CBFHHZ010000006.1:71669-78350 GCF_965655815.1 Prochlorococcus sp. | reverse complement strand
ATATCTTTAATATCAGTTGGAGAGATATATTTTCCTGTTATTGAATTTTTATAAGCTGCAGATTGAACCATACCTTGTGTCAAGAGCCTCTTAAATGGTTCATCAATATCAAAAAGATTATTGTCCCTTAGGGCTTTGGTAAGAAATCTTGCATAAAGCAAATGTAAAATCGCATGCTCTACACCTCCAACATATTGATCAACAGGTAACCATTTATTAATTTTTTCTTTTTCGAATGGCTTTGTTAAAGATTTGGATGAAGGATATCTTAAAAAATACCATGATGAACACATGAAGGTGTCCATAGTATCCGTTTCTCTACTCGCCAAATTACCGCATTTTGGACATGTGGTATTAATCCAACTTTTATTACTACCTAGAGAATTAATTTTATTAGAGGATATTTTAATCTCATTAGGTAATTTAACTGGAATATCCTTTTTATTTACTGGAACAGAACCACAATTAGTACACTTAATAATTGGAATTGGACATCCCCAATATCTTTGCCTAGAAATTAACCAATCTCTCAAACGAAATTGAATTTTATTTTCAGCCCATCCATTTCGTTCACCATGTTCTGAAATATATTTTTTGGCATCACTATTATTTAAGCCATCAAAATTATTTGAGTTAATTAAAAATCCATTTTCCGTAAAAGCATTAGTTAATTCGGTTGTACTTTTATCTTTATCCTTAATAATTACTTGTTTAATATCAATAGAATTAATTTTGGCAAATTCAAAATCCCTTTCATCATGTGCTGGGACTCCCATAACAGCTCCAGTTCCATATTCATCAAGTACATAACTTGCTATCCAGATAGGAATTTCCTTTGAATTTATCGGATTTATAGCTATTAAATTTGTGGGAATACCAATTTTCTTTTGATCTTTATCTTTACTTTCTTGTAAATAGATTTTTAAATTTTCTAGTTTACTTAAAATCTTATTATCAGATATTTTTTTAATTAAAGGATGATTAACTGATATTGCTAAATAAGTTACCCCAAATAAAGTATCAGGTCTTGTTGTGAATACTTGTATTTTTTTCTTTTTGAATTCTTTTATTTTAAAATTTATATTTGCACCTATTGATTTACCAATCCAATTTTCCTGCATTATCTTAACTCTTTCAGGCCACTCATTTAATTTTTCTAAATCTTGCAATAACTCTTCTGCATAATCAGTAATTTTTAAAAACCATTGAGTTAAAAGTTTTTTTTCAACTATCGCTCCAGATCTCCATGATTTGCCTTCTGAATCAACCTGCTCATTGGCTAAAACAGTATTATCAATCGGATCCCAATTTACCTCAGACTCCTTTTGATAAACAAGACCAGCTTTATGTAATTCCAAAAATAAAAATTGAGTCCATACATAATAATTTTCATCACAAGTGGCAAATTCTCTATCCCAATCAACAGAAAGACCTAATAATTTTAATTGTGATTTCATATGAGCGATATTTTGTTTAGTCCACTTATCAGGATTTATTCCTCTTTCTATCGCCGCGTTCTCAGCAGGTAAACCAAATGCGTCCCAGCCCATCGGATGTAACACTTCTTTGCCCTGAAATCTTTGAAATCTTGCAATTAAGTCTGTTATTACATAATTGCGTACATGGCCCATATGAAGGTTTCCTGAAGGGTAGGGAAACATGGATAAGGCATAAAATTTTTCTTTATTACTTGATTGCTCATCTGTATTATATAAGTTGTCGTCTTCCCAGATTTTCTGCCATTTACCCTCTATATCAGATGGTTTATATAAATTAGTTGCTCTTTTATCTGTATTTTCAGAAGTAATCACTTATTTTAGCTTTAGTAAAATATTATTTTAATATTGATTCTATAAAAAGAAATAGATTGTTAAAAGCTTTATTTTATAATTAAAATTTATTAGATATATATTTTTAAATGAACAATATAATATTTGAAAAATATCATGGTAATGGCAACGATTTTATAATAATTGATTCCAGAAATAGTAATATTTACAAAAAATTTCTATCTGATAAAACAATCGATATAAAAAATTTATGTGATCGACAATTCGGTATAGGTGGTGATGGCGTAATTTTCATATTGGAACCTGATAGAAATAATTACGCAAAGATGATTATCTATAATTCAGATGGTTCGGAGGCTCAAATGTGTGGAAATGGTATCAGGTGTTTAGTTCAATATCTACACAATTCCAATAAAGGTTCTAATAGCGTTTCTGAATATAGGATCGAAACAAAAGCTGGTATAAAAATTGCTCAATATAATAATGGCGAAATTACTGTAAAAATGGGAAAACCAATATTAGAAACTAAATCTATTCCAACAAAAATAGATACAAAAATCAATTCAATTCCTTCATGCCTCTTTAAAGAAACGAATTTTGAACAACAAGGATATGCCGTGGGGATGGGAAATCCACATTTGATATTTTTTCTTCAAGATATCACTAAAATATCACTTTCACTATTAGGTCCAGTGTTTGAAAAACATGAATTATTTCCTGAAAAAACAAATGTTCATTTTTCCCAAATAATAAATAGAGATAATATTAACGTACTTGTATGGGAAAGAGGAGCAGGAGCAACATTAGCTTGTGGAACAGGAGCTTGTGCTGTACATGTGGCAGCATACAAACTAGGTTTATGTAATTCAAAAACAGTAATAAATCTACCAGGAGGTAATCTTATAATTAATTGGTCTAGATCAGAAGATGAAATTTTGATGACTGGTAATGCAAAAAAAGTTTTTTCTGGAACATATATTCTAAAATAGATGGACAATAAGTATATTTATCTTGATAATGCATCTACTACTCCATTATCTAAGAATGTATTAAATAAAATAAATTCTACATACAAAAACTATTGGAGTAATTCATCCTCAACTTATAAATATGGAATTAGATGTGCGACATACTTAGAGAAAATAAGACTTAAAATAGCAAAGATTTTAAATGCAAATACAGAAGATATTGTTTTTACATCAGGCTCTTCAGAATCGACATCATTAGTATTTAGTAATCTTAGTGATAAATATAAGTGTGGAAGAGTTGTTATCTCTAATGTTGAACATCAAGCCACAATAATTTCAGCAAATAAGCTAAAAAGAAAAGGGTGGGAAATCTATAAATGGCCAGTTAATAGAGATGGGATTATAAATATATCAAACATTAATGAAGTAATTAAAAATAACACAAATCTTGTTTCGCTAATTTGGGGTCAGAGTGAAGTAGGCACTTTACAACCTGTCCAATTAGTTGGAACTAAATGCAAGGAATTAGATATTTTATTTCATATCGATGGGACACAGATATTAAGTAACGGTATTTTTAATTGGAAAGAACTTAACTGTGATCTATTAAGTTTATCCGCACATAAATTTGGAGGTCCTAAAGGCATAGGATTGCTATTGACGAATTCAAAATCTAGATTGTTATTAAAAAATAATGATATTTCACTTTCTCAAGAATATTCAATAAGACAAGGAACAACTCCTTTACCATTAATAGCCGGAATGTATCAGTCAATAAAAAATATTAAGGGAAGAATTAAATTCAATTCGTATAATGCCGAGTTCGAAAATAATAAAAAAGTACTGCTTAGAAAATATTTTATAAATAAAATAACTAATAATCCAAATATTAAAATTACTGGTAGTAGTACTGAAAGACTTCCAAATCACATATCATTTCTTTTATTTAATAAGAAATTAGAACCAATAAAAGCTTATAAAGTTATTAATTATATGTCTGATAATAATGTAGCTATAAGTAGTGGTAGTGCATGTTCTAGCTCCTCAGGAAAACATAGTCTTACTCTTGAAAATATGGGATATGATAGTAATCAACTTTATTCAAACATTCGTGTTAGTTTAGGATTTATGAATAAGAAGTCTGATATAGATAGATTATTTAAACTACTTCAAATTTGTATAAAAAAATTCTAATGAATACTATTTATGTGTTACCTAAGGATCTTAATGATGCCTTAAAAAATCTTGAAAATTCAATAATCTCTAGTTTAAAACTATCAAGTTTTCGATTTACTGTTGAATTTAATTTCGAGGGATTAAAATTTAATAAAATAGGTATAACTATTTATAAGATTCTTGCCAATTATTATAATAATAAAAAAATAAAAAAAAATGTTTTTCTTACTTATTCTGATCCAGGAGCTGTAGCTTTGGCTCAGAGGGATTATCCAGATATTAAAGAAAATATTTTTACATTTAAAGGTTTTAATGAATCCATTTATATCGATCAAGATGAATCAATCTTGATATCGATACTTCCGCAACCTTACGATTTTGATACATTCGAACCAATGTGTGATAACTTTAAAGGTTTGCATTATACTTTAAATCCAAAATTTGAAGATGCAAATATTGGGATAGGAAGTGTAATAAGAGAAAGAAGAAAAAACTTTGTAAAAACTTGGTATAACGTTTACTTTCTTCAACCAATTGATAATGGTGCATTAATGCATTCTTATCCAAACAATTGGTTACTTTTTAAGGAAATTAATAAAAGATATTTATTTAAAAAAGAATTTGATGAGAGACCTGATAATGAAACTATTTTTGTAAATTTATAGTTTTGAAAGTTTTTAAAAATTTTTATTTTTATATAATTTTAATTTTTGGATTATTAAGTTTTCCTCTTTTAATATGGAATTTATTAAATACTCAAAAAAGTAAATTATTAAATAACATATATTTTAATTCTCCAGGAATAATTAGGAATAACAAAAAGTGTATAAAGTATGATGAATTATTATTTAAATCGCTTGATAAGACTTTTAGCGTATCCATTATTAATGAGAATGGTGTTCTTATAAGTTCATATAATGATGATATATCAAGAATACCAGCTTCAAATTTAAAGTTATTTAGTACAGCATATGTATTAAATAAATTCAAACCCTCAAGAAGTTTTAAAACGTCAATATTTAGAAAGGGTAATGATAAATATTATTTATTAGGTCAAGGAGATCCTGATCTTAACTATTCTGATATTTATAAATTACTATCTAATATCACTAATAATAATAACGTTATCAATCTGAATATCTTAGAAATAAATTCTAATTATTATTGGCCAAAAGGTTGGACATATATAGATAAGCAATATGATTACGGAGCTCCCATTACAACCTTGGCATTAAATAGCAATGAGAGTAAATATGAAAATATTGAATACTTAAAAAAGACTATAGAAGATTATATTTTTAAAAAATTCCCATATGCATCAATAAATATTGACATTTTAGATAATTCTGAAAAATATTATTTGAATTCATCTATTGAATTGGAAACAATTACTTCTAATCCACTATTGTCGTTGATAACATTAGCTAATTCCGAAAGTCATAACTTCACTGCAGAATCACTTTTTAAAAATGCATCAAATTCTTGGAATGAAAATAATTATCTGAAATTAAAATATTGGTTGAAGAATAGAGGATTAAAAGTTGATAATTCAACTATTTCAGATGCAAGTGGTCTTTCTAGAAACAATAGAGTGACAACAAAATTAATATCAGAATTTTTGAATAAGATGAAATATTCAAAAAACTTTAGTACCTTCCAGTCTTCACTATCAATTATTGGGGTAAGAGGAACTTTAGCTAAAAGATTCACAAACTCAGAATTACAAGGTAAGTTTTTTGGGAAAACAGGTACTTTATCAAATGTATTTGCGTTATCAGGATATCTATATAAGGATGAGAAACCTATAGTTATAAGTATTATCCAAAACTCAGAAAATATAGATAGGGATAAGACATTTACCCTTTTAAAAAACATATATAAATTGGAAGAATGTATTTAATCTTTTTTAAAATAATTCTTTAGATCTCTTTCTACGGAATCAGGTACCATATGATCTATTTCACCTCCAAATTTAGCAACCTCTTTAACCAAGGAACTACTTAAAAAACTATAGTTTGTATTAGTAGAAAGAAAAATGGTTTCTATTTCAGTATTAAGAGATTTATTTGTATGTGCTATTTGAAGTTCATATTCAAAATCACTCATAGCTCTTAGCCCTCTTAATATTAAATTTGCGTTAACTTCTTTTGCACAATCGACTGTGAGACCCTCATAGGAAATAACACTGATATTTGATAGATGAGATACAGCATTTTTTATTTGTACTATTCTTTTATTAAGATCAAAGGTTGGTTTTTTACTAGTATTTTCTAGAACAGCAACAACTACATTTCCAAATAATTTTTCAGCTCTTTGTATTATATCTAGATGTCCATTTGTTAAAGGATCAAATGTACCTGGGTAAAGTATTTTCATAATTTAATTATGATTAGAAATAATATTTGGTTAAAATATGTATATTAGTTAAATCAATTATGACATTAAATCTTGAAGCAAAAAAAATCTTATTAAGAAAAATTCCACATGGATTGTTTATTTGCGGAGTGAAAGATGATGAGACTAATGAAGTAAATGGCTTTACTGCTAGCTGGGTTACACAAGGTTCCTTTACCCCTCCCCTAGTTGTTATGGCAGTAAGAGCTGAAGGATCCAGTCATGAAATAATTAAAAATACTGGAAAGTTTTCTTTAAATGTTCTGAAAAGTGATCAAAAGGATTTAGCAGCCGTCTTTTTTAAACCACAAAAAGCCCTTGGAGGAAGATTTGAATCTGTCGAATTTAATTTG
>NZ_CBFHHZ010000006.1:67854-71573 GCF_965655815.1 Prochlorococcus sp. | reverse complement strand
TGCATGGTGATCATACAGTTTTTGTTGGTGAAGTTTTATCTGCTTATTTAAATAATGATGTTGATTCGTTAAATTTAAATTCTACGGGATGGAACTACGGAGGTTAGAAATTATAGATGACTAATCCTTCAACAAAAGTTTCTACTAAAGTATTAGATAAAAAATATAATTTTAAAATTGAATATAAACTTATTAAAAATAAGGACTTATTAAAATCAAGATTATCTGAAATACCAAAGTCTTCTGGTTGTTATCTTTTTAAAGATATTGATAATAATTTACTTTATATAGGCAAATCTAAAACACTAAGAAATAGGGTCAGTAGTTACTTTAATAATTATGCTGAACTGTCACCCAGATTAAGTCTAATGGTTAGACAAATAACTGAAATTGAAATTATAGTTACAGATAGTGAGTATGAAGCTTTAAATTTAGAATCAAATTTAATTAAAACTAATAAACCTTATTTTAATATTCTATTAAAAGATGATAAAAAATATCCATATCTTTGCATTACATGGAGCGAACAATATCCAAGAATTTTTATAACAAGAAAAAGGAGAAATAGAAATAATTTTGATAGATATTATGGACCTTATGTTGATGTTGGATTATTAAGAAAAACATTATTCATAATAAAAAAAATATTTCCGTTAAGACAAAGACCTCGTCCTGTTTATAAAGATAGAACTTGCTTAAATTATTCAATTGGGAGATGTCCAGGAGTTTGTCAAGAAATAATATCCTCAGAAGATTATAAAAAAACTATGAAACAAGTATCTATGATTTTCCAAGGAAGGAACGATGATCTAGAGGTTTTTCTAGAACGAAAAATGAATCAATATTCCAATGATTTAGAATTTGAAAATGCTGCAAAAGTAAGAGATCAAATTTCAGGTTTAAAATTATTAACTGAATCTCAAAAAATATCGATACCAGACTCATCAATTAATAGAGATATTTTTGGCATTGTTTCTGAAAATAACATCTCTAGTATTCAAATTTTTCAAATGAGGTCTGGTAAATTAATAGGAAGAATTGGATATACTCAAAAAATTGATAATTGTGATGAGGCAGAGATACTACAAAGAGTATTAGAAGAGCACTACATTAATGTTGAAGGAGTTGAAATACCATCAGAAATTTTATTGCAATTTAATCTTCCAAAACATAATACAATTGAAGAATGGTTAAGTGAATTAAGGCAGAAAAAGGTTAAGTTAATTATCCCAAAAAGAAATAAAAAGTTTGAAACCGTTGAAATGGTTTTAAAAAATGCAAAATTAGAATTAGAGAGGATATTAAATGGAATTCAAGATAATGAATCTGCAATAGAAGACTTGACTCAAATACTTGAATTAACTAACCAGCCGAGAAGAATTGAAGGATATGATATTAGTCATATACAAGGAACAGATCCTGTAGCATCACAAGTAGTCTTTATAGATGGTATTCCATCCAAACAAAATTATAGAAAATATAAAATTAAAGATCCTAATATATTTATTGGACATAGTGATGATTTTGCCTCAATTTATGAGGTTATATACAGAAGATTTAAAAAATGGTCAAAATTTAAAATTGAAGGTGGCGACATTAGTTCGTTACAAGATAAGAAAAAAAGTACATTAGAAAATGATCTTCTAACAGATTGGCCTGATTTGATTATGATAGATGGCGGAAAAGGACAATTAAATGCAGCATTGAAGGCATTAACACAATTAGATCTACATGAAGAAGTTAATATATGTTCTTTAGCAAAAAAAAATGAAGAGATATTCATACCAGGTTTTTCAAAATCTCTTGATACCGATCAAAATCAAAAAGGACTTCTATTACTTCGAAGAGTAAGAGATGAAGCACATAGATTTGCATTATCATTTCATAGAAATAAAAGATCTACACGAATGAATAGATCTCAATTATCCCAAATACCAGGTTTAGGACCTTCACGTATTAAAGATTTGCTTGAGCATTTCAATTCAATTGATGCAATTAGAATTGCAAGCAGAGAAGAACTTTCAAAAGTTAAAGGTCTTGGTATGCATTCAGCAAATGATATTTATAATTACTTTAATGAGTTATAAATATTGATTAATTTTTATAAATTTAAAATTATTCACTATTAAATAAGTATTTATATTGGTAATAGTTTATGAATTATATTTTATTAATTTGTCATCAGAAGCATATTTATGGTTTAAGTCTCTTCACATCATTGGTGTAATTGTATGGTTTTCTGGCCTTTTTTATTTAGTTAGGCTTTTTATATATCATGAAGAGTCAAGAACCATGCAAGATGATTTGAAGATTGCGTTTAATGATCAATATTCCTTGATGGAAAAAAGGCTTGCCAATATTATTACTACTCCAGGAATGATACTGGCTTTAAGTATGGCTATCTGTTTAGTAATTATGCAACCTGGATGGCTCAGTGAAAAATGGCTTCAGATAAAAATTTCTTTTGTTTTGGGCTTAGTCATATATCATGTTTACTGTTATAAAATAATGAACTCTTTACAGAATGGTACTTCAAAAATATCTGCAAAAAACCTTAGATTACTAAATGAACTTCCTACATTATTGTTATTTGTAATTGTCCTATTAGTTATTTTTAAAAATAATTTCCCTACCAGTATTGCGACATGGAGTGTGTTTGGACTAATAATTTTTATGCTTTTATCTATTCAGTTATATGCAAAGATCAGAAGAAAAAATGAAGAATCTCTAAAGAATGGATAAGCAAGATTTAATAAAAATAACAGCAAATATAAATAAAGAAAGCTGTCCAGGATTAGTAAATTTTCATTGTCATACGAAATTTAGTGATGGTAGCTTTGATCCAGAACAATTATTAGATCAAGCCTTTATTAATAAAATAAAATTTATATCCATAACAGATCATCACACTGTTAAAGCACATGATTTTATTGAACAAAATAATATACTTGAAAAATATCCAACTGATTCTTTTAAACTAATTTCTGGAATTGAAATAAATTGTTTACTTCTTGGATGCTTAGTTCACGTAATTGGATTAGGAATTAATATAAAAAGTACACATCTAACACCTTATATTCAAGGTGAGTCCCCAATTGGAAATGATTTACACATCAATTCGGTAACAAAGGCAATCAGATTATCAGGAGGGTTATCTTTTCTTGCACATCCAGCGAGGTATAGAATTCCCTTTTATAAACTTATTCCTGAAGCTAATAAGCAGGGAGTTGATGGGATTGAAGTTTGGTACGATTATGATTTAAGAGAAAGATGGCAACCAAGTAATTTTGTATGTTCAGAGATAAATAAAATAACAGAAAGCCACAATATGCTTAAAACCTGTGGAACAGATAGTCATGGATATTCATTATTGGGCAGATAAACTAGTATTCGTTTTTCTCAATTTTGGCATCAGCCATATTAACAATCTTTTTTAAATTATCTAATATTTCTGGAGTATGGTCATTCCACATTTCTCTATTAATAATCTCAAGAAATCTTTGTGATAAATCTCGTAAGGCCCATGGATTATTCTCGATAAAAAACTTTTTAAGGTTCTCATCACATATCCAAGAATTATATATTTGGGTATAACACCAATCAGATACGATTTCCGTTGTGGCATCATAAGCATATAAATAATCGAGCGTTGCAGAAAACTCAAAGGCACCTTTATATCCGTTTTCCTTCATTCCATCAATCCATTTTGGATTAAGGAC
>NZ_CBFHHZ010000006.1:0-67439 GCF_965655815.1 Prochlorococcus sp. | reverse complement strand
TCTGAAATTGGATTTAATTTTTTATCTTCGTCAAGTTGAGAAACTAATTTTATAGCTTTGTAAACTAAAGATATTAATTGAGGAAATGCATCCCTAAACATACCCGAGATTCTTAAAGTAACATCAACTCTTGGTCTATTAAGAATACTTAAAGGAATTATTTCTATATCAATGACTCTTCTAGAAGGACCATCCCAAATGGGTTTTACGCCTAGTAAATACAATATTTGACAAACATCCTCCCCTCCGTTTCTCATAGTAGATGTAGCCCATACAGAAATTGCTAATTTTTTAAGGTCTTGTCCATTATCCTGTTTATATAAATCAATTATTTGAGAAGCTGATTCACATCCAACAATCCATGCCGATTCTGTTGGTAAGCCTCTGGAGTCAACAGAAAAAAAATTTTTACCTGTAGGTAGAACTTCAGTTTTACCTCGTGTTGGAGCTCCTGATGGTCCGCTACTTACATATATTCCATTTAAAGCATTTATAAAAGATGCCTTCTCATTTACGGTCGATTTAACTATAGGTTCTAATATTTCTTTATGAATTAGATTAAAAAAATCTTTATGTTTTTTATCTACATTAAATAATAATAATATATTTTTATTTTCTAATATTTCTAATTCATTTAGAGTTATTTGGTCTTTGTAAAAATAATGATAAATTAAATATTTTGCTTGATTTTCTATAAATTCTAATGCTCTTCTAAAGCTATTGATATTATCTTTTGAATAATTACTAATAATTTCTTTATCGTTATCACTAAGAACTTGATCATAGTTATTAGTCCATGGATCTAAATCTAAATTAAGATTTGAAGAGATGTATTGGATTATCCCACTACGTTTTGAAGTTGGAACTCTTGCAATACTTATGATTAAATTAATTTCATTTATAAATTTTTGTCTACTTCCAAAGATGTGAAGACCAGTTCTTATTTGTGATTCTTTTAGTTCACATAGATATGAGTCAATTTTTTCAATTTTATTTGATTCGTCAAAAAATATAATATCCTTAAAATCGTTTTTAATAATTTCTAATATAGATTTTTCAATAATGTTTATTCGCTTAGAATTTAATAACTTAGCCTCATAGTATTCGTCTAAACATTGTTCTAAAATCGAGAGTTTTCCATACAAATCAGATCTATCTAAAGGAGGTGTTAGATGATCAATTATTGTTGAATGAGTTCGCCTTTTTGCTTGCGATCCTTCTCCTGGGTCATTAACAATAAATGGATATATATTTGGAATTGGTGGACAAATAATACTCGGGAAGCATTCATCACTAAGTCCTATAGATTTTCCTGGTAACCATTCAATAGTGCCATGTTTACCTATATGACAAATAGCATTCGAATTAAATTTACTTTCAATCCAATAATATTGGGCTAGATATCTATGGGGTGGTGGTAGATCTGGAGAATGTATATCTTTATTAGATTCAATATCGTAACCTCTTTGAGGTTGAATTAGTAAACATATTTTTCCAAATAAAAGACCATTAATCGAAAAACCTTGTTTTTCTAAATCTTGAGAATTAGATGGAATACCCCATCTATCAACGATAAGATTTTTAGGTTTAAGGGATAGTTTGTTCCAAAATTCTAAGTATTCATTTAATGATAAAAAATCAAGAGGTTTATTATTTTGAGATTCAATATCATTTGTTCTAGTTTTTATAAGTAACGACATTAGTTCTGATGAATTTTTAGGTAATTCTCCAGAACCAAGATCATAACCTTCATCTTTTAACCAATAAAGAATATTAAGGACAGACTGCGGAGTATTTAAACCGACTCCATTTCCAATTCTTCCATTTTTTACAGGATAATTTGCAATTACTAATGATATCTTTTTATCAAAATTATTTAAATTAGTTAGTCTTAGATAATTACTTGTAAGTTTTGTTATCCATTTAATATTTCCAAAATCAACTTTGTAACTTGTAATTTTGCTACATAAGGTTCTATTTACAGAAATAATCTCTTTAAAAGCACAAGGTTTTGTTGTAATTCGTCCATCAAATTCTGGAATAATTATTTGCATTAATAAATCTGTTGGATTCATTCCAGTTGATGAGTGCAACCAATTATTTCTGGATTTATTAGAAGAGAGTATTTGAAGGATTGGAAGATTAAGTGATTTAAAGATATTCAAATTATTATCTATATTTTCATTAGAACTATTAAGCGAGGAAGAAAAAGAGGTAGTTGTTATTAGTAGTCTTATATCTTCTTTTTTAAAAAGATTAATCAATTCCTTCTGAACATCATAATTTTTTAAAGTTGAAATGAATACTGTTTTAGGTGACAAACCATTACACCTTAGTTGAGATATTAATTCATTTGATAATTCAATTTCATTAGCTAAAAACAATGATTTATAAGAAATTATTCCAACCTTTAATCCTTTTTCATTTTTCCAATCATATTGATAAGGATCTGGATAGCTGACGTTAGAGATATATTTTTGTGGAATATTAGTTTCGTTAGATGATAAATAACTTAAACAATAAAGAAATCTTCGATAATTCTCCTTTCCTCCTGACTTAAGAAGTTTACTAATTTTTAATGAAGTATCTAAATCTACGCTACTTAATTCATTTAGTGATAAATCCTCTTCATCAGTTCCAGAAAGAATTAAAAGAGTCTTATTAAGATTTACTTCTTTCCATTTTATTAATTGTTCAAGGCCATAACTCCATGTCCCTTTATCACCAAACAATCTTAAAACAACTATTTTTGCATAATTTATTGTTTTTAAAAAATAATTATCTATTTGTGCGGGTGTATTTAGGTTTGAAATTTCTAATGCTCTAAAATTATCCTGGAATAAAAGAAATTCTTTATCTTCAATTAAATCAGAAATTATATTAATATCAGCTTTTACGCTTGTGATAAATATAAAATCAGCTTTAGGATGTTCAATTAAATCAACGTTATTATTTTCATTTCCAGCAATATTTAATATCCTATGCATTTATATATAACAATTAGGTTTAGAATACTTAAGTAAGTTAGAACAATTTTAACTCATTTCTAAAATAAAATATGCAAGAATTTCTTCCATATGCCTGGTTTGAAGGTAAGTGTATACCCTTTAAAGATGCAAAAGTGTCAATAGCAACTCATGCACTTCATTATGGAACAGCAGCCTTTGGAGGAATGAGAGCTATTCCAAATCCATCTAATAAGGATGAATATCTTTTATTTAGAACAGATAAACACATAAAAAGGTTATCTCAAAGTGCAAGATTGCTTTTAACAGAAATATCTGAAGAATATATATTTAATGCACTAAAAACAATATTAAAAAAAAATAAACCTACAAAACCGATCTATATAAGACCTTTTGTTTATACAAGTGATTTAGGTATCGCTCCAAGATTACATAATATAGAAACTGATTTCTTCATTTATTGTATTGAACTAGGAGACTATTTATCTCCCGATGGTGTGTCTTGTAGGATGAGTAGTTGGACAAGACAAGAAGATAGATCTCTACCTTTAAGAGGTAAGATAAGCGGCGCTTACATTACAAGTTCATTAGCCAAAACGGAGGCTAGTTTATCAGGATTTGACGAAGCATTGCTGTTAAATTCTAGTGGTAAAGTAAGTGAAGCTAGTGGAATGAACTTATTTATAGTAAGAAATGGTGAACTGATTACCCCAGGAGTTGATCAAGACATCCTAGAAGGAATTACTAGAGTTAGTGTTATTGAATTAGCGAAATCATTTGGTATAAATGTCATTGAAAGACCTGTTGATAAAACAGAATTACTTATTGCTGATGAAGTATTTCTAACTGGTACAGCAGCTAAAATTACACCTGTAAAGCAAATAGAATCAACAAATATTAATAATGATCGTCCCATAATGAATAAATTGAAAAATAAGCTTATCGAAATAACGGAAGGCCGTTCACAAGACTATGATGATTGGATAACTCGTATCGATATTAGTTAATTTTAATTTTCCTTTTAAATTATGGTTTCATTTAGAAATTATTTAAATAGAGATGATAAACCAATTATTATTTTCGATGGCGGGACAGGTACTTCTTTTCAAAATCTAAATTTATCATCACATGATTTTGGTGGAGATGAATTAGAGGGTTGTAATGAAAACTTAGTCTTATCCTCTCCTAATACTGTAGAACAAGTACATAATTCATTTCTTGAAGCAGGTTGTCATGTAATTGAAACTAATACATTTGGTGCTTCATCTATTGTTTTAGACGAATATAGTATTTCTAATAAAGCTTATGAAATCAATAAAAAAGCAGCTCAAATAGCTAAAAAATGTGCAAATTTATTTTCATCTATTAATACTCCTAGATTTGTCGCTGGATCAATTGGGCCAACTACAAAATTACCAACATTAGGTCATATTGATTTTGATAAGCTTAAAGAATCATATGAAGAACAAATAAATGGTCTAATTGACGGAGGTATTGACCTTCTACTGATTGAAACATGCCAAGATGTTTTACAAATAAAATCAGCATTATCTGCTTCTCAAGAAGTTATTAAAAACAGGAATATTGAATTACCAATAATGATATCCATAACTATGGAAACCACAGGAACGATGCTTGTCGGGTCAGATATAGCCTCTGCATTAACAATATTAGAGCCATACAATATTGATATTCTAGGACTGAATTGTGCAACTGGCCCAGTTCAAATGAAAGAACATATTAAGTATTTAGCTGAAAATTCACCTTTTGCAATTAGTTGTATACCTAATGCAGGATTACCTGAAAATATAGGAGGTGTTGCTCACTATAAATTAACTCCATTAGAGTTGAAAATGCAGTTAATGAACTTTATTTATGATTTTAACGTACAACTTATTGGCGGATGTTGTGGTACCACTCCTGAACATATCAAGCATCTATCCTCAATCATTGAGGAAATAGTTGATAAAAAAATAAATAAAAAACTTGCTACTGCAAAAACAAATTTTGTTCCTTCAGCAGCTTCTATATATAACGCAGTTCCATATAAACAAGATAACTCAATATTAATAGTTGGAGAGCGTTTAAATGCTAGTGGATCAAAAAAAGTAAGGGAATTACTAAATGAAGATGATTGGGACGGCTTGGTATCAATTGCTAAGCAACAGCAAAAAGAAAATGCTCACATACTAGATGTCAATGTTGATTATGTAGGAAGAGATGGAGTTAAAGATATGAAAGAAATCACCTCAAGATTAGTTACAAATATAAACCTTCCATTAATGATTGATTCAACAGAAGCAGATAAAATGGAAAGTGGATTAAAGACTGTAGGAGGAAAATGCATTATAAATTCAACCAACTACGAAGATGGAGATGACAGATTTAATCAGGTCTTAAAACTTGCATTAGATTATGGTGCTGGAATAGTAATTGGAACTATTGATGAAGATGGAATGGCAAGAACATCACAGAAAAAATATGACATTGCAAAAAGAGCATTAATTAAAACTAGATCAAGTGGCCTCGCAGATTATGAGATATTTTTTGATCCTCTAGCATTGCCAATATCTACTGGAATTGAAGAAGATAGATTAAATGCTAAAGCAACTATTGAAGCTATATCAAAAATAAGAAAAAGCTTTCCAGATATTCATATTATTTTAGGGATATCTAATATTAGTTTCGGGCTTTCACCATTATCAAGAATTAATCTAAATTCAATATTCCTAGATGAATGTATAAAGGCAGGATTAGATTCAGCTATTATTGCACCAAATAAAATATTGCCTCTTTCAAAAATATCTGCGGAAACAAAAAAATTATGTTTGGATTTAATTTATGACAGAAGGAAATTTGAAAATCATATATGTATATATGATCCATTAGTTGAATTAACAAAAGCATTCCAAGATTTAACAATCAGTGACTTTAAAAAAGCATCTACTTCAAATAAAAACCTCACCTTAGAAGAAAAGCTTAAAAACCATATTGTTGATGGAGAAAAAATAGGTTTAGAAGAACAATTAAATAATGCGCTTAAAAAATACAAACCACTTGAAATAATTAATACTTATTTATTAGATGGAATGAAAGTAGTCGGTGAACTATTTGGATCCGGCCAAATGCAATTACCTTTTGTATTGCAATCAGCGGAAACAATGAAATTTGCTGTTTCAGTGCTAGAACCGCATATGGAAACAGTAGATGAAAAAATATCTAACGGAAAATTACTAATAGCCACTGTTAAAGGAGATGTTCATGATATAGGTAAAAATTTAGTTGATATAATTCTCTCAAATAATGGTTTTGATGTAATCAACCTTGGAATTAAGCAGGATGTTTCAGCGATTATTGATGCACAAAATAGACACAAAGCAGACTGTATTGCTATGAGTGGTTTACTTGTTAAATCTACGGCATTTATGAAGGATAATTTAGAAGCATTTAACAATGCTGAAATTAATGTTCCAGTTATTCTTGGAGGTGCCGCATTAACTCCAAAATTTGTGAACGAAGATTGTAGTCAGATATATAAAGGTAAAATTTTGTATGGGAAAGATGCTTTTACAGATTTACAATTTATGAATGACTATATGGATAGTAAAAAGAAGGGTAATTGGTCTAATGAAAATGGTTTTATTAATACTGATGACATTCAAATTAAATTAGCTTCCCCAAGCTCTTCTGCTAAAGATAAAAATTTAAATAAAAATCTTGAAAAAACCAAAAGTATTCAATTAATTGAGAATTTTAATAGATCTAATTTTGTAGAAGAAGAGGAACCTATAAAGGCCCCATTTTTGGGAACTAGAGTTCTTCAAGATATTGAAATAGACTTTGACAAACTTATTTTTTATTTGGATAAAAAAGCATTATTTAGTGGTCAATGGCAAATTAAAAAAAACAAAGGTCAATCAGTAGAAGAATACAATAATTATTTAGATTCATATGCAAATCCATTACTTGAAAAATGGATCAATATTATTTTAGATAAAAACCTAATTTCACCAAAAGCAGTATATGGTTACTTCCGTTGCGGGAGGGATGATAATAGTATTTATCTCTTTGATAATGTATCAAATAAAAGAATTTCTGAATTTAATTTTCCTAGACAAAAATCAGGAAATAATCTTTGTATTGCTGATTTTTACTGTGATCTTAAAAATAATGAACCAGTAGATATATTTCCAATGCAAGCAGTAACAATGGGGGAAATAGCTAGCGAATATTCCCAAGAATTATTTAAAGCTGATAAATATAGTGATTATTTAATATTTCATGGTTTAACCGTTCAATTAGCAGAGGCTCTTGCAGAATATGTTCATTCAATAGTAAGAATTGAATGCGGATTTAAATCATATGAGCCAAACAATAACCGTGAAATATTAGCTCAAAAATATAGAGGAGCTAGATACTCATTTGGTTATCCAGCTTGTCCAAAAGTTTCTGATTCAAATATACAGTTATCATTACTGGATACAAAAAGGATTAATTTAACAATGGATGAATCAGAGCAATTACATCCTGAACAAAGTACTACTGCTATAATTTCACTTCACTCAAAAGCAAAATATTTTAGTGCCTAAATAAATTTAAGATTATAGATTATTTTCAAGATAATCTATAATTTCTTCTTGAATCTCTTCCATAATTTCAGAATCACTTATATCGATGCCATCACCTGCAGCGTCTTGAATTAATTCTAAATAATATGATGCCCCATCACTCGCCAAGAATTCAGTTGCTGATGTTTCATCACATTCTTTAAAAGCTTCAATTAGGGATTTAAATGCTATGTTTTCAGTGAAGTCCCAATCCATATTGAAAAAAACCTTATTAAAATTATTACCTCTTTACCCCCCATATTCGTCAACCCTTTTTTAAAAAATGTATGAGTATTTATTATTATTTAAATAAATTATCTAAAAATGAATAAAGAAAGTCAAAAAAATAATGAACATTTAAATGTTTTAGGACAAAAGCTCGAGGTATGCAGCTGCAAACCTCTTACAGGTTGGTTTCGAGATGGATATTGCAAATACGATTCAAATGATGGAGGAAATCATTCAATTTGCTGCATAATGGATGATAATTTCCTTAAATATAGTAAGTCTCAAGGTAATGATTTAATAACACCTATGCCAATGTATTCATTCCCAGGATTGAAGGATGGAGATCATTGGTGTATTTGTTTAGATAGGTGGAGACAGGCATTGCTTGATGGCTTAGCACCTATGGTTATTTTAGAAGCAACAAATATAAAAGTTTTAGAATCTGTATCGTTAGAAAAATTAAAAGAATATCAATTTAATAAAAAGTAATTCCAAATTAATTATCTTTTTTAAAATGATTATGAGAATTTATTTCTACTTTTATAAATGAGAAGCGAAAAATATTGGGTTAAAGCATTAGATCAAACTCATTTATCTATTACCAATAATGGCTTATTTCCTTTAAAAACGACTGTTGTAACTAGTGAATATTACAATAAAAATGATTTTATAATTAGAGAACTTGATACTTCAAGATTTAAGAAAAAAAATAGTTATGGTCCAAATCAGAATCCATTTAACCCGTGGGATAAGATACTTGAAGTTGATAAAATTGGAACTAATCATCAACTAATACTAAATAAATATCCTGTACAAAAAGGTCATATTTTACTAATAACAAATACTTGGAAACCTCAAGATGGATGGTTAGATATTAGTGATTGGATAGCAATACAAATGGTAAATGAAGACACAAGCGGCCTATGGTTTTTTAATAGTTCTCCCATAGCAGGAGCAAGTCAACCGCATAGGCATTTTCAGCTTTTAAGAAGAGATTATGGTGAAATTATTTGTCCAAGAGAGAAGTGGTTTTTAGATTTAGAAAAAAATAATGATCAAGATAGCAAGCTTAAGAAAAATGCTGTTGTCTCAAAATTTAACTTTTTAGATAATTCAATAAATATTTATAATTTATACTTAGAACTTTCAAAAAAAATTGGTTTAGGAAATCCAATTGATGATGAAAAACCAAGATTTCCTTACAACATTTTAATTACAAATAATTGGATAGCCATAATTAAAAGAAAGTACGATCACGTCCATGGTTTTAGTGTTAATGGGTTGGGTTTTGCAGGATATTTACTAGTCACAGAAAAATCTAATATTAATTATTTAAAGAAATATGGACCAGAGAAACTTCTTGAAAACTTTGTTTAAAATTAACTACTAACTTCAACTTTGTCTCTGGAAATTTGATTTTCTAGAACTTCTATTGAAGCACTTACTGATGCAATTTTTCTTTCAAGAGAATCCTTGATGTAATTAAGCATTTCTAATTTCTTTTTTTGATAAAAAGACTTTTTCTCTTCTGAGGATTTAAAATTACAGTAAAACATTTTTTATATTTATTATAAAAATTTATTTTGTTGAGTCGTGACTTATAAAAAGCAAGATTTTGATTTAAAGACAATATATTTATTTAGACTTTCATAATATGAATACAATTAATATTTTTGTTCTATTATAAAAAAAAATGATTAATTGAGTAATTCTGAGAATTCAAATACAAAAAGAATTTCAATTGATTTGCCAGAAGAGTTAGTTTCTAGGTTTGATCAATTACGAAAAGAATGGGGTTTTAGAGCAAGAGGACCTGTAATAGAAAAGTTGCTTACAGAAATTCTTCAAGAAGAAGAATTATTACCTAAAAGTCAACAACAGACAATTGATTACAGCGAAAAGGGGAATATTAATGAATACTCTAACTTTGATGAGAATAGTGCTTTAGTCCTTATTAAATCTGATAAGGATGAGAGTACTAGTACAGAATCCGAAGACAAACTTCTTTTAAATAATAAAGAAGTTATTGAAAAACCAAACTTAAACATCAACCTACCTAATTTTGTTGGAAAAAAAGTTAGAAATCTGAGAAGAAGTATAAATATTGAAAAGTCAAAACAAAAAATTAATGATATTCAAATTAATACTATTAATGAAAATGATTTAATTAAATGTCGAATTGAAATTATAAGCCATTGGAAAAACCTATATGGATCAATTCCAAATGAACAAGTAATAGAAGCATCTATTGATTGGTTTTGTATAGATATTTGGCCAAATATTGATGGAACTGAGCAGTTGCCATTCACTTGGAGTGCCGCAAATAAATTAATGTCGGATTTATGCCCTTTTTGGATAAAACAAACTCCTTCCTTAGAGTTAGTTATTTTAATGATAGGTGTATTAGAAGATCCATTTGCAACATCTGATTTAATAAATAGGGTCCCAACATTAGTAAGAAGATTTATAAGTAGGTTTAAAAGAAAAAATAAAGGAAATTCATTTGAAGCACTTGATTCAACAATGACTGTTCATGGAGCTCTAAAATTATTAAAGTTATCTACCGCCGCAGGTTCAGCACATACATTAAATAAAATACGAGAAGCATATAAAATTAAAGCTTTAGAAACCCATCCAGATTCTGGTGGATCTACTGATGAGATGAGGAAATTAAATGATGCATATCAATTGCTTAAAAATTTGTATAGAAGATAGTATTAATAATCTTATATTAGACTTAGTCTAAGTCCAATTAAAAGTCTAATATAAGATTCAAAAGATATAAATTTAAATTAAAAAATTCTCTTATTATTAATTCTTGCTTTCAGGGTAGTTAAAAGTGAATAATGCATATAAATGATGGATACTTATAAAATAATGCTAAATTGTCCTTCTTATATAAGACGTAATAAAATACAGTTTACAACCCCTCCCTATGTAGAAGAGTTAAATAAATTTCAAAAAATATTCGTATTACTAGTCTCATAATAGACCTATAAATAGTCTATTGTTGAATCTTAAATAAGAAAGTCAATATATATAGTCTAATTTTATAATTTATCGTCCTATGTTTGTCCAGTCTTGAATTGATGCACTACAAACACTGATATAACAGAAGTTTCAATTATGAAGTGCTGCCTTAAAGACAGTACTACTGAGTTTGAAGCTTTTGGAGAGCTGTTTCTCTCTCAATGCTTGGAACATCACTTAAGCCATTTGCATCAAACCAAGGGGCACTTGCCCAATCAAATCCATCTCCAAAAGTATTATCTGGTGCTGTGATGTACCAATGGCATGATGAATCTGGTACATCTACAGCGCATTTAGACCAATCATCAGACCATTGAGGAACTTGCACCCAAAGTACTGAAGATAACAAAAATGAAAGAATATTAATCATGACTCATATTATATATGATGATTTAGATTTTCACGAATACTAATCGTCTCATATAAGACTTATCTACAGACTTGTATTAAGTCTAGAATGAGAATTGTAATACAATTAATCTCTTAATTTAGTGGAGAATTTGTTTTCAATTTTTTCAACAATACTATCGTGCAGAAATGCGATGTCAGAATCTAATAATGTTTTTTCAGAATCTCTATAAGACAATCTAAATGTGTAGCTTATTAATTCTTTACCAAAACTATCATCATCATAAACATCAATTAAATTAACATCTTCTAATAATTTTTTACCAGATTTTTTTATTTGCGAAATTATCTCACTTACTAGGTATTTTTTATTGAATATAAAATTAATATCACGTTCCATTTTGGGAACTGTTGGGAATTGTTTATAAACTGTTATCCATTTATTTTGTCTAGTGCTGGCTTTTAAGATACTATTTATTTTTAAACTAAATAAATACATTTTTTTTAATGCAATTTTGTTAGATATTAAATTTGGATGAATCTCACCAAAATATCCGACTTCGTTACCTTCGGTAAATAATTTAGAGGATCTGCCTGGATGAAGAAAATCTATCGTATCTGTTGATCTATCTTCTATTTTTAAATTTAATATTGATAATGCTTCCTTTAACTTTCCTCTTGCCTCGTAATAGGTCAAATTATTATCTTTATTTGAATCTAACCATTGTTCAAATTTATTTTTTCCATAAAGAGCTCCATTTAGGATTTCTTCTTGTGAAAAATCAGGTTTTTTACTAAAAATATTTCCAACTTCAAAAATCCAACAATAATCATGTCCTGATTTAATATTTTGATTACATATTTTAATATGTTCTTGCCAAATATTATCTCTTAAACAACTTGTTTCCAAAAGTAATGGATTTGAAATCTTGATTAGATTATTCTTACTTTCTGGAACAAGAGAATAAGATAATACTTCATTAAATCCATTTACTATTAATCCTGTTTTCAACTTCCTTAATGCTATTTGAGATGAAGAAAGCTTTCCTGGTTTTATGGGATTTGGTAAATTCAAATCAAACATGTCATAACCAATTAATCTTGCAATTTCTTCTATTAAATCAATTTCTCGTAATAAATCTTGAGACCTGTTGGGAATAATTTCAACATCCCATCCATATTCTTTTATGTTTAAGGTACAACCTATTAGCTTTAATTTTTCGGAAATTTCATTATCTGATAAATACCTTTTTTCTAATTCACTATTAGTATCGTAATTCTCATCTCTAATTACAATTGGACCAAGTATTTTATTAATTCTTTCTCTTCTCAACGGGATTAGTATTTTTGTGAAATCCAATTCTTTGGAAGTATTAATTATTGGATTTAGAACGTTAAAGTATTCTTCTAAAATGTTAATAGCACGGGTTACTGAATCTAATGTATTTTTATAAGAAATTCCTTTTTCATATCTACTACTAGATTCTGTTCTAATTCCAATTTCTTTTGATGACTTTCTTATCGTGACGGGATTAAAAACTGCTCCTTCAAGATATATTGAAGAAGTATCCTCATTTACAGCTGTTTCCAAACCACCAATTACACCCGCTATAGCGACTGGTTTGTCGTCACAAGCGATAATAGTTATATTTTCATTTAATTTATAATTCTCACCATTCAAACACAAAAGATTTTCATTGTTATATGCCTTTCTAACCGAGAAATCATTATATGAAACCTTTCGGCCAATTAAATTAGATAATTTGTCTTTATCAAAAGCATGTAATGGTTGTCCTTGTTCTAAAAGAATGTAGTTAGTTATGTCTACCAAAAGATTGATAGATTTAATTCCTGATTTAGCTAAACGATCTTTGAGCCATCCCGGAGATAATTGCTTCCCATTGACAGACTCAATATTGCTAATTGAATAAAGACAATTTTTTGTGATTGCCTCAGGGCAGAGATTAAAATTTTTATAAACATTTGTTTTATACTTATTTTTTAAATCTGGAAAGTTTAACTTAGTTTCCAAAAGAGCAGATATTTCTCTTGCGATGCCAACTACAGACATTCCATCAGGTCTATTTGCAGTAATTGCTAAATCGTAGATGTAGTCGTTTAGATTAAGTAATTCAGCTCCTGATGTCCCTAATTTATGATTTAAAGCTATATCCTCATCAATAATGGCGATTCCTTCACTATTATCTTCTATTCCTAATTCTTCCAGCGAACAAATCATTCCTTCACTAGAAACACCTCTTATTTCACTCTTTTTAATAGTTAAATTAATCGCACTTAAATGTGTACCAACAGTAGCTACATAAACATATATATTTTGCTTTACATTTTTTGCTCCACAAACTATTTGTAAAGGATTAGATCTTCCAATGTCAACAATGCATATAGATAACTTATCTGAATTTTCATGCTTAACTACCGACAAAACCTTTCCAAGAACTATACCTTTTACATTTTCTGAACAATCAACAAGTGACTCAACTTCGAAACCACCTATTGATAGTTTTTCAGATAAATCGTCTGCTGTAGTATTGATTTCTACAAGGGTTTTCAACCAATTCTGAGAGACCTTCATTTATTATTTTTGTCTAATGATACTAAAAGAAAAGCAAATATATGCAAAATAGTTTCTTGAAGTTGTACAATAGAAAATTATACAACAACGTATTAATCAAAATGGCGAAAAAAGGTACAAGAGTTGTCGTAACCTTAGAATGTACTGAAGCTAGAACAAGTTCAGAACCAAGGAGATCTAATGGTGTTTCCAGATATACAACTGAAAAAAACAAAAGGAATACTACTGAAAGATTAGAACTTAAAAAATTCAATCCACATCTAAACAAAATGACAATTCACAAAGAAATTAAATAAGAAAAACAATGCCAAATTCCATTTTTAAAAAACAATTATCTCCAATTAAACCTGGTGACCCAATTGATTATAAAGACGTTGAGCTTCTTAAAAAATTCATAACTGAAAGAGGAAAAATATTACCAAGAAGAATGACTGGATTGACCTCCAAACAACAAAGAGATTTAACATTGGCAGTAAAAAGAGCAAGAATTGTTGCTTTATTGCCATTTGTTAACCCTGAAGGATAATTTTATAAATAATAGTTATTTGAATAATATTTTAAATATTTGAGAGATTTAACTAATTTAAAAACTTTTATAATTGATTCCAAGGATCCAAAAGAAGTTGATGATGCTTTTTCCTTGGAATTTATTGAAGGAAACAAAAAAAAATTATGGATACACATTAGCAATCCATGCAAATTATTTTTAATAGATTCAAAAATTGATATTGATGCAAGAAGTAAAAGTAGCAGCCTCTACTTGATTAATCAATATATTCCTATGCTGCCTGCTGAAATTATAGAAAAAGCAAATTTAAAACAAAATAAAATTTCAGATACAATAAGTGCCTCAATTATCTTTAATGATGATGGTTCAATAAATAAATATCAAATAGTAGAGGCAAAAATAAAACCAAAATATCAATTATTATATGAAGATGCAGAAGAAATTATTGAATTAGAACCTAAAGAAGAATTTGAGATAATTGAAATTAAAAATTTATTACTTAAAAGTATTAATTATCGAAAAAAACAAGGAGCAATTATTTTTGATACGCCAGGTTATAAAATTAATATTAAAAATGGTAACGTAGAAATTAATAATATACAAAAATGTATTTCGCATTCGATTGTATCTGAATCAATGATACTAATGGGTTATGTTACTAGTTTATATTTATTTGAAAATAATATAGCTGCCCCCTACAGAACACATAAAATTAATTGTGATGCAAATGAGATATTAGATAAATACAAAGACAGTGATATAAAATATTCAATTTTAAAGCAATATATGGGTAAAAGTTATATTACTACAAAGGCTAATAAACATGAATCCTTAGGTCTCCTTAAGTATACTCAATGTACTTCACCACTAAGAAGATATTTAGATTTAATTGTTCAAAGACAAGTTTTTAATAATATAAATAATATTGAGAGATTAAGTCAGAATAAGATTAATGAATTAATAGATATCACAAAAATAAAACAAATAGAAAATAATAATATTTACAAAAATGATAAATTAAAATATTTAAATATATTCTTTAAGAATGAAATAAAAACATCTCATAAAATGATATTTATAAAATGGATAAATAATAAAAAAAGTATCGCTTTAGTATACTTTCCAGAATATTCATTAGAACTATTAATTGTACTCTTTATTTCTGTAGAAACATATACTAATAAAATATATAAAGTTAAATATAATATAAGTAATAATAATTTATTAGAGTTTATTCACTAGATAAAAATTTTTGCTGACCTATTGTACAATTTATAGTTGTTATTATAAGTAAAAAATATTATGAGTTTTGTAATTACTACACCGTTATATTATGTGAACGATAAACCTCATTTGGGTAGTATATATACTACGTTGATTTGCGATTCAATAGCAAGGTATAAGAGGCTTACAGGAGCAGATGTGATATTTATTACCGGAGTAGATGAACATGGTCTAAAGATACAAAGAACAGCAAAAAATAAAGGCGTTGAACCTCAATTTCATTGCGATGAAATTTCAGATATCTTTAAGCAGAACTGGAAGGATTGGGACATAACACACAATAAATTTGTAAGAACAAGTTCCCAAAAACATGAATATATTGTTAAAGAATTTTACAACAGAGTAAAAAAATCAGATGATATTTATATGGGAGTGCAAAAGGGTTGGTATTGCGTTGGTTGTGAAGAATTTAAAGATAATCCAGATAATTCACCAACACATAAATGTCCTATTCATCAAAAAACTTTGGAATGGAAAAATGAGGAAAATCTTTTTTTTAAGTTGTCAAAATACCAATCACAAATAGAGGAACTTATTAAAGAGCCTACATTTATCCAGCCAAAAGAAAGAAGAAATGAAATTATCAATTTCGTATCTAAAGGTTTAAAAGATTTCTCAATATCAAGAACAAATGTATCTTGGGGTATATCAGTCCCTGATATTGATAACCATACTTTTTACGTGTGGTTTGATGCTTTGCTTGGTTATGTCAGTGCGATAAGCCTTGATATGAATCAACCCTCATTAGATGAATCAATTGATAATGGTTGGCCTGCTGATATTCATTTAATAGGTAAAGATATTCTCAGGTTTCATGCAGTCTATTGGCCTGCAATGCTAATTTCCGCGGACATGAAAGTGCCTAAAAAGGTTTATGGTCATGGTTTTCTAACTAGGGAAGGACAAAAAATGGGTAAAAGCTTAGGAAATGTATTAGATCCAGATATTTTGTTATCAAAATACGGTAAAGAAGCCGTTAGGTGGTATCTACTTAAAGATATTACATTGGGGCAAGATGGTGATTTTCAAAATAAAAGATTTGTGGATATCATCAACAACGATTTGGCAAATACGATAGGAAATTTATTAAATAGAACCTCTTCGATGTCTAGAAAATGGTTTAATAATAGAGTTCCAAGTAATGAGATGTTAAGTAAAGATAATACTCTGGAATTATATGCAAAAAAGACAGTTGAGAATTATTTTAGACATTTTAATTCCTATGAATTAGATTTAGCAGCTAATGTAATCCTTAGTCTTGCAATTAATACAAATTTGTATCTTAATGAAAAACAACCTTGGACATTAATTAAAGACGAAAAAAATATACCTTTTGTAAGTAATATTATTTATAATGTTTTAGAAAGTACTAGAATTGTTGGCTTATTATTATTACCTATATTACCTAATTTATCTTCAAAAATTGATCAACAACTCGGTTTATTATATAACGAAAAAGAATCTTGGGAAAACCAATTAGATTGGGGTAAATTAATACATGAATCAATTTTACCAGCACCAAATCCAGTAATAGAAAAGCTCGAATATGAATAGATTGTATAAACTTTTACTGTTATTACCACTAATAATTATTGGATGTAAGAATAAAGAAATAGATGAGAAATATTTAAGTCAAAGTATTAATAGTTTGAATATGAATATATTCTCTAAAGAGGGAGAAAAATTGATTTCAATTAAAAGTCCCCATTCTAACTACGATAAAGAGACAAATAAATTTGATCTTAAAGAAACAACAATAAATTTATTCAAAGATAATAATCTTGAATATATAATAAATTCAGACAATTCAAAATTATCTAATAATAATAAATTATTAGAATTAGATGGTAATGTATCAGTCAAAACTATTATTCAACAAGATGATAAATTAACAGCTAATAGTTTCACCTGGAATATTCAAAATTCTGAGTATTTATTAATAGGAAATGTTAAATTTGAAAATAGTCTTGTAACATTAAGCTCAAATAAAGCAATTTTAAAAAAAAGTACAAATATTATTGAATTTTTTAATCCTGTAAAATATAAATTTAAGGACAATATGAAAGATAGTGGATATGAAATTAACTCTGAGAATGCTTATTATAATATTGATAATAAATCTGTAAATTTCAAATCAAAAGAAGAAAGAGTTCGTTCTAAAATATATTTTTAAAAACTATTTTTTATAAATATATTATTTACTTTTTTAGACCAATTATTAATCCATTTTTCATCTGACTTAGTAAAACATCTATAACTCCATCCTCCTATTAAAATGAAAGATTTACTATTTATTGGAATTATTAATATGGAAGGTACGTTTGGGCAAAAACTGAAAAATTCATCTCTTCCTGGATAAAATTTAGTGTTTGCTAATGAAATTAATTTCATATCTTTTAAAGATCTATTACAAGTTTCACCAGGTTTAAAAACATTATTCGTTGTGATACCTCTTTTTAAGATGTTTTTACCATCATTATGAATTAATACTGTAGCTGCTGCGGTTGAAGTTAATATTGCTTCTGTTCCCCATGCCAATTCATCTAAAATATCCCTAGGTATATCAGGCTCGAATATAAATTTATTTTCACCTTTTAATTCAACTTTATCTCCTAAGTTTGGATTAAATTGCTTAAATAAAAAACCTATTAATACAATAATTACAGATGATATTGCTGATAATACTTGTGCTCTTTCTAATGCTGGGGAAATTGAATCTATTGAAAAAAAATTCCCTAATTGAAAGAAAAAAAGAATAGAACCAATAATGATTAACGTTTTACCATTAAAATACATAAAAAAATAATATACAAAATTTCAATATTAGTTCTAATAATTATATTTGATTTTTATATCAAAGAAATTCAGGCTTATAGTTTATTATTATATAAATGATTTAAAACTAAAATGAAAAACATTATTTATAAACCTTTTTTTTCAATAGTAATGATAGGTTTTCTTTTCATTGCACTTCCAATAAGTACTTATGCAGAAAGTTTTAATAACATTGGTGATCTGTTTATAGTTGGTCAGCAAAAAACAATTATAAATTACGAAAAAAGTCAACCTTCTTCTATTGATAACCCAGTGGTGGATCCAAATTTTAATGCTATGAGGGATGTTGACGCCGAGAGTTCATCAACATCAATTTATATTGTTATTGGCTTATTAATAGCGGCTACGATAATACCACTTGCAACATGGTGGTATTTCTCTAAATAACATTTTTTTATGGAAGTCAAGGATAATATCTCGTCTAATATCATATTTATTACCGGTGGTACAAAGAGTGGGAAGAGCGAATTTGCAGAATATTTAGGTAAAAAAATTAGTAAAGTAACATATATAGCATTATCTGAATCAAGACCCGAAGATATTAATTGGCAGAAAAAGATTAGTAATCATCGTAAACGAAGGCCAAAGGAGTGGGGATTAGTTGAGACAAATAACCTAATTCATACATTAAAAAATGAAAAGGGTCCAATACTAATTGATTCTATTGGCGGTTTTATAATGGAAAGCATCAATAAAAATGATGAGGAATGGGAAAAAATGATTAATTCACTTTTAGATCTTTTAGTAATGAGGGTTAAAACAACATTAATTGTTGGAGAGCAAGTAGGCTGGAGTCTAGTTTCAGAATATGAAATTGGTAATAAATATATAGAGAGGCTTGGAGATCTTCAAAAAAGAATTACTAAGATTTCTCTAGAGAATTGGCTTACTTTGAATGGTAGAGCTATAAAACTAGATAACATAAGTATTGAAATACCTACCTAGAAATTGGAAATTTCACTTTTTGAACCAAGGATTCCTCAAAATACAGGGAGTATAGCCAGAACTTGTGCTGCTTTTGATATCACATTAAATTTAATCGAGCCTTTAGGTTTTAAATTAGAAGATAAATATTTAAAAAGAGCTGGTCTAGATTATTGGCCGTTAGTGAAATTAAAAAATTATCCTAACTTTAATAACTTTAAAGATTCCAAAAAAAATAAAAGAATTATTGCCTTTAGCAAAAAAAATGGGGTTTACTTGAAAGACTTTAGATTTCACGAAGACGATATATTATTATTTGGTAGGGAGGACACTGGATTACCTAATAATATTATTAACGCTAGTAATTCATTAATATCAATATTTATGCCCAAGGTAGAGTTATCGAATAATGATCCCAAAGGTGTAAGGAGTCTAAATTTATCAGTAGCGTGTGGAATAGCTATATATGAAGCTTATAAACAGATAAATTCTAAAAATGCTAATTAAGGTAACTCACGCTTGAATTTTTCAGGTTGGTTAGACAAATATCATTTACTAGATAAAATCCATAAATATCATAAGTATTATTTTAGAAATCTAAGGCAAATCTAATGTGCTAATTAAATAATACAATTCAATGGAATCTTGATAACAGAAAAATTTATTTAGGAATTCACGTAAATAAGACTACAATTGGTGGATTGTTTAATTAAAGGAATAGGAGTTATATTCAAGATTAGATTGCTTCTGAACCTGCGATAAACTGAGAGAGTACGAAAACGGTACTCATGTAGCATTATGTATTTATGTCATACATGGGATATGGGATAAGCTTTAGACAAAGAATGGAAATATCTAAACAATGTAAAAGCAGCGAATAATATTAGAAATGATATGGACGTATATTTAAAGAAATATCAAAGATGGATAAAAAAATTAATTGAAAAATATACATTTTGATTCAGTCGACATTAATTAAATCATTGCTCAATAATGCAATAAAATAGTAAGATATAATTCACGTCAATGTAGCTCAGTTGGTTAGAGCACGACATTCATATCGTCGCGGTCGGCGGTTCAAATCCGCCCATTGACATTTTTTTGAATTTTTTGATATTAATAGTTTTAATCTTAGATTTTTTCATACATTTATTTGAAGAAAAAGAAATATATGAAAAGGGATTAACCTATATTTGTCATAGATTAAGCAGTATCAGATATGTTGTTCTTCATGTTGAATACGAAAGACTTAAGAAGATACAAGAGCAGCAACAGTAATAACTAAATAACAAATACCAAAAAACAGACAGCTATGTTTAACAACAAGCTTAAAGTTTGAGAACTAAATTTCATGTCTATCTAGCATTCTTGATTTTCTAAAATAAATTTCAATTGAGTCTCTGCTCTATAAATATCAATTTTTCTTTTAATTAGTTTAAAAAATCTGATCATTTTTAGTAAACGTATTACAAATATTGGAAATTAATATAACCCTGCAAATTAATAAATTTCAATAAGTACATGTACTGAATCTATTGATATCACTAAACTTTAGTAACAGCAGTATACTCAGAACTAATCCTCATATACCAGACAACGTGGGTTGGATGGATTTAATTCACATTCTTTATCCCAGTAATCAGCTAAGTCTGTTGAAACTCCTTGCTCTTTCATTAAATCTTTAAGAGTTGGGTATTCTTTTGCAAGATCAAGATCTCTTAGTTTCTTATCTTGAATTGCGAATGGCGATGTTTTTAAATTCATAATAACCTCAAAATTTTTGTTGGATTCTGACCACAGATCTTGGATGATCATGGACATAAGAATTAAATTCTCTTGCAAGCATCAGGCAATCGTAAGCATCCCGAGCATAGAAACCTAATTGATGTGTACTGTTTGATGAATCTTTGTAACTAAGTACATATTTTTTACAAGATTTGATTGGCGTTGAAGACATTTTGAACTCATGACTGCTACCACTACGTTCTAACTAGGCAGACTAATCATCCGACTAAAATAAATGTTCGGTTTGAGGTACTTCCATATACGGATAGAGGACCAACAACTGAATTTTTAAATGGATAAGATGTAAAAGCTTATTGCGAGAAAGCGAGAAAAAAATTATTTTTTGAGTACCTTTATTGTCTCAAACTGGACTTGTCTTGCCACTCTAAAAATATATCGCTATAAAAATAAAGAGTGCTAATTGCCGTAATTTATATATGGAAGAATTTACTTTAATAAATAAGAAGAGAGATCGAATAAAAATATTTAAGCCATTCGAGGATGTTAGTAAACCTTCTCCAACTATTAATGCAATGGAGATTAAATATGCTTGTGTATATAAAAGATCAAGTAAACCAGTTATCAAAGGTTCAAGAGTAGAATCCATTGAAGATGCAAGAAAGGAATATAAGAAATTATTGGAGGACGGATGGAAGAAGACCAGTATATTTAAAAGCTATTTTTAAAACAAATTTTAATACTACTTTAATGACTCCAAGAGTTGGCAATCATAAAAACAAAAGCTCCTAAAATGGCATGAGCTTAAGTAGTTCTAAGTGTCATTAGACCTCCGCCGTTTATTGATTATTTTATTTTTCGTAATGCTGATAAAAGATTCAGCTTTTGAAATTAACAAAAAAGAGCTAATTAAGTATTATTTTATATCGAATTTTAATTACTACTAATACCTGAAATTTAAATGCCGATAATCGGAATTGAACCGATGACCTACTGTTTACGAGACAGTTGCTCTACCGCTGAGCTATATCGGCATCTAACATATCTAATATTTTATTGCATTATGTATTACAAACATAATCTAAATCTATAGTTTTAATAAGAACAGCTAAATACAACCTATATTCTTGGAGATCATACAAATATGACCAAAAAAGGTATGGATTTTAATGTAACTCAGGGAATGGTTTTACTTCTTCTAAAGCCACTTAATTTTCCTGCCAATCTAGTTCTTAATCTTATTATTTTCATAACTGATCCAAAAAATAAAATCGGATATTAATATTTAATTTTTATCTACGACTTCTCCGCCATACTCTCTCGCTATTACATCTAAACACATAAGAATATCTTTATTTTTTAATAGATCTGTTTCACTCAAATACCTCAGAAGAGTTCTTATTTGATCAATAGTATTTTCTTGTAATTCCTTCATTAGTACAGTAGTGTCATCCTTCAATAAGGATAGCAATCTTAAGATTATTCTCTAATTAATTGTAATTTTCTAGAATTTATATTAATAGGAGTAGTGTTGCAAGTAATAAGCTTTACAATATTTGATTTATTATCAAGCAACATTCCTAACAAAAAAGGGGTTATAAAACCCCTTCCAGTCGAATGATAGTAATAAATTCAAATTAAGAATTTAATGCTTCCATATCTTTGCGAGCTTGCTTTTGTCTTAGCTCAAAAATAGTAGGATTATAAGGAGTAATCTCTCCATTTTTTGTAGCAAGAAGTTGGGCTTTATTTAGCCTTTCAGCTCTTTTGATTTTTTCTCTAATGAGTACTAGGTTATTCATGACCTTTGCAGTTAATGGAAATCCCGTTCCCTATTTCCATGTCATGCGTCCAGATATTACTAGGATGAACGTTTATTAATAATAACACTAGGTCTATCTAGCCGTGAGAGCAGAAATCCCTAAATATCACTACCTCTTCATAGCAATTTATGTCAGTTCAATGAACGATAAGTTATGCCTTTATTAATGAATCAATCATTAATTAATACAATCTACTTTCCTACTTTTACGTATTCAAGGTTGTAGATATATCTTTCACCATCATCATTACTATCATCGTCATCATCTCCAAAAGATGAGATTAAAACATACACTCCAGTAAGTCCTAAAATCATTGAAAGATAGAGAATTGGGTCTGTCATATTTATTCCTTTATATAAAAAGTATGGTTGATTTCTACAGCTTCCGCGGCAGTCTCATGACAACCATGCAATTACTCTAGAAAGTCTTAATTATTCACTAAGTATTTATACGTACCTACTCCCGAACCATGTCGTTCCTTAACCCGTACAAAGTTCAATTCACAAATCTATAAACTCCCACTTATTAACAATTATTAAAGGAAGTAAATGATTATTTATTACCAAACTACTGTTGTTTTACGCCAACCTTGAGAAAGTAATCGTTCATAAATTTCTCTAGCTAAATCTA
Organism: Prochlorococcus sp.; assembly: GCF_965655815.1. Classification (NCBI taxonomy): domain Bacteria; kingdom Bacillati; phylum Cyanobacteriota; class Cyanophyceae; order Synechococcales; family Prochlorococcaceae; genus Prochlorococcus; species Prochlorococcus sp. Next base: position 43,920 of record NZ_CBFHHZ010000006.1, on the reverse strand, counting down.
TATCTACAGAAACTGTTGTAGTAATAACTGGAGGTTCTTTCCCTAATACTCCAACTATTTTTCCAGAATCAATGAACATATACTCGAATACTTCATCAATACTCTTATCATTCTTTATAAATCTCTTAACTTCTGATCTACTTGAATTTATCAACCAATGTTCCATTATTTATTTATAAAAATATAAGCCGAATATAAATAAACTAAGAAAGCACCAATAGCAAAAAAACTTCCATAGATTAGAAAATTCCAAAACCTAAATAATTTAGGTTTTTCGTATTCTGTTTCTTCTTTTTTAGTAATCATTTAGTTTCTCGCTCTTTTCTTGATGCGTTACCTTTAGCTCTCAATACAAGAGTTATAGTCAATGCAGTACTTAGTATTCCAACATCTATTAATAAGTGGGGAGAAATATTCATTAGAAGATTAAAGAAATGAGAAGAGTCATTATCTTTTCAGCTATAAATCTTTTATCCATAAAAAGATCCTAATTACTTTTTTATTTTAGTTCTACTGTCAATCATCCAAAGAATAAAACATCACGAATTCAACGAATTTATTTTTTAACTTTCCTTCTTTATTGGCTATAGCAAAATTGTTCCAAGTGATTGAGGGTTCTTAGGCCTCAAGTCCCATGTTCAAGTAATGCTCAAGTTTTTCTAATAAAGTGTGACACTATTCCTTTATCCTTCTTTTATTTCTATTCATTATATTTTTAAAAAACTTAAATTCAATATAGTCGTTAATCATTTGAACTTCATCATTTATAGATTCATCATCTAAATGATTGTTATCTTCAACCTTTGGTATTTCGTTGTTAAATGTTTTATTAGGTATTGATAATGAATCGTCGTTATTACTACAAAATTTGAATGATAGTTCCTTAATAGAAGTATTTAAAACACCTCTAGACCTAAGTGCTTCTTCAACTAATATCCCAGTTACTTTTGATTGGCTTAATTTATTATGATTACAAACTTTATCTATTATATTCTGAACTTCAGAGCTTGGTAAAAACCCAATTCTTCTTCTTTGCGTGGGCATATAAAAGTTTTATTGTAACACTTGCATATTATTAGTGTTGCACTATATTAAACCTGAGTCAACTTAAATTAAATGCAAATATTAATAATTCCAATTGGATTTATACTCTGGTATTTTGCTTATGAATCAAAACCAATTAATAATGATGAAGTAACAAGTTTTTGGGAAAAAGAAAACTATGTTAAAAGGACAAAGTTATTAAATATTCTAAAAGCAAGTTATTAAAAGAATTATTTATACATAGTTGAAGTTTTTTAACCATGAATTAAATCTGGGATCTTAATTACAAATCAACTATCATTATTTTGTTATATAAAGTTCGTGCTCTGTTATATATTAATCAATAAATATGTTATGTATTTATAGTTCATCTTATATTGATTATTTATTTTAAGTAAACTATCGATAATTCAAGTAAAATTAGATAAACAACTCAGTTATAATAAAAATAATTAAAATTAATTTTATGAATTTAAAGGAGAGAGGATTAACTGTAGGGGATCTAATGATAATTATAATTTTTGTAATATCAACAGTTTTTATTATTAATAAAGTTAAAGACAGTGACAAGCAATCTTATTTTCAAATAGCTCCGAATGAAATCTTGACTACTAATAAATCCTAATTATTGAGAAAAAGGAAAATCAATTTCTTTACCGTTGCAAAAACGTTCAAGCATTATTTCAACGCTAGCTTTGCTTGCTTCACAAGAAGTTAATTCCTTCAATGCGTCTAATGATTCATTCGGAGATATTTTTTTTTGTATATTTTTAGAATTCATCTTCAAGTTTTGCTTATGGATAAATGATATTTATTATGAAAACTAATTATATTATTTTTTATATTTTTTTAATATTTAGATTTTAAAGTTTCCCATTTCATATTTTCTTCTAATTCATTAATACTATTAGAAATTGATGCTAGATTCACTAAATGGAGAATTTGGTTTTTATTTAATCTATCGGTAGCAATAAGTCTGTTTATCATTTCAAGAACAGATTCATCATTAACATTCATATTTTGGGCCCTAATTTAATTAAACAATTAAAACTTGATTTTAGTTAATTATTTACGTGTGTGTACTTTTGAAATTAAATCTTCAATAGAATAATTAATTAAATGAATAAAAATACATCTATTACTAGTTTTTGAGATATCAATAACAAAGTCCATTAGCTAATATTTAAACATAATTCATTGGGTCAAACTCACTACATATTTATTTTCACTATACTAAAAAATAAAAATAATGAATAAAAATTCAAATTCTGATTCCATAAGCAGAGATGAAGTGAACGAGATGATTGAAAATGCATTACGAAGACATAATAGGAGGTCCACTATAATATCAAGTGTTTTAGGTTGGATTTTAATAGGAGGATATTCATTTGGATTATTTCAAGCAGTTCAGAACGTTTAAAATTTACTAATAAGTTTAATTTACCTATTAAATGTTAAATTTAAAAAAGTCATATATTTATTATGAGAGAATATATAAACACAAACATTAGAGTAATTAAGAAAGATCTAAAGAAAAGAACTAAAAAACTTTCCAAATTAAATAGTGATTCAATTAGAGAGGAGTTTAAGGAATGGAATGATCCCTCATTTGATAAAGAGTTAATTTGGACTTTACCTGACTTAACAAGAATCGATAGATATAAAAATTTTTGTAGATCAATTAAAAAAGAGATTAGATAAAAATAGTCAGTCTCCTAAGTGAATATCATTTATTTTTAAATAAAAGTAACCGGCAAAACCGACAATATTTAATATCAAGACAAATAACCAGGCATTTATTGGTTGGTCAGGATCAAATTTTTTAATTTTGAGTTTTGCTTTTAACCTATCTATGTAATTTGTCATACTTTTAAAAATGTCTTAGAAGTTTAAATAAAAAGTGTTAATAATGTTTTTTATATCTATTATTTTTTTAAAGAGAAAAAATTTAATTATTAATTACTCTTTTTATCAATATCTCTATTAATGGGGTATTTGATAAATTCTCTTTTAAGATTTTTTATTAATTTAGAATAGTTCATTATCGTAAATTTCCTTGTTAAGGAATGATGCCATTTCATGAATTCATATTAGAGATTTTCTTGCTATATTATAAACGTTAAAATTATAATAAATTTAAGGTGTACTAAGGCCTTAATTTTTTCAAAAAAGGAATAGAAATTCATGAGTTTAAGAGTTGGTCAAGAAGCACCAGATTTCACTGCAACGGCAGTTTATGATCAAGAATTCAAAGACATTACGCTTTCAAGTTATAAAGGGAAATGGGTTGTCTTGTTTTTCTATCCATTAGACTTTACTTTTGTTTGTCCAACAGAAATTACCGCATTCAGTGATGAATTTAATAAATTCTCTGACTTAAACACTGAAGTCCTTGGAGTATCTGTTGATAGTAAACATTGTCACTTAGCTTGGATACAAACACCAAGAAATGAAGGAGGTATCGGTGATATTAACTATCCTTTGGTATCTGATTTGAAAAGAGAAATTTGCCAAGCTTACAACGTACTCAATGATGATGGTGAAGCTGATAGAGGTTTATTTCTAATTAATCCAGAAGGAATTGTAATGCACACGACAGTGAATAAAGCTCCTGTAGGTAGAAATGTTGATGAAACACTCAGAATACTTCAGGGTTATCAATATGTAGCAGCTAATCCTGATGAGGTCTGTCCTGCAAATTGGACTCCAGGGGAGAAAACAATGCTAGAAGATCCAAAAGGAAGTAAAGAGTATTTCTCTGCCCTTTAAGTCTAAAATGTAATTAATTCAGGACCTTTTCTATTTAAAAAGTATTGAATAATATAATATAACTAATAAATAAAACATAATAATATTTAAGATTGGTGTGATCTCCTTCATATGTGGTTTTGGGACGTTCCAATCACTTAGATAAGAGTTATATGAGATGTATGACCATAGATAAAACATTGTTTCAATAGCTAGAAGGAAGACAATATTTACAAAGTTTATATTTCCAAATTTAAAAATATAAAATGGAATCACATCATTTAAAGAAGAATTATTAATTTGTGAATACCAATTAATAATAGAAAATATAAAAAAATTTATTAATGTTATTTTTTTTAGAAGAAACTTAGTTTTTTTAAATATTAAGAAAATAGAAATAATAACAACAAATAAGATTTTTTTATCAATATCAAATTGAACTAAATATTCATTATTACTAATTAATAAATTCAAAATAATTTTTAAATTTATAAAAATATAATTTGATATAAGAATTGATAGTATACTTAATATTACTAGAGTTATTAAGAATAAAAATTTACCACTAATATCAAAATTATTATTATTCTTTTTATGAAAATTAAATTTATAATAAGTAAACTTATCTAAAGAATTTATTATTACAAGAATAGGGACAATTAATCCGCTTAAATAATATAAAAGTTTATAAATAGATAAATTATTAATATCAAACAAGTATAAATTTAACCATTGTTTTTGAACCAATGGAAAAAGTATTAATAATAAAGTTATTATGGATAATCTTAATAGACTAAATTTTATTATCAAGGAAAAATGATTTATATAAATTAAATATATTTAATCACACTTTTAATAAATCAAAAGTTATTTTTTTAAAAGTATTATTCTCAACAGTTTCTTTGATCAATAAAAGTTCGACTAATTTTTCTAATAAAACGCGATTATTACTAATGATATTTATGGCATTATTTAGAGAAATTTTAGAAATATTGATAATTTCATTATCAATTTTGGAGTAAGTGTTATCAGCTATTATTGATTTATTACTTACAAAACCATCTCCAATTGATATTTCTCCTCCATCTTCAAGAGATATAGGACCTATTATAGAAAATCCATATTTAGTGACCATCTCTCTAACAATGCTTGTTGCATAAGATATATCATTAAATGAACATTGAGTAATTTCATTTTTACCGTATACAATTGTTTCAGCAGCTCTTCCTGCCAATGCTATTTCAATTTTAGATAACAATAGTTTCTTTGAAATTAATCCACTTGATACGATATCTTCGTCTGGATTAATTTTCGTATATCCTCCTATGTATCCAGATCTCGGAAGAATTGTTATTTTATCTACTGAATCAACACCATTTTTAACTGCTGAGACAATTGCACGTCCAACTTCGTTATATGCAATTATCTTTTTCATATTTTGAGAAGAAATAATAGAAGTACGAAGACCAAGAGTAACTTTATCTAAAGCATTTTCTATATGAGAATAAGTAATTAATTTTGAATCTTCTCTAGCACAATGTATAGCACTTTCATTCATTAAATTTGCTAAGTCAGCGCCAGAAAAACCTACTGTTCTTGTAGCCCAATATGACAAATCTACATCTTTTGCAAGAGGTTTTGATAAAGAATGAACTGAGAGTATTTTTTTTCTGCCATCTAGATCAGGCAACATGACTTCAATTTTTCTGTCGAATCGTCCAGGTCTTAAAAGAGCTGAATCTAAGATATCTGGTCTATTTGTGGCGGCAATAACAATTATTCCAGAATTATCTGCAAATCCATCTAATTCTGTTAAAAGTTGATTAAGGGTTTGTTCTCTTTCATCATTACCTCCTCCGATCCCCGAACCTCTTTGTCTTCCAATAGAGTCAATTTCATCTATAAATATTATGCAAGGAGACTTTTCTTTAGCTTTTTCAAATAAGTCTCTAACTCTACTTGCACCAACACCAACAAATAGTTCAACAAATTCTGAAGCGGCAATAGAGAGAAAAGGAACACCGGACTCACCAGCAATAGCCTTAGCTAGTAATGTTTTACCAGTTCCAGGAGGACCAATTAAAAGAACACCCTTAGGAACTTTTGCTCCAAGATCAGTAAATTTTTTTGGTTCATTAAGAAATTTAATTACCTCTTTTAATTCCTCAGCGGCCTCAGGAACACCAGCGACATCATCAAATCGTGTATCTACATCATCAATAGTGACAAATTTAGATTTATTTTTACCAAAGCCTAAAGCTTTTGAGGCAAGTTTTGAAGTACTTTTCAATATTAAAACAATGGCTATTATAAAAATCAAAAAAAGGCCAACTGATGCAAACGAATTGGCTGCTGAAGATTCTTTACGACTGTTATTAATGGTTAGGTCAACATTATTTTCTGATGCTTTTTCAAGAATTAGTTGATCGTTATAAAGTATAGGTACTTTTTCTTTGTTCCCATTCTTATACAAAACATCAATTTCCCTCTTTCTAGGATAGAAATATATAGATTGTATATTCCCCGAATCTAATTCTAATAAGAGATCAGAATAACTCTTATTAGAATCTGAATATGAGAAATTTGATTTAAAGAACACTAATCTTCAATAAAATATAATAAGTAAAGCTTAAAAGCTCAGATTAAGAATTGCATTATTTAAAACAAATATACTCAAATATTTGAGAGATAACCACTGAAAGGTTATATTAATAAAAGGATATAAGAAATTAGTATGGCTGTTCCAAAGAAGAAAAAATCAAAGAGCAAGAGAAACCATCGACATGCTGTTTGGAAAGGTAAAGCAGCATTAGCTGCTCAAAAAGCAATGTCACTAGGTAAATCTGTTTTAACAGGTAAAGCACAAGGATTTGTATATCCGATTGACGAAGAAGAGGAAAGTGAAGAATAATTTAGCTAAGAACCTAGTTTAAAGGCCTCAAGTATCACAGCATAAGTTGCTCCAATTCGAGCCTTATCAATTATTGACCACATGTTAAATAAACTAGAACCAGCAGGTGGCTTAATTCTAATTATAAGTTCAATAATTATTATTATTATGGGAACCATTATTAATTCATTTTTACCTTCAGATATGAATTTTGTAGCAAAATTTGCAAATAAAAAATAACCTGTCAATACAGAAATAACATTAATAGATTTTGATTTCCAAGAAGAGCTTAAAAAACCAAACAATAATTTATTAAATTGATCATTAATTTTTGAAAATTTTGTTTTTTGCATTTTAAAATATCATCAAATATTTTTCCAAATAAGCGCAATCAACATAATTACTATCAAGTTTAGGTCCTTTAATAACATTAGCCTTACAACTTTCATTTCCCAGGCTATCTACATAGCAGTCTAAATTCATATCCTTCTCAATAACCGCAGGTATATTTGAAGGAACATAAATAGTGGGTAATTTGGCTGCTAAAGATGATTTAAGCCCAGGAATAGAATCTTCAAAAACTATAGATTTATTAAATTTTATACCGCTTAATTTCATCGCTTTTAAATAAGGTATAGGGTTTGGTTTATGAAAGTGAACATCATCACTTGAAATAATAAATTCAAATGGATTAAATTCTATAAATAATTGATTAATTATTAGTGTGGCTTGCTTCTTAGAGCTAGAAGTAACTATAAATTGTCTTACTTTTTTTTTCTTTAATTCCTTAATTAATCTATAAACTCCGGTTTTAAGTGATATCACATTATTTTTTTTTACATAATTAATATAATGATGTTGTTTTCGTTCATGAATTTCTTTTACTTCTTTAATATTCAAAGAATTATTTATTAACTTTGAATAATAAGAAATTCTATTTTTACCTCCATTTATTTTTAAAAGGTCTAAATATGTAGATCTATCCCAATTCCAATTAAGATTGAAATCATTAAAAGCAAAATTGAAAGCCGGCAAATGAGCTTCTAATTCAGTATTAGCAATTGTTCCATCTAAATCCCAATAAACACCCTCAAGGTAAGTCACTAAGAGGTAAAGAATATATTTTTATTTGCGAAAAAAAACAAGCGCAATTATTGCAGGTCCAGCTAATGCAACGACGGCTAAAGGAATAAGGGTTGCCATGTGAATAATTAAATGATGTGTTACTATTTTTACAAATAAACCTTTCAACTGTACCAATACGTTACAAGATTGAATTAAATTATGAAGTCATGGAGTTGTATAGAAAATTGTGGTGCTTGTTGTCATTTAGATTTAACTGATAGAGATAACTTATCAGGTGTACTTAGTAATAAAGATATAGCATTAATAAATTCCATGAAAAGCAAAGACGGATGGTGTAAATATCTTGATAGATCAAGCAGAAAATGCATGATTTATGAATCAAGACCACATTTCTGCCGTGTAAATAAATTTTCTTTATCATTCAAAAAGTATTTAAAAAATGGTGATAAATTCTTAATTAATTGTTGTACACAACATATAACTTCTATTTATGGAAGCAAAAGTGAACAAATGAAGGACTTTAAATCTGCTATTTCAAGAAAATGAATATTAACCTAGAAAAAGAAGGCAAAAATGTTGAAAAGAATTTTTCATCTATTTTTATAACAACATTTACTACTATTTTTATCGCTGAATTGGGAGATAAAACTCAAATAGCGACACTAATGTTATCTGCAGAGTCTGGAAAACCAATTATTGTTTTTATCGGAAGTTCAATAGCTTTAATAAGTTCTAGCCTAGTAGGTGTATTAATTGGAAAATGGTTGTCAAATAAAATATCTCCAAACAAATTTGCGTTTTTTACAGGTTTATTAATGATGATCATAAGTATATTTTTAGCTTATGACATTTTAAAACCTGTATTATAAATGATTTTAAGTTTACTACTATCAACATTCATAACAATATTTATTGCCGAACTAGGTGACAAAACGCAATTAGCTACGTTAACGATGAGTGGGACATCCAATAAACCTCTAGCAGTATTTTTAGGTTCCTCATCAGCTCTAGTTTTAGCCAGTTTAGTAGGAGCCCTAGCAGGTGGATCAATATCAAATTTTTTACCTGAAATCATTTTAAAATCGATAGCATCTATAACCTTTTTTATTATTGGTATTAGACTTTTCATAAATTCATTTACATCAAAAGAAAATGATAATAATCAATAAAATATTAAATCGATTTTTGATTAGAAAGCAAGATATAATAAGAATATATGTTATCAGCTAATTAAAAGATATTATGTTTTCAACTTCTTCAATAATTGAAAATTTAAACCAGGAAGAAGGTTTGGAATATAAGAAATTATGCAGATTATTAAATTTATCCAAAAAAACTGACAAGGCCAAATTAGATATAGCATTGCGAGCATTAGAAGAACTTGAAATAATAAATAAAAATAAAGATAATGAATATTTTAACGTCAAAGAGAGTAATCACTTAATTGCTAAAATCAGATGCAGTAGCAAGGGTTATTGCTTTGCAGTTAGAGAAAATAACAATGAAGATATTTACATAAAAGAAAATTTACTTAACTATGCATGGAATGGAGATAAAGTTTTAGTAAGAATAATCAAAGATGGTGTAAGAAGAAGATCACCTGAAGGAGTTGTTGATTGCATACTTGAAAGAACTAATCAAATACTGTTAGCAAAAGTCGAAATAATTAAAGACGAAGTTTTTGGAATACCTATTGATGACAGAATTCTAGCTAAAATCAAGCTTCCCAAAAAAGATGAAAAATATAAATATAATTCTATTAATAAAAATATAGTAAAAATTGAAATTGACTTATTTCCGATTGCCCAACAAGAAGGTATTGGTCATGTCATAAAGGAATTAACATTAAATAATAACGAAAAGCTAGATACAGATTTCGTATTATCTAAAAGCAATATTCATAGAATTGCTAACTTTCAAAATCCAAAGCTTACTGTTGCCAAACAACAACAAAGACTAGATCTATCAAGTAAAAATTCATATATGTTCAAAAGTTGGGAAACTGAAAATTCGCCAATACTGCCAATTTTTCAAATAGAAAAAATTAAAAACAAAACCTATAAACTTTGGATACATACCAATACAATTGCAGAAAGATTAGATCTAAGTAATAAAAAATCCCTACAAATTTTCTTTGATAGATTTGAGTCATTTCCCTTACTAGAAAAATGGCAAAACTATCTTAGTGATGAAATTTGTAACGCTGCAAAATTTAATATAAACGAAATTAATGATGCTATTAGTTTGTGTATAGAAATGAATAGTGAAAATGAAATAATTAATTGGTCGTTCCACTTAACAAAGGTAAAATGTTCACTCCTAGTTGAAAATCAACATATAGATGCTCTTCTAACTAGAAAAAGTAAAGCTCGAATCACCTCAAGAATACTTAAACCAATTAAAGACTACATAGAAGATTTAGATAAAATAATAGAAATCTCAAATGAATTCAGAAAGAAACAATTATTGAATGGGAAAATTGAATTACCGAAGTCGAATAATAATATTGAATCATTAAAAGAATTATTAGTTCACAACCCAGCTGATTTCTCAAAGGAATATTTTGAACCATTAAATAATAATGACATCCAAACATATCTTACTCCTTTGTTGTACGAAGCGAATTCAATATGGTTCAATCATTCAAATAATTATGGCTTAAATAATGCATCATATATTTCTCAAAAATTAGATTATATAAATGTCACTGAAATTATAAAAAATTCAGAATTAATTGATAGTAATATCGAACTTAATGATAATGGTACTCTATCATTTAAGAAATTAGTTGAGTTATGCACTAATGATAATAAAAAAAGGATCTTGCATAAAATATTATTTAATGTTGTTAGGGATAATGATGTAACATTAATTTCTAAAGATAATTCTATAGATGATTCTAAAAATATTATTTCACCTTGGACATTACCCTCCTTTGATTTTACTAATTTAATTAATCAATATAATATTTATAATATGATAATTAATGGGAAAAGAAATAAAAATAGTGGTGGAAACTTGATAAATATTATGGAAAGGGAATCTTGGGAAAATGTTAATTGGCGTCTATATAATTCATCAATTATTAAATCATTAGATTTATTATTTAATAATGTAATGATAGATAAGATTAATGAGTATAAGGATAAAGTTAGACAATTTAAATCTAATATGATAACTATAAAAAAAATAAGAAAAGCCGAAAAATTTATAGGAAATAAATATAGTGGCTTAATAATGGCAGTTCAAAGTTATGGATTTTTTGTAGAGATTCCAGAATTATATGTTGAAGGTTTAGTACATGTAAGTACTCTTAGTAATGATTGGTACGAATATAGATCTAGGCAAAATTCATTAATTGGAAGAAAGTCAAAAAACTCATACAAGATAGGTGATGAAATAGATATCAAAATTATTAAAGTAGATATTCTAAAATATCAAATAGATCTTGAAATAGTTTAGTGATCGAAAATATATTAGTTATCAAATTTCTATTCAAATATCAAAAATAATTTACTTTAAAAATGAATAATAAAAAAAAGAGTTTAATATTAATTATTTTTTTAATTGTTAGTATTCAAATTTTATTATTAATAAATAACAGACAAAAAACTTCTTTTAGATATTTCATTTGGAATATTCAAGAAGTAACAATAGGTAGATTAATATTTATATCCTTTATTTCAGGTTTATTTATGAGTTCTATATTAAACACAACACTAAGCGATAACAATAAATTTAAAACTATATCTGAAAGTGATGATAAAAGAACCGATGATAATGATTATTCAGAAAAGAGAGAAGATGATGAACTATTTGAGGTTGCTCCTGAGAGAGATTTACGAGAGCCTCAACCCACAATTTCTGTTAATTATCGTGTTATTAAAAATAATGATGAGAATGAATTAAAAGATAGTAACCAGAAAATTAATAATTCACAATATTATGATGATTGGAACAATAATGAATCTGAGTGGTAAAAGTATGGTTAATCTTAAATATTGATAAAAACAGGTTAGATTATATTTATAATTAACATAATATTAAATTGTTGATATGGAAGAAAATGTAGAATCGAAAGAAGAAAGTATTAAAAGGGAAGATGATCCTTTAAAAAAGAATTTTATTGATGTTGATAGTCCAAAAGAAGCATCTACATTAATTAATACAAATTCACAAGATTCTAATAAACAAAAAGTTGGGGGCGAAAATTCAATACCGTCAAAAATAAAACCAAAAAAGGAACTTCCTATTGAAAAAAAACCTTTTAATGTATTTATTAATGATCATTTATTACCTTCTATAATTCAGGAATTTAAAGTAAGAGGATTAGAAGTTGCAGATATAAATTTAAAAAACACATCAAGACCAATTGCTGGCGACAAATGCTGGGTTATTTTTTGCGAAATAAAAGACATTTGTAGCTTTTGGTTATCATTTGAAAAAGACGATATAAGCTCGTTAAAAAGTATTTCATTATGCAAATCTGATCAAAAACCAAGTGTAATTGAATCGTTTTTAATAGATGAAAAAAGAATAACCCTTAAATTAATTATCTCTAGAATTTTGCAAAGATTAAATGGACAAAAATTAATTGGTATTAATTAAAAAAATGAAAGAATAACACCTAGTTAACTTTTTACTCAAAAATACAATAAATAGTAAATAATAGTAGTAGTGAAATAGAGAAAATGGCACAACAAACTATTGAATCAAATAATAAAAAAACTGTTAATAGAGGAAAGGATATTGCAAAAGATACGATATTAACTCCAAATTTTTACACGACTGATTTTGAAGCGATGGAAAAAATGGATTTATCCATTAATGAAGATGAATTGGAGGCAATATGTGAAGAATTTAGAAAAGATTATAATAGGCATCACTTTGTACGAAATAAAGAATTTGAGGGGGCGGCAGATAAATTAGATGCTGAAACCAGAGAACTTTTTGTAGATTTTCTGGAAGGAAGTTGTACTTCAGAATTTTCAGGCTTTCTCTTATACAAAGAATTAAGTAAAAGGATAAAAGACAAGAATCCACTACTTGCTGAATGTTTTGCTCATATGGCGAGGGATGAAGCAAGGCATGCAGGATTTTTGAATAAGTCAATGAATGACTTCGGATTACAGTTAGATTTGGGATTTCTAACAGCCAACAAGGATTACACTTATTTTGCTCCAAGAGCAATTTTTTATGCTACTTACATATCTGAAAAAATTGGATATTGGAGATATATAGCAATTTATAAGCACCTTGAAAAAAATCCTAGTGGAAAAATTTTTCCATTATTTAATTTCTTTGAAAATTGGTGTCAAGATGAAAATAGGCATGGTGATTTCTTTGATGCATTAATGAGAGCACAACCTCGAACGGTTAAAAGTTTAAGCCAGAAAATTGAGATCTTTGGTTATACCCTGAAACATCCAATTTTTGATTATTACCATAGATTTAGATATTTTTTAAATAATCATCCTATAGTTTCTAAATTATGGTCTAGGTTTTTTCTACTAGCTGTTTTTGCAACTATGTACATAAGAGATCTTGGGACCAAAAGAGATTTTTATGGAGCACTAGGTTTAAACGCTAGAGAGTATGACCAATTTGTCATTAACAAAACAAATGAAACTTCTGCCAAAGTATTTCCTGTTGTTTTAAATGTATATGATAAATCCTTTTACAAAAGATTAGACAGAATAGTTGAGAATGGTACTCGATTATCAGAGATAGATAAGAAAGAAAATCCAAATGTAATTAAAGTATTATCTAAATTACCCATCTTTATTTCAAACGGTTATCAACTGATAAGACTATACTTATTAAAACCTCTTGAAAGTGATGATTTTCAACCATCAATTAGATAATCTGATCTTAACAAAGAGCTAAAGTTATAAGATTCAAATGGTATCTGCGAGTATTAAATCTTCCGAAATTAGATTTGGTGAATGTAATAAAAAACTTCTTGAAGAAGTCATTTTCTATGGCATATCCCTAGGTGCTGATTTTGTAGAATTATTTATTGAAAACTCTGATAATTCAAGTGTTCTCGCAGAAGAAGATTTTATTACAAATGTAAGTCCATCATTCAGCAAAGGAGCTGGAATAAGAATATTTAAAGACAAGAGGGATGGGTTTGTGAGTACTAATGACTTGTCGAGACATGGATTAATGAGATCTATTTCTCAAGCAATCGAAATGTTAGATATCTCTAAAAAAACTAATAAATTAATTTTTAATGGACTTGAAAAACTTAAAGACTATAGTAAGTCAAAAATTAATTGGCTGAATGAAGTGCCAACAATAAATGAAGTAAGCGAAAAATTATTACTTAGCACTAAATCATTAAAAAAGGATAAGAAAGTAGTCGTTAGAAAAGGTAGTTATGCAAGAAATTGGCAGGAAGTAATAATAGCTTCAAGTGATGGAACTTACGCTACTGATATAAGATTGCATCAAACGGTAGGACTTAACATAATTGCTAATGACGCTCAATATAGATCGAACGGTAGTAGAAGATTTGGATCGCATGGAATCCCTAATGAATTTAGATTATGGGATCATGAAAAAGCTTCAAATGAAGTTTATGAAAGTTCAATGAATATGTTATATGCAGACTATGTTCAAGCTGGACAAATGCCAGTTGTATTAGCTAATAAATTCGGTGGTGTTATATTTCATGAGGCTTGTGGTCACTTACTTGAAACAACTCAGATTGAACGTGGAACAACTCCATTTAGTGATAAGTTGAATGAAAAAATAGCTCACGAATCTGTGACGGCAATAGATGAGGGCATTTCTGAAGGGTCTTTCGGATCATTATCTATTGATGATGAAGGAATGGAACCAGAGAAATCAATACTTATTAAAGATGGTATATTAAAGAAATTTCTTTCTGACAGGGCTGGTGAATTAAGGACTGGTCACAAAAGAACCGGTAGTGGTAGAAGGCAAAATTATTCATTCGCTGCTGCATCAAGAATGAGAAACACTTATATAGCTAAAGGTGAATTCACTAAAGAAGAATTAATAAATAGTATTAGCGATGGCCTTTACTGTAAGTCAATGGGTGGTGGAAGTGTAGGAGCAACAGGCCAATTTAATTTCGCTGTTGAGGAAGGTTATTTAATAAAGAACGGTAAATTAACTAAACCAGTAAAAGGAGCAACATTAATAGGTGACGCAAAAGAAGTAATGCCAAAAATATCTATGTGTGGAAATGATTTAGAGTTAGCTCCTGGTTTTTGTGGTTCAGTCAGCGGAAGCGTTAATGTAACAGTAGGTCAGCCACATATCAAAGTCGATTCCATAACAGTAGGTGGGAGATAAAAGTGAATCCTACAGAAATAACAACTCAAATATCAACCGCTGCAAATATATTAAACATTGATAAATGGGATTACGGTGCTAGTTTTTCTAATGATTATTCTGTTCAAGTTGATAGAGGAGCAGCGAAACAGTTAAAAGCATCTCAAAAACAGGTCATAACTTTAAGAGTTTGGAATAAAGACAACTTAGTTGGTATCACGACTACAAGTGATCTAAGTGAAGCAGGTATTAAAAAAGCTTTAAGACAAGCAAATATTGCTTCAGAATTTGGGAACAAAAATGAATTTACTGATTTTTCTCCCTTAGCCAAAGATCCTATACATATAAAAGAAGTTGATAAAAAAAATCCGTTAGGAATAAAAAAGCTGCTTAAAATTCTCAGAGAGGCTGAATCGAAGCTAATCGATAGTCATGAGGCTATTAAATCTATTCCTTACAACGGATTGTCAGAAAGTTTTTATGAAAGAATTTATGCCAACAGTGATGGGGCATTTCGAAATTATAGTAAAAGTCAAGCTGCTATATATTTATATGCGAGAGCAGAAGAAAAAGATAAAAAACCTCGTAGTTCAGGTTCAGTTAAACTAGGATACGGTGTTGAAGACATTGATATTGAATCCTGTATCAAAGAGGCCGCAAAGAAAACAATTGCACATTTAGATTACTCATCAATAAAAACAGATAAGTATTTAATCTGTCTATCACCTGAAGCATTTCTAACGATAATGAATGCATTTAGTTCCATCTTCAATGCTAGAAGTATTATTGACGGTGTAAGTCTTTCAGATAAAAACTCAATTGGTGAATTGATTTCAATTCCAGCTTTGAATATCTATGATGATGGGCTTAATGATAAAAATATATCTTCTGCACCATTCGATGGTGAAGGGACTCCAACAAAAAAACTAATCTTAATTAATAAAGGTAAATTAGAAAACTTTCTGCATTCGGAATCAACTGCAAAAATTTTTAATACCATACCCACAGGCCATGCTGGACTTGGTTCAAAAGTATCAGTTTCTCCAGATTGGTTAGTAATTGAAAAATCTAATGAATGTTCGGACTTAAACAAGTCTTTGGTACACACAAATTATCAAGGAGATTTTGTATATATTGAAGAATTAAACGCAATTCATGCAGGAGTTAAAGCTAGTCAAGGTTCCTTCTCTCTTCCTTTTGAAGGATGGCTTTATAGAAATGGGAAAAAACGTTCAATTGAATCAGCAACTGTAGCAGGAGATATAAAGTATCTTCTAAAAAATATAATAAATATTGAAAATGAAAAAGAATTAACTACAAGTGGAATTTCTCCACATGTATGGATTAATGAATTATCTATAACCGGTGACGAGTGAGAATTATATTTTGGGGTACGCCTGAATATTCAGTTAAAAGTCTTGAAGTATTAAAGAAATCAGATCATGATATTGTTGCTGTAATTACCCAACCAGATAAAAAAAGATCTAGAGGTAATAAGTTAATATCCTCACCAGTGAAGGAATATGCTACTAAGGAAAATATTCTAGTATTTACACCAGAAACAATAAAAGAAAATATTCAATTTATTAGTAGACTTAAAGAGTTATCTTGTGATCTTTTTATTGTAATTGCATATGGAAAGATATTACCCAAAGCGATATTAGATATTCCTAAATACAAATCATGGAATGCACATGCATCACTACTTCCAAGATGGAGGGGCGCTGCACCAATTCAATGGTCAATATTAGAGGGAGACAAAATAACTGGTGTAGGAATAATGAAAATGGAAGAAGGATTAGATACTGGGGACGTATTAGTTGAAAAACAAATTAAAATTGAGAATAAGGATAATCTTAAAACCTTAACGAAAAAATTAAGTGATTTATCATCAGAATTAATTTTGACAGCGATATCAGACATAGAACAAAATAAAAATAGAGATATTAATCTTTTACTTAAAAAACAAACTGATTTTCAAAGAGAATTAAAATATGCAAGAATGATAAACAAATTTGATTACATTATAAATTGGGAAAATTCCTCAACTGATATTTATAGAAAAATAAATGCCTTATACCCAAGAGCCAATTCAACTTATAAAAGCAAAAACCTCAAAATAATAAAAATAAAGATCCTAACAATTGATGAAATACAAAATAAGAATTATAAAATTTTAAGTAATGTATTAAAGCCAGGATACATTATTGGACTTATAGAAAACTTAGGGATTATTATAACAACCAAAACTGATCCGATTCTTTTATTAGAAGCAAAATTAGAAGGTAAAAACGTATCAAGTCAAAATCAATTGATACAACAATTAAATCCTGTAATTGGAGAAAAATTTTCTGACTAAGTTATTTGATCCCTTTTAGACAACCCCCAAATGAAAGAAATTAATATCAAAACATAAAAATAATAATCTGGAAGAATTGTCTCAGTTATTAATGTATTTAGAAGAAGCTTTATCCCAACAATTAGAATAGCAATGTAACCAGCTGTTTCTAATCTTAAAAATTTCTCTAGAAGTCCTAGAAATATACCTGAAGTAAATCGCAATGCTAATACACCTATAATTGCTCCAAAAATAATAAGTATATATTGATCACTTATTGCAACAGCTGTTGTAATGCTATCAATTGAAAATGCAAAATCAGTCAAAGAAAGTAAAGCAACAATCTTTAGAAATTTAAGATTATTATTGTTTTTGTCATTGTCTGATTCTTGAGTATCTGATTCGCTGCTAAAAAAAACATTTGAAATAAATAAATAAATAAGATATAAACCTGCAAAAATACGGATTAAGATGAATTTTAAAAGTATATTAGATAAAAGAATAAGAAATATTCTGAATAATAAAGAAATAGTAATGCCTATATTTAAAGCTTTAGATCTTAATAAAGGACTATCAAGAGATTTAGTAAGCGATGCCAAAGCAATCGCATTGTCTGCCGATAGCAACAACTCTAAAATAATCAATATAGGTAGAAGTGTAAGAATTTCTGACCAACTATCAACCTGATCAAGCGTTGGTATAAAGGAATTTATTGCAGCAGAATCCATTAATTATTATTCACAATCTTTGTAAAATATAATATAATATAACCTTAAGTAGTAATCAAGTTAATTAAATATAAATGAGTTTAAATTCATTAATTAGTTATATTTCAAATTCACAAATAATAACAGAGTTAGTAAAAAGAATTAAACATAATAATGAACTAAATATCATTGGCTCTAGTAGATATGCAAAGTCAATTATAATAAATAGTATTGCTAAGAAAGAAAATAAAGATATCTTAATTATAAGTCCTAATGAGGAAATTGCATATAAATGGTATGGATATTTCGATAGTATAGATAATAAAAATGTATTATATTATCCCCCAAGTGAAAATTTACCATATGCATCAATTAATAAGTCAAAGGAAACTGAATATTCTCAGTTATCAGTTATCTCTAAAATTATTAAAAAAGAAAGACAAGATATTAATATAATAATAACAACTGAAAGATCACTTCAACCTCATTTAATTAAAGAAAATATATTTAAGGATAATATATTTTCACTTATTAAGGGTAGTGAATTAGAGATAAAAGAGTTAACAACAAAATTAGTTTTACTTGGATATAGTAAAGAAAATATGACATCTCAGGAAGGTTCATGGAGTAGAAGAGGAGAAATTATTGATATTTATCCAGTTAATAATGAACTACCTATAAGAATAGAATACTTTGATAATATTATTGAAAAAATAAGAGAATATGATCCAGTAACACAAAGAACATTAGATAGTATTAATAAAGTTGAAATTGTACAAGTCGGATTTAATTTATTAATAAGAAAAAAGTTAGAAAATTTATCAGGAAAAGGTACATTTAATTCCGAAGAAATAACAACTAAAAATAATCTTGATAGATACTTGGGTATAATTGAAGATTATCCATCAAACCTATTAGATTATATAAATAAAGAAACATTAATTGTCATAGATGAAAAAGAGGAATGTAATAAATTTTCTAACAATTGGTGTCTTGAATCAGATAATAATTTTGAACTATATAAAGATGAAATCTCCAACAACTTAAAATCTAATAATATAAATATAAAAGTTAGATCAAATCTTCATGAGAAATTTGAATCAGTTATAAAAACTATTAGTAATAAAAATGTAATAAATTTATATGAATTTGAGTCAAAAAGAAATATAGATAATAGATTTCTTTTGTCAGATAAACGCATAAATACTTCTTCTAAAAATATTGGCAAACTTTCAAAAGAAATAAATAAATTTATATTAAATAAAGATAAAGTCTGGATATTATCGGCGCAGCCACTACGAACAAGAAGTTTATTTTTTGAGCATGAATGTAATACAACTTACTTAGAAAAGCCCAACGACCTTGAAAGCGCTTATAGGTTAATTGAAAATTCGACACCAGTAATTATTAAAAATAAAAATAATTATGAAATAGAAGGATTTTATTTACCGATATGGAAAGTAATTCTAATAACAGACAAGGAAATGTTTTCTCAGCAAGCTTTATTTAATAATGTATTTATAAGAAAAAGAAAAAGGAGTGTAAATTCAAATATAAACGTAAATAAAATAAATCCAGGAGACTATATAGTGCATAAAAACCATGGTATCGGACAATTTTTAAAAATAGAAAAAATAAACATTACTGGTGAATCAAGAGACTACTTAGTTATTCGTTATCTTGATGGAAAAATTAGTGTTGCAGCTGATCAACTTGGGAGTATAAACAGATATAGAACTAGTGGAAAAATAAAGCCTAGAATAAATAAATTAGGCGGTACAGAATGGTTAAAAATTAAAGATAAAAATAGAAAAATAATAAAAAAAGTTGCCTTAGACATTTTAAAACTTTATGCAAAAAGGGAAAAACTTAAAGGTCATATATTTCCAGAAGATGGTCCATGGCAAAAAGAGTTAGAAGAGTCATTCCCTTATCAACCTACACCAGATCAACTAACAGCTGTTAAAGAAGTAAAAATTGATATGGAAAGTGATAAGCCAATGGATAGATTAGTTTGTGGAGACGTCGGGTTCGGAAAAACAGAAGTAGCAGTAAGAGCAATTTTTAAAGCAATTACATCTGGAAAGCAGGTGATCTTACTTGCTCCAACAACAATTTTAGCTCAACAACACTGGAGAACTTTTCATAATAGATTTTCTCCTTACCCAATAAAGGTTTCATTACTGAACAGATTTAAAACAAATACTGAGAAAAAAGATATTTATAATGGTTTAAAAAATAATAAAATTGATTTAGTTGTAGCTACTCATCAAATTTTAGGAAAAGAGATCGAAATTAAAAACTTAGGATTACTTGTTATTGACGAAGAACAAAGATTTGGAGTTAGGCAAAAAGAAAAAATTAAAAATATAAAAACAAATATTGACGTTTTAACTCTCTCAGCCACACCAATCCCAAGAACTCTATATATGAGTTTGTCTGGCCTTAGACAAATGAGTTTATTAAATACTCCACCTCCTTCTAGAAGATCGATTAAAACGTATTTATCTGAAATTGATATGGATGTAATCAGAACTGCGATAAGTCAAGAACTTGATAGAGGTGGTCAAATATTCTATGTTCTTCCAAGAATATCTGATATTGATCAAGCGGTTAATAAATTAAAAAATATGTTTAAAGATTTAAAGTACATTGTCGCTCATGGACAGATGAATGAAATAGATCTTGAAAATGCAATGATTGCATTTAATAATGGCGAGGTTGATCTAATGATTTGCACTACAATTATTGAAAGTGGATTAGATATACCTAGAGTAAACACAATAGTAATCGAAGACTCACATAAATTTGGTCTGTCACAACTTTATCAATTACGTGGAAGAGTCGGAAGAAGTGGCATACAAGCTCATGCATGGCTATTTTATCCAAATATAAACAAAATTAATGAAGCCTCTAAGCAAAGGCTAAAGGCTATCAAAGATTTCTCTGAACTAGGAAGTGGATATCAACTCGCCATGAAAGATATGGAAATAAGAGGTGTTGGGAGCTTATTAGGCGAAGAGCAAAGTGGAAAAGTTAATGCCATAGGATATGACTTATATATTGAAATGCTTCATGAAGCAATCTCAGAAATAAATGGTCAAGAAATACCAGAAGTAAATGATACTCAAGTTGATTTGCCGGTTAATGCTTTTATACCTGCAACATGGATATTAAACAGAGAAGAGAAACTAGATGCTTATAAATTTGCTACAGAATGTACCAACCATAAAGAGCTTACAGAGCTAGCAACTGACTGGACAAATAGGTATGGAGTTTTACCAAAACCTGTAGAATCCTTAATACTGTTAATGAAGTTGAAATTATTAGCAAAAAAGTGTGGCTTTAATAAAATTAAACTTAAAAAACCAAATGTAATAATAGAAACTAGGCTAAAAAACTCTACATTTAAACTTATTAAAAAAGGTTTACCATCAAATATTCAATCAAAATTTAATTATGAAGAAGATGATCAGTTCTCAAAAATAATTATTAGAGGATTAGGTGTCACAGATATTCAAAATCAAATTGATCAGTTAATCTATTGGTTAGGACTTTTTGTAAATGAAATAAATAACTTTGATAAAGAAACTTCCGTTACAAAGATCTAAAACATTAAATAAATATTTAATAACCGCGGATAAGTTAAATTTCGGTTAGGTTAATAAAAATTTTTTTGTTAAATGGGTGAATACATTGATGTCGGATTACAAACTTCGATTTTACCTTTTACTTTACTAATTTCATCTGTAGCAGTTGGTATATATGCTTTATTAGGATTTGAAACTGAGAATGATGACGATGATTCAGATTCTGGAAGCGGTGGTTTGATGAATCCTATTTAAGGGTTAATCGGTTAGTTTTTCTTTTTACTACTTTTAATATTCTTGAAAAAGAGCCTATAATCAAAATCAAAGCAAATATTAATGAAAATATAATAAATATAAATAAACAAATTTCATAAATATATGAGATTGAGTCCAAAACGTTAGCAAACAATTTACTGAAATTAGTTAATAGGTTTTTAAAAATTGATATTTTATTTGGGATTAAATAAATTAGATAAATTATTAAGACACTAAAAAATATCATAATAAAAGATTCATTTATCAATTTACTTTTAGACTTTCTCCTCAAAGATAACTTTTTTTTAAAAAAATATTTATCAGAATTCTTATTCAAATTTGGTATTTTTAAATCAGCCATTTATAAAAAAATCAAACTAACAAATCAAAAAGAACTCTTCAATAAGAATTATTTTTTATGGTAACTTGTTTGAGGATTTAATGCTAATAAGTTTGTTTTTATTATTTATTAATGAGTTATTATCATTTCCATCATAAACATAAATTAAAGCAGTAGAAACGAGAAAAATAGAACATAATGAGAATAATGGAGGCAATAGAAAATTAAAGATATTTTTTTTATCCAATAAACTCAAATAATTTTTATTTTTAAAGTTTGTTAATTCTTTTTGATAAATATTTTTAACTTTATTTGAAGAACATAATTGGTCAAAACAATTTATAGTATCTGCTAAAACTGAATTTCCAATTCTTATATTTAAAGGCTTAACCTCAGGTTTGGAACTCTTCAAAAGAAGTATATGTGTATAAAAATTCTCAGAGGTAATATCAATTAAATTCGATTCATATCTTGGATTTTCATCATTCAAAAGGGAAATAGAATAAGTATAAAAAGCCTTCATAACTGACTTTAAGTGTTCAAGATTTCCCTCTATAACAGGCTTATCAATAATCATAAGTTTCCATTGCGAAATAATTGATATATAGTCTTTATTTTCGTTATTCGAATAATCAGGTAATCCAATAATTTCAAGGCTTACTGAAGATTGATTAAATAAAAATTTATTTTGCAACATATCAATAATTAATTAAAGTTGTTCTTAATTTTAGAAAACCATCGTCTGAGACGCACAAAGCTAAAGTAAGTATAATTTTATTAAAAACCTCGTCATTACAATTAGGATCAAGAAGTCTTTTGACCTTCATACTATTAGTATTAAACCTTTCATTAATTAATTCAATATATCTTTTCTTAAACTCATTCCAAGCATTAGGATTTCTAATAAGATCATCTCTGGATTGAAGTATCTGTCTTATATAAGGATATAAAAATTTTGCCATTTCAGCAGCAAGTTTAATTAGTGCTTCAAATTCCTCTAATTTAATATTGATATTATTAAAAGAATTCCTCATTGGGTTATTATTCCTCAGTTTCCAAATAGTAACTTTATTAGGTAAGACTTCCTTTAAATTAAGTTTGACTGATAAAGAATGTAGAGATTCAGCACCATTTAGATCAATAGTTTCTAGAGCTAATAAAAGTAAATCAAGTCTTTGTATAGATTCTCTAGATATCTGTTTTCCTTTCGATAAAATAGTAATAGTCAAATTCAAATGCTATTTACAAATTATAACAGAATATTTGTTATTTACTTTGAAATAAAAATGTATAAAACTTATCCAGTTCTTCGATTGTTAAAATTCCATAATTCCAAAGAAGAATAGGAAGTGGCGTATTATTTTTGATTGCCAACTTCAATCCTAGCTCAATCGAAGACTCGTTTAATCCAATTTCATCCATAAGAAAAAATATTATTTTTCTATTTGAATAATTATCCATATAAATTATTTAATTGATGAAAAGATTAAAGACTTGGTCATATGATTTAATATGATTCTCCTCATAAAATTAAACTTATTTAAAAGTAAAAAAGAGAATTTTCTAAAGGGTAATAAGAAAAATTTATTATTTGCAAAAAATTTAATTAAAGAATCTGTAACAACAATAGTTGAAATAATATCTAAAAATCTTATAAAATAATATTTATATTTAAATATGTTTAAAGCTCTATTACTTACAGGAACATTTGTATTAAAAATATCATATATGACATTAACATCTCTCCAACAAGTGTTTAATCCTTGTCCTCCAACAGGATGGAAGGTATGAAATGAATCTCCAACAAATACAACCTTTTTGAAATTAAAAATTGGCAGACTAAGAGATAGAGAAACAGGAAAAATATTAATATCACTATTGATCTGATCTAACTTGAAATTATCAGGTAATATTGTTGACAAATTATCTAACAAAAAGCTTTTACTTGAATTTAATCTATCCATTGATTTAGATGAAGTAGCAGTCCAAATAATTTGATATTTATTATTATCTAGTGGTAATAAAGCTAATGGACCTTCCTTCCTAAATATTTCATATGCGCGCCTAGGAACATTCCCCCTAACTAAAACTTCAAATGTTAAACAAGACTGATTATATGATTTTCTGATATCTATTAAATTTCGATTTTTTTTGTGATTTGAATTTGCTCCAGTTGATACAAATTCATAATCAAATTTAATATCATCGAAAGATAGATCTTGAGAAGATTTAAAACATATATTATCCATATTATCGACCTCATCAAAAAATACATTCATTAGATCAGAATGTTTAACTACCCAACCAATGGTATCTAAAGAACAAATATCTTTATCTAAGTCCGAAGTAGTTAAAATTGTAAAATCTGAAGTTACACTGTCTGAAATTGAAAGAGAATCAAATTTATAAAGATAAGATTTTAATTTACTCCAAAGATTAAATTTTGAAAGTATCTTTCTTGTTGAATGAGTAATAGCATATGTTTTGTCTTTATTTATAAGTTTCTCTCTTGTTAGTAAATCTGTAATATAAATATTGAAATTTAATTTAGCTAAAGATATTGCTAAAAGTAACCCAGAGGGTCCAGAACCAACAATCTTAAAATTTAAATAATTATTCATTAATTAAAATATATAACTACAATTTACTTCAGATAAATATAGCAAATTTCTTCAAATGCTGGTCGAAGCAAATATGGGTATTCTCCTATCCAAATATTTGAGTCAGGTAACCATGCATCAGTCAATGAAATCTCTCTTTCAAAGTTTCTATAATTAGATGAAATGATGCATCTAATATTAGAACCAACTCTAATTAGACTATGTTTGTTTTCCATTGGAAAACTTATTTTATCTAAATAACCATCCTCATCTTCCAATTCAATAACTAACCAAGTTCTTTTTTTTTCAATTAGCTCTAAACGACCTTGCCTATTTGATTGCTCACGTGAACTTTCAATTCTTTCAGTTTTATAGATATCAGAAACATAACCATCGAAGAGAGAAAAGAACTTAGATTTTTTATATTTAATATTTTTTCTGCTTGATTCAAGAATTGGTCCCCATATTATGTAAAGAAAAAAAATCACACATAATAATAACCAAAGATTTTCAGTCTGAGTTGATGATTGACTAATAAAAAGTAAGAGATTTAAAACTCCTCCAATAGAGGAAATAATCAGTCTCTGCAAAATTTTTCTGGGATCTCCAAGTGTATATTTAAACTGACCACCTGTCCCTACAGAAGGGATAAGTTTAGATATTTGATTTTGTTTTATTGGTATAAGCATTAAAATATTAATTTTTCAAGTCCATAAATTAACGAATCAAATTTACCTATTTTTCTTATTGCCTGCAAAACGCCAGGCATATAAGCTTTTCTGTCAATAGTGTCATGTTTAATTGTGTAAGTTTCTCCAGGAGAACCCATAATAACTACTTGATGAGCCAAAAGCCCAGGCAATCTTATTGAATGAATATTTAGGCCTGAATCTCTAAGACCTCCTCTTACTCCTTTTAATGATTCAGTTTCCTTAACTAAGCTCTGATTATATTTTTTTGGATATTCTTCAATCATTTCAGCAGTTTTAATACAAGTTCCACTAGGAGAATCTGCTTTTTGATTGTGATGCATTTCTATTAATTCAATATTATCGTAAAACTTTGCTGCTACAGAAGCAGCTTGTTGAAGAAGAACCATTCCTACGGAAAAATTTGGAATTATTGCACAACCTATGTTTGCTTTTTGAGTAAAAATAGCCAAATCATTTATTTGAGAGGGTGTAAGGCCTGTAGTCCCTACAACTGGCGATATACCATAAGCAATTGCAGATCTAGTATTTTCATAAACAGAATCAGGATGAGTAAAGTCAACTAATACTGGTTTAATTTCCTCATTTCGATAATCTTGACTAATTGAACATAAAGACCCCTCAAGATCATTTGAAACAAAAACATCACTTTTTTTAAGATTTAACAATTGTGAAATGTTTTCACCATTATTTTTTTTATTTGTATCAATTGCTGCAACAAGTTCGCAATCTGAAGAATTTAGGACGGAATTAACAACCTCACTTCCCATTTTGCCTAATGCACCAGAAACAAGTACAGGTATAGATTTTTTAGAATTTTTGGTCATTTTTAATTAAAAAATTTTTTTAAAGGTTGTTACACGCTATTTATATTGCACACAATAACGGCAATTCACCCGTAGGCTGGTAAAAATACTTAAAGAGAATCAATGTTTACGCAGGTCCGCTCAGCAAATCGCAGAGTTTCTCCTGTTGAGGATAACAAACATAAAATTGTAATAAAAGCAGTTTATGTTGTCCTTGAGCCACAATATCAAAACTCCTTAACAGAAGCTGCAAAATCAATAAATGAAATCAATGGCCCTATAGGGATAGATCTTAGCGGATATCTTATAGAAGAACTTAGAAACGATAAAAACTTCGAAGATTTTAAAGTTGATATAGCTAGTGCCGATATTTTTGTTGCCTCCCTAATATTTATTGAAGATTTAGCACAAAAAGTTGTAGATGCGGTTACACCATATAAAGAGAATCTTAAAGCCTCTATAATTTTTCCCTCAATGCCTGAGGTGATGAGATTAAACAAATTGGGTTCATTTAGCATGGCTCAACTTGGACAATCTAAAAGTATTATTGGTGATCTTATTAAAAAGAAAAAAGAATCTGATGGTGCTAGTTTCCAAGATTCAATGTTGAAGTTACTAAATACTTTACCTTCAATACTTAAATATTTACCCGTAGAAAAAGCACAAGATGCAAGAACATTTATATTAAGTTTTCAATATTGGCTTGGCGGTACTACAGAGAATCTGAAGAACTTCTTATTAATGATTTCAGAAAAATATGTAGTGTCAGAAAATATAAAAGATCAGTTAGAAGAATTTAAAATACAAGATCCTCAAACATTCCCAGATTTAGGCATATGGCATCCATTAGCGCCAAATATGTTTGAAAGTTTAAATGAATATCAAGATTGGGAAAATAATAGAAAAGATATAAAACCAAAAGATGATAAAACTCCAACAATTGGATTAGTTCTACAAAGAAGTCACATAGTTACTGGTGATGATGCTCATTATGTAGCCGTAATACAAGAATTAGAATATCGAGGCGCTCGTGTTTTACCTATTTTCTGTGGTGGATTAGATTTTTCTAAACCAGTAGATGAATTTTATTATGATTCAATTGATAAGGAAAGAGCAATCGTTGATGGAGTTGTATCTTTAACAGGTTTTGCATTGGTAGGTGGTCCTGCAAGACAAGATCATCCAAAAGCTATTGATGCACTTAAAAAACTAAATAGACCATATATGGTTGCATTACCTTTGGTATTTCAAACAACTCAAGAATGGGAGGAAAGTGATTTAGGGTTGCACCCTGTTCAAGTTGCACTCCAAATTGCTATACCAGAATTAGATGGAGCTATTGAACCAATTATTCTTTCAGGTCGTGATGATGCTACTGGTAAAGCTCATACACTCCAAGACAGAGTAGATGTTATTGCTGAAAGAGCAATAAAGTGGTCCACTCTTAGGGTAAAAAAAAGGGAGGAGAAGAAGTTAGCGATAACTGTATTTAGTTTTCCACCTGACAAAGGGAATGTTGGAACAGCAGCTTATTTAAATGTATTTGGTTCTATTTATAGAGTTCTTTTAGAAATGAAAGCTAAAGGGTATCAAATTGATGATCTCCCTAAAAACTCCAAAGAATTAATGGAGAAAGTCATTAATAATCCAGAGGCTATGGATGGTTCTCCTGAATTAAATATTGCTCATAAGATGACTGTGAAAGAATATGAGGAATTTACACTTTATTCAAAGAGATTAGAAGAAAACTGGGGTAAACCTCCTGGAAACTTGAACAGCGATGGACAAAATTTACTTATTTATGGAAAGCATTTTGGAAACGTATTTATAGGAGTACAACCAACATTTGGATATGAGGGAGATCCAATGAGATTGCTTTACTCAAGAAGTGCAAGTCCTCACCACGGATTTGCCGCTTATTACACTTACGTAGAAAAAATATGGGGAGCTGATGCTGTTCTACATTTTGGAACACACGGTTCACTTGAATTTATGCCTGGGAAACAAATGGGCATGAGTGAAACTTGCTACCCAGATTCTTTAATAGGATCTCTACCAAATTTATATTATTACGCAGCAAATAATCCATCAGAAGCAACAATTGCAAAAAGAAGAGGTTACGCATCAACGATAAGTTACCTAACTCCTCCAGCTGAAAATGCTGGACTCTATAAGGGCCTTAAAGAATTGAGCGAACTTGTAGGTTCTTATCAACAACTCAGAGAAAGTAGCAGAGGTATTCAAATTGTTAATGCAATTGTAGAGACTTCAAAGCAATGTAATCTTGACAAAGATGTAGAACTACCTATTGGTGAGGTAGAGGAACTAACTATTGAAGAAAGAGATCTGTTCGTAGGAAATATATATAAACAATTAATGGAGATAGAAAGTAGATTGCTACCATGTGGACTCCATACAATTGGAGAGGCTCCTACTGCTGAGGAAGCCGTCGCTACATTAGTCAATATAGCTTCGTTAGAAAGAGAACAAGAAGGTCTTAGATCCCTACCAGGTTTATTAGCAGAATCAATAAATTTAAAAATTGATGAAGTTTACGACGGTAATAATAAGGGAGAACTTAAGTTTGTTGAACTTAATGAAAAAATTATTAAAACTGCTAGAGAATCTATATTTGCAATGGTTAACAGTCTAAAAATTGTTAACGGAAGAGTCTATTTAGAGAAATCTCTATTTTCAAAACTATTAGATTTCTTGAAAATATTTGGTTTAAATTTACCTACCCCTTGGCTAAGAGTATGTAGATTAAATGGATTTAATGAAGTAAATCAAAAAGAATTAAATAAATTATTTGACTACTTATTATTCTGCCTTGAACAGGTTTGTGCAGACAAAGAAATGGATAGCCTCATAAAAGCCTTGGATGGGAATTATGTATTACCTGGTCCTGGAGGAGATCCTATTAGGAACCCAAGTGTTTTACCAAGTGGTAAAAATATTCATGCACTTGATCCACAATCAATTCCTACCACTGCAGCAGTAGCGGCAGCAAAAACTGTAGTAGACAAATTAATTGAAAGACAAAAAGAAGAGCAAGGAACTTGGCCTGAAACAATAGCTTGTGTTTTATGGGGTACTGATAATATCAAAACTTATGGTGAATCTCTTGCACAAATTTTATGGTTTGTAGGAGTCAAACCAAAACCTGATTCTGTTGGCCGAATAAATAAATTAGAACTTATCCCGTTAGAGGAACTTGGTAGACCAAGAATTGATGTCGTTGTAAATTGTTCTGGAGTTTTTAGGGATTTATTTATAAACCAAATGGCACTAATTGACCAAGCAGTAAAATTAGCCGCAGAAGCAGAAGAACCATTAGAGTCCAACTTTGTTAGAAAACATTCCTTAGAACAAGCAGAAAAAGAGGGTACCTCTATAAGGGAAGCTTCAGCAAGAGTATTTTCAAATGCTAGTGGAAGCTATAGTTCAAATGTCAATTTAGCTGTTGAGAATTCAACCTGGGAGGAAGAAAATGAATTGCAAGAAATGTACTTATCAAGAAAAACTTATGCTTTTAATGCCGATAATCCAGGAGAAATGAATCAAAAAAGGGATGTTTTCGAGTCTGTCATGAAAACTGCTGATGTAACATTCCAAAACCTTGACTCCTCTGAAATCTCTCTAACTGATGTAAGCCATTATTTTGATTCTGATCCTACTAAATTAATAAAAACGTTAAGGGATGATGGGAAAGAACCAAGTAGTTACATTGCAGACACTACTACATCTAATGCTCAAGTCAGGACATTAGGTGAAACAATTAGGCTAGATTCTAGAACCAAGCTTTTGAATCCAAAATGGTACGAAGGAATGCTTAAGTCAGGATATGAAGGGGTTAGAGAACTATCTAATAGACTTAACTACACACTTGGATGGAGTGCAACAAGTGGCCAAGTAGATAACTTTGTTTATGAAGAAACTAATGAAACATTCATTAATGATGAAGAAATGAGGAAAAGACTCATGGATTTAAATCCTAATAGTTTCAGAAGAATAGTAGGAACATTGCTCGAAGTAAATGGGAGAGGTTATTGGGAAACATCCGATGAAAATATAGAGCAACTTAAAGAACTTTATCAAGAGGTAGAGGATAAAATTGAGGGAGTTAAATAGTAAAAATTAATTTCTTTATCTAAAAATATGATCTGCCACTTTTAAAACTTGATAATTTATTTTTACATTATGAACTCTTACTAAGTGAATATTTTGTTGAGAACAAAGACAACTAATAGCTAGTGTTCCTATATCTCTTTCTTTGGGATTAGGTACATTTAAGATTTCTCCAATAAATCTTTTTCTTGAGGCCCCAATTAAGAGTGGAAATTCAAATTTTTTAAAGAGAGGAATGTTTCTTAGGATTTCTATATTCTGTTTAGTATCTTTTGAGAATCCAATACCTGGATCCCAAATTATTTTATCCTTACTAACTTTTTTGTTTATAGCTTTTTTTGTCAACCTTTCTAGAGAATGAATAATATCAACTAAAAAATCATCATAATTTGTCAAATTATTCATATTTATACTACTACCGCGACTATGAGTAATTACGAAAGGACATTTAAATTCTGAGACAACATCTAAAATCTCATCATCCCTTCTGCCTCCTGTGACATCATTAATCCAATTAGCACCATTTGAGAGAGCTTCATGAGCAACCTCAGAATTAAAAGTATCTATAGAAATAAGAATATTAGGATATTCACTTCTAATTTTTTTTAAATATGGTATCAATCTTTTTGATTCATTTTTCGCTCCGATTTCAATCGCCCCGGGTCTAGTACTTTGAGCACCAAGATCAATTACATCAACTCCATTAGAAACAAAATGATTTACTTGATTTAAAACTTTTTCTATCGAACAAAAATCGCCTCCATCACTAAATGAATCAGGAGTTAAATTAATAATACCCATTATTGAGGTTTTCCTACCCCAATAATCAGGCCAAGGAAAATTATTATTCGAAATTTGCAATTCTTGAAAAACTTATAGGATCTAAAGAAGAACCACCTACCAAGACACCGTCAATATCACTCATTGACATGATCTCATCAATATTATTAGGTTTAACAGAACCTCCATATTGGATGATTACGTCACTAAAACCAATCAACCTCCTTATCAAAGCACAAATCTTGTTTGCATCACTTGCTTCACAAGTTTTACCTGTACCAATTGCCCATATAGGTTCATAAGCGACTATAAGATTAGATGGATCAGTATTCTCTAATCCCTGCTCAACTTGTCTGGTGATGACTCTATCGGCTTCACCTCTTTCTCTTTGTTCAAGAGTTTCACCAACACAAACTATTGGAGTTAGTCCACTTGATTGAGCAAAGACAGCTCTTTTATTAATTTGTTCATCACTTTCACTAAAGTATTTCCGAGGTTCACTATGACCAACAATTGCATATTTTACTTTGTGTTCAATAAGCATATTGGGAGAGATTTCTGCAGTAAAAGCACCTTTATCTTCCCAATGGATATTTTGACTTGCAATATTTAAATAATCAAAATTTGTATAACTAGAAAAAGTAGAAATAGCTGTAAAGGGAGGAGCAATTACTATTTTCCTGTCATTAGGAATTTCTTCAATAAGAGGAAGAAATTCTTCCAAATATTTTTTTGTATCAGCACAAGTCATGTGCATCTTCCAATTACCAGCGATTACAGATTTTCTCAAAATATGTTGTCTAAGAAAAATATACTAATATAGCCTGGGTTTTTAGGCTAATCATTCAAAAATTAATTCACTTTTTAGAAACATAACTTTATCTCCTTTAACTAATTTTCTTCCTCTTTTTTTCTCTATTTCTCCATTAACTTTTATCTGACCAGAATTTATGAGAATTTTTGCCTCGCCTCCAGAAGAAACAACGTTATGCCATTTTAAAAATTGATTTAATTTCATTGTTTTATAAATCCACAGCTATTGATAAAGTAAAAGAAGTAATTAAAAATAATATCTTGCAATTAATTCCATCAATCACTCCATATATTAATAGATTTATTAAAGGTTTTATATGCATGATAATTTATGTAGCATGTTGGCCAATATTAGCTTTTTTAGCTGGAAAATTAATACCCGCTATTGGATCTGGAGAATTATCAACCGTAACTAATATCATAATAAATTCTCTTATTGTATTTTTAATTCAAAAAACTGCTCAATATGGGCAAGATGTTTATATTGCAAAGCCTTCATTAGAAATAAGTGAAGTAATGAGACAAAGTTTATTTAGTAAAATTCACAAAATAAAAATGAATTTTATCAACAACATTTCTGCAGGAGATATTACTTATAGGCTTACCGAGGATGCGGACAGAGTCAGTGAAGTGATTTATAAAACATTTCAAGATACATTACCATGCGTGTTGCAATTATTAGCAGTAATTATCTATATGTTTTATCTAGACTGGTCCTTGACGATATCAACATTTATTTTAGCTCCAATAATTGTTTTATCAGTAAATAACTTTGGGAAAAGGGTTTTAATAGCATCTGAAAAAAGTCAAGAATCAACAAGCGATTTAGCCGGCTTAATAGGAGAATCTATAAACGGAATTTCGACAATAAGATCATTTGCAGCAGAAAATTGGATTAAAGGTAGATTCAATACAAGATTGAGAAGTAATAAACAAGCAAAATATAAGACACTAAAATTACTTGCTATACAACATCCAATAGTAGGTTTTATTGAAGCTTTTGGAATATTGGCAATATTAGGTTTAGGAGCATTAAGAATTAACCTAGGTCTTTTAAATAGCGAAGAATTTAGCAGTTTTTTTGCTGCAATATTAATGCTTATAGACCCAATTAGTCACATTAGTACAAACTTTAATGAATATAAGCAAGCAGAGGCTTCATTAAAAAGATTAAAAAAAATAAATATGCAACCCATGGAAAAAGATGAGCGAAATTTAGACAAAATAGCAAAAATAAATGGGAATATAGAATTCAATCATGTTAGTTTTGAATATAAAAAGGATAATGAAGTTTTAAAAGATATCACTTTAAAAATTTCAAAAGGACAGGTAATTGCATTTGTAGGATCATCAGGAGCCGGGAAAAGCACAATGATGTCTTTGATATTAAAATTCATAAGCCCTAAAACAGGGGACATATATATAGATGATAAAAACATAAGATCTATAAGCTCAATAGATATAAGATCAAATATTGCCTTAGTCCAACAACAACCTTTTTTATTTTCTGGAAGAATAATTGATGTAATAAAAATGGGAAGGAACTTTAGTGAAGACGATGTAATCAAGTCTGCCAAGATTGCAAATGCTCATGAATTTATTCTTAAACTCCCTAGTAAATACGAAACAAACATAACCGAAAGAGGATCTAACTTTTCAGGAGGTCAGATTCAAAGATTAGCAATAGCTCGCGCGATATTAGGGAACCCATCTATACTTTTATTAGATGAGGCTACTAGTGCATTAGATTCGGATTCAGAAGCAGAAGTTCAAAAGGGCCTAAATCAAGCAATGAATAATAGGACAGTTATAATTGTCGCTCACAGATTATCCACGACTCAAGGAGCAGATAAAATAGTTGTTTTTGATAAAGGTAAAATTATAGATAGTGGGAAACATATAGATTTGTTTAATAAAGATGGAATTTATAAAGAATTATGTGAAAAACAGTTGATAAAGGTTACTTGATTGTATTTAAT
This sequence comes from Prochlorococcus sp., assembly GCF_965655815.1. Lineage (NCBI taxonomy): Bacteria > Bacillati > Cyanobacteriota > Cyanophyceae > Synechococcales > Prochlorococcaceae > Prochlorococcus > Prochlorococcus sp. The sequence goes on along the minus strand of NZ_CBFHHZ010000006.1, from coordinate 9,801 downwards.
TTAATAAAAGATAAAATCACGTCTGAAAAAAAACATTGAAAATAAAAATCCAGTTCTAACTTTTGAGGGGGGGAATATATAATCTTAATGATTTAACTAGTGAAACAAAAGAACTAATTAAAGGATTACAAATAGCTGAAACTCAGCTAAAAATTCATAAAGACACATTTAAATTGTTATCCATTGGTAGAAACTCCCTAACAAACCAATTAAGAGAGAATCTTAAAATTTATGAATAGATTCTTTTAATTATGAATTTCCTGAAGTGATAAAGTATCAATTTTATTTAGCCGTAATGATTTAATTGCCTGCAAAGCTGCTTTTGCTCCAGGAATAGTAGTAAAAGTAGGAATATTATATTCTAAGGATGCTCTTCTGAGATAAGCATCATCATGGAGAGCCTGCGATCCAACTGGAGTATTGATAACTAATTGGATAAGACCAGAACGAATTGAATCTTCAATGTTAGGCCTTCCTTCATGAACCTTTAAAACTTCATCAACTTCAATTCCCAAATTAAATAAATATTTAGCAGTACCCTTTGTCGCAACTAATTTAAAACCCAAAACTATTAGTTCTCTTGCTATGTACTCTAATTTCTCTTTATCTAAATCATTAGTAGATAAAAAAGCAACACCCTCAGAAGGGACACCATTTCCAGCAGCCAATTCAGATTTTGCATATGCCAAACCAAAATTATCGGCCAATCCCATTACTTCACCTGTTGAACGCATCTCAGGGCCAAGTAAAGCATCAGAGCCAGGGAACCTTTTAAAAGGTAAAACAGCTTCCTTAACCGCTTGATATTTAGGTATTAGTTCCTCAGTAAAATTTATATCTTTTAAAGAGGATCCTTGCATTAATTGAGTCGCCAATTTCGCAACAGGTTTACCGATAGCTTTGGAAACAAAAGGTATAGTTCTTGATGCTCGTGGATTAGCCTCAAGAATAAATAATTGATTTTCTTTATTACTATGATTTCTAATTGCAAATTGCAAATTAATTAAGCCAACAACATTTAATCTATTTGCAATTAATTTTGTCCACTTTTTAACAGTATCTATTGTTTGTTGGGATAAAGAAATTGAAGGTAGGCAACAAGCAGAATCACCAGAATGGATTCCAGCAGGTTCTACATGCTCCATAAGACCTGCGATAACAACCGAACCGGTTTTATCACATAACGCATCAACATCAATTTCTATTGCATTACTTAAATATTGATCCAAAAGAATCGGATGATCTGGTGAAACTTTAACGGCCTCTTTTATATATCGAGATAAATCATTTTTATCTTTAACTATTTCCATAGCCCTTCCACCCAAGACATAAGAGGGCCTTACGACTAAAGGGAATCCTATATTATTTGCAACAAAAATTGCCTCTTTTTCATCACGTGCTATTCCATTGAGCGGTTGTCTTATATTTAATTCTTCTAGAATCTTTGTGAATTCTTCTCTATCTTCAGCTATGTCAATTGAATGAGGAGATGTTCCAAGAATTTTTGATTTACATTTAATACCTTCATTAGACTCCAACCAATTAGATAAAGGTAAAGACAACTTAAGAGGTGTCTGTCCTCCAAATTGAACTATCAATCCATATGGATTTTCAGCTTCAATTATATTGAGAACATCTTCCAAAGTAACAGGCTCAAAATATAATATATCGCTCGTATCATAATCGGTTGAAACAGTTTCAGGATTACTATTAACCATTATCGTTTGATAACCATTACTTGAAGCTTGATACGAGGCATGACAGCAACAGTAATCAAATTCAATACCCTGGCCAATTCTATTAGGTCCACCTCCCAATATCATAATTTTTTTTAAATATTTATCGTTATCGGAATAAATTTCATTATCATTTATATTTAAATTATTATCTAAAAAAGCTTCTTCGTAACTTGAATAATGGTAAGGAGTTTCAGATGAAAACTCAGCTGAGCAAGTATCTACAGTTTTGTAAAGTGGTAAAACTTTCAATTTTTTTCGATAATTTCTTACTTCAAAAAATTCAGAGTTAGTTAATTTTGCAATTTGTTGATCTGAAAAGCCCAATTGCTTTGCACTTAACATTAAATCTCTATCAATTCGAGTAAGTTCATTCCCTTTTAAAAATTCATTCTCAAAATTAAAAATATTTCGTAACTTCTCAATAAACCACAAATCTATATTCGTTATTTCATTAATATATGAATTAGTCTTACCAGATTCCATTGCTTTTTTAACTATTAATATCCTTTCAGCAGTTGGGTTTCGTAAATTATTCTTTAAATCATTATCGTTATTAAAATCTTCAATAGAATCACATTCCCAACCGAAAATACCAATTTCTAAAGATCTCAAAGCTTTTTGAAAAGATTCTTCAAAGGATCGGCCAATTGCCATTGATTCCCCAACAGATTTCATTGATGTATTTAAAATGTTTGAAGAACCTTTAAACTTTTCAAAAGCAAATCTTGGTACCTTTGTTACTACGTAATCAATTGAGGGTTCAAAGCATGCAGGCGTTTTTTTAGTAATATCATTAATAATTTCATCAAGTGTGTACCCAACAGATAACAAAGCCGCAATCTTAGCTATGGGGAAGCCTGTAGCTTTACTAGCCAAAGCAGAGGATCTACTTACCCTTGGGTTCATCTCGATAACTATTACATCACCATTTTTTGGATTTACCGCAAATTGTATATTACTTCCTCCTGTTTCAACACCTACCTCTCTTATTATTTTTAAAGATAAATCTCTAAGTCTTTGGTATTCTCTGTCAGTTAACGTTTGAGCAGGCGCCACTGTAATTGAGTCCCCAGTGTGAACACCCATAGGGTCTAAATTTTCAATACTGCAGATTATAACAACATTATCAGCGGTATCTCTCATAACTTCTAATTCAAACTCTTTCCAACCTATTAAAGATTTTTCAATTAAGATTTGATTACTAGGACTTTCATCTAAACCAGATTTACAAAGATCATTAAATTCTTCAAGGTTGTATGCTATTCCCCCTCCAACTCCACCTAAAGTAAAAGCTGGTCTTATGATTAACGGGTACGAATTTATTTGCTTAGATACTTCTCTTGCTTCGAATAAATCAGAAGCGATTCCTGAAGGACATACATTTACATTTATATTTTCCATCGATTCTTTGAATAGCTTTCTATCTTCAGCCTTGTTAATAGCTTTTAAATCAGCTCCTATCAATTCAACATTATTATTTTTCAGAAAATCAGATTCAGAAAGTTTTACAGCCAGATTCAAGGCAGTCTGACCACCCATTGTAGGAAGAATCGCATCAGGTTTTTCCTTTAAAATTATTTGAGAAATTATTTCTGGAGTCAATGGTTCAATATAGGTTTTATTTGCAATTTCAGGATCAGTCATTATTGAAGCTGGATTAGAATTAATTAAAATAATTTCATATCCAGCTTTTCTTAAAGCCTTACAAGCTTGAGTACCTGAATAATCAAATTCACATGCTTGTCCTATAACGATTGGACCTGAACCAAGAATTAGGATTCTTTTAAGATCACCTCTTTGAGGCATAATTAGAAAAATTCATTTATTTAATGCTACTTACAAATCATCAGTTGTTAATCAAGTTACTTGAAAAGCAACATTTGTTTCTATAGTATTGATAATAAAACATAATTTATGAGCGAACTTCAGCGACTTAAAAGTTTGTTGCCTCCAGAGAATGAAAGTTGGGTTTTTATTGAAGCTGCCGCTGCCATTGATCCTCCATTGATTACATTAGAAGAAATTGGTCGTGACGAAGTTGAAATTCAAATAGATTTAGAAGAATGGGATAATTATGCAATTGATCACAGAAATTTATTGTTTTGGCATGAAGTAGGAAAGATTCAAAATGATGCAATTCCACGGGACGGATGGGAAATGGCAGCTTTAGCAATAGGCCTTGGTGGAGCGATAGGTGAACTATGGGTACAAGATGGATTACTTTTAATACTTGCTCTTGGCTTATCAGGTTTTGCAGGATATAGACTTTACATAAAAAATAATTCTGAGAAAAGATTACAAGATGCTATTTTTGCAGATGAAAGAGCCATAGACCTTGCCTGTAGATTTGGGTATAGTATCCCAAATGCTTATAAAAGCCTTGGCGGGGCTTTAAAAGAGCTAATAGATAAAACTAGAAAAAAGAAAAAAAGAATAATATTTGAAGATAGATTAGAAGCATTAAGAAAAAGTGCTGAAAAAGCTAGGTCAGAATTATCACAACAAGAGGGTTCAGACAAATCAGTTTCAAGTGAAAACGTTTATGGACAATAAATTGTTAGTTTTAATGGCGGCCAAAGCCTGTGATATAAAAAAGGCTCAAGAGATAAAATTGATTAAAATTGACAAAGTTTCATATATTAGTGAGTGGATACTTATTGCTGAAGGTTTATCAGACGTTCAAGTTAGATCAATTACTAATTCTGTCGAGATAGAACTTAGAGAAAAAGCAAAGATTGAACCAATTAGAAAAGAGGGAGTTAGCGAAGCAAAATGGGCACTACTTGATTATGGTGACTTAATAGTAAATATTTTTCAACCCGAAATAAGAAAGTTCTACGACCTTGAATCATTTTGGAGTAATGGAGATGACCTCAATTTTCCATAATAAATATTGATGAATCAATTTAACTGCCCAGTTCCTAAAGATCAACAGCCTACAAATGAATTTATAGAATTATCAAAATCTAAAATATTTACTTGGCCAAAATCGAAGAAAGCTTTTTCATTTATTTTACTGAAGTTTTGGATAGGAACATTTTTTATATTTGTTTTAATTTCTTCAGGGAGTGTATATTTTGAAACTTCTACATTAAGGTATATTTTATTAAGCTTTTTTAGTAGTTTATCTTTACCATTTCTTTTCTCTATAAGGTTATATCTAGGTTGGAATCATATATTCAAAAGATTAACTTCTGAAAAAGTGGAATATGAAGAATCAGGGTGGTATGACGGACAAATATGGATCAAACCAATTAAATTAAAGGAAAAAGAATCATTAATAGCATCATTAGAAGTAAAACCAATTTTAAAAAATTTAATTCAAATTTTATCTATTATTATTATCGTTGCTTTAATTGGAATTTTAATATTCCAAAACAATAATTTCTAAAATGAGTACTAATTTTAAAAATTTATATACATCAAATAATCCTCCATTAGAGATGATATTAATGAGAGGTTCAAAATTAGAATCGATTCACAAAGTACATGCAGTAATTAGTGATAAAAAAGGAAGAGTGTTAATGTGTGCTGGTAATCCAGAATATAGAAGCTTCATAAGATCTGCCTTAAAGCCTTTTCAAGCAATTCCATTTGTGAGTAGTGGAGCTTCATCGAAAATCAAGAATTCATCAAAGTCAATTGCCTTATCCTGTGGATCTCATAGTGGATCTAAATTACATGCAAGAGAAGCTTTTAAAATTTTGTGGGAATATAATATAGACATACATAATCTCAAATGTCCCTTAAAAAAAACAAGTCCCTTAGAACATAATTGTTCTGGTAAGCATGCAGCATTTCTTGCAACATGTAAAAAATTAAATTGGCCTTTGGAAACTTATTTAAAGGGAGATCATCCTCTACAAGTAGAAATCTTTAGGATAATATCGGAACTTCTAGAAATCCCATTGGAGCAGATATATGCAGAGAGAGATGACTGTGGAGCTCCAACTCTTTATATGAAGATACTCGAAATGGCAAAATTATATTCATTATTAAGCAGTTCAGATAATGCTGAATTAGAGCAAATAAGTAGAGCGATGACAACTAATCCAACAATGATAAGCGACCATAATAGATTTGATACGGAGGTTATACAGGCATCACATGGGCATGTAATAAGCAAGGGAGGAGCTGAAGGAATACAGTGTTTTTGTAAAGTAAATGAAGGAATGGGTTTAGCTTTAAAGGTTGAAGATGGATCAAAAAGAGCAAAACAATCTGTGGGTCTACATATTTTGAAACAACTAGAATGGATTTCCGAATTAAGAATACAAGATATAGAGGACAAGATCATAAAATTACCTGAAGGGGTTCAAATTGAAGTAAAAGGTCAATTAAAATTCCAAGAATCCTAAAAAAATATAAAAAAGAACCCGTTCAGATGTATGCTATGTATGTATCGCGGGGTAGAGCAGTCTGGTAGCTCGTCGGGCTCATAACCCGAAGGTCGGAAGTTCAAATCTTCTCCCCGCCACCAATGAGAAAGCCCGCCATTTGCGGGTTTTTTAATGACAGCAAATGATCTGAAGATTCAGTAATATTAGTTAAGATGACTAGGTGAGACATGATGAGACCTCTTTTGCCGTACATATACACCCTTATAAGTGACCTTTTAAGTGACAAATATCAGTGTAAGGTTGTAAATGTCACTCAAGATTATTGCCATAGTTCTTGGTATTTATGCAGCGACAGGTAAAATTTTTTATTCATTATTTCTTAGAAAGCGTTGGATAAATAACCCAACTAATAAAAACCACTAATGTTTATTGGCTTCATAAAAGGATTGTAAAAATTAAATTTATGCTTAAATATCTCAGTTCTTTTAATTAATAAATGGGTTATTCAGAAACAAGAATAGTAATGGGTGGTTTAATCCATGTTCCTATACTTATTTTTATAGCTAATTTCATTAAAGGTAAGTTTGAAGTTAAACCTGAAGAAGTAAAAAATACTGTAGTTAAAGAAGAGACAGTTAAAATTATTGAAGTAAAAGATACTATTGTTAAAGAAGAGAAAGAAAAAACGATAAAGGAACTCTCAAATAAGTTGGATAATATTGAAGAAAAGGCAGATGAGGTTTATGAAAAGGTAAAAAAGAAAAAGAAAGATAAGAAGAAGAAGAAAAAGAAAGATATGAAAAAGGATTAACCTATATTTGTCATAGATTAAGCAGTATCAGATATGTTGTTCTTCACGTTGAATACGAAAGACTCAAGAAGATACAAGAGCATCAACAATAATAACTAAATAACAAATACCAAAAAACAGAAAGCTATGTTTAACAACAAGCTTAAAGTTTGAGAATTAAATTGCATATCTATCTAGCATTCTTGACTTTCTAAAATAAATTTCAATTGAGTCTCTGCTCTATAAATATCAATTCTTCTTTTAAGTATTTTAAATAATCTAATCATCTATTAGTAAACCTATTACAAATTTAGAAAATCAATATAACTCCGCAAATTGATAAATATCAATAAGTAAATGTACTGAATCTATTGAAATCACAAAACATAAGTAATAACAGTATACTCAAAAATAACCTTCATATACCAGACAACGTGAGTTGGATGGATTTAATTCACATTCTTTATCCAAATAATCAGATAGGTCTGTTGATACTCCTTGATCTTTCATTAAATCTTTAATAGTCGGATATTCTTTTGCAAGATCAAGATCCCTTAGTTTCTTATCTTGAATTGCGAATGGTGATGTTTTTAAATTCTTGATAACCTCAAATTTTTGTTGGATTCTGACCACAGATCCTGGATGATCATGGACGTAAGAATTAAATTCCTTTGCAAGCATCAAACAATCGTAAGCATCGCGAGCATAGAAAACTAATTGATGTGTACTTTTTGATGAATCTTTGTAACTAAGTACATATTTTTTACAAGATTTGATTGGCGTTGAAGACATTTTGAACTCATGACTGCTACTACTACGTACTAAAGAGGCAGACTAATAATCCGACTAATATAAATGTACGGTTTGAGATACTACCATATACGGATAAAGGATTAGCAACTAAATTTCTCAATGTATAAAATCCTAAAACTGATAGTGAGAAAGAGACATAAAAATACTTTCCAATTTCTCTTGGCTGTCTCAAACTAGACCTGTGTTGCCGCTCTAAATTTCCTTTGCTATAGATATAAAGCGGACTAAAGTCTGTAAACTCCACGAGGATTTAGTCCGCTCCGAAAGGGATTTTAGTTGTAGTTCTGCTCTTAGTCTTTGTTCTTCTTCAAGTTCCTTTTAGTTCATTAATGAGTGTGTATAAGTTTTTATAAGACATTCATAAACTGTTCATATTGATACAAATTTCTTGATAAGTGGATATAAAGGTTTTGTATATTACTAATACACTTCGAATAAGGTTTCTTAGGTCAGTTACTAAATCCTCGTGGAGAAAGCTTTAGTAAATTTCTTTTACTGGTTGCTGATGAGATCAGCCGAATCACACTACGGTGAATCTTTGGTTCCAGTAAAAGTTCCTTCTAATTCAATTCGATCTTTTTCTAAATAAGTATTTTTTACGTTGTTTAAATTCGAAATCTGAATTTGAATGAATTAAGTATTATAGATTCTTATGCAGAAACCATTTGTTAATTTCTTGTACTGGTTATTAGTGAAGTCAGCAGAAAGCTATTATGGCGACTCACTAAATTCTGAAGTTCCATATACTCCTTATTTTTAAACTCAACTAGAGCAAAGAGAGAGGTTGACTACTTAAAGTGACTCAACCTCAATGAATTCATCCAACTCAATTCCTTAGCTCATGGGAATTTATTAAAAAATAATATAGGTTAACTCCAAATAAGAAAGCTCAAATTGCTCTTCCTTCCAAAGACTTTCTGAGAAGTTAAAATTAATAGAATCAATTAAATTCTCATGAAAAAAGAAGCAAGAATAAAAATGTTTAAATCTTTGACAACAGAGCAAAGACAAGAATTGATCCTAAAAAAGATGAAAGCTAAAGGAATAGAAGTAGGAAGTGGAGTTCCAGATAAAAAATATGAGAGTGAAGAGGTTTATGAGTTAATCCATATTGCTAACTGCTTTCCAGAATTAAGAGAGAACCGCAAAGTTAATAATTAAATACTTGACGATTTAATTACCCTTGGTTTATATTAGTAGTACACATGTATTGTTAAGCAATGACTCTAGGAGGAGCTAATGTTTGGTCTAATTTTTCTTATGGTTATCGTAATGAGTCCCCAAGTGGTTGGCTTCTTAACCCCGACCGCAGCAGACTAATTTTATTTACAAGAAATAAAAAATCTAACAGTAATAATATTAGGATTTATGCCCATACATATTATGCAAATGACATTGGTGAGCCCTCAGCAATTAAATCATCAAGTCAAATGCATTTGGACAATGCCTGGGATAAATGGCATGACCTTCAATTAGAAGGTTGGACTTTTGAAGAACTAGAATTGCCTGAATCAGCATGAAGAAAGTAAATTTAATTAAAAAGAAACTATCCAAAGAAGACAGGAATATATCTGTCCAAGATCCATCAAAATTATTAGCAGAATTTTTTAATGGTGTTGTAATAAAGAATGACGAAGCATATGCATATGACTCATAAAGAATTAGTAGATCAAGTTTCCGCAAATTTAATTAAACAAAGTGGAAAGATACAAAGCGAAAGATCATGGCTTGCAATGAGAAATTATTTAGAGAAATTAGATAGTAATCAACTTAAGTTGATACTTAAAGAAGATGCTTAATAAAAAAAGAATCAGATTCCTTTTCCCTTTAGATCATTATTTAATAATTTTATAGTCCCGAGCGAATGTCACAGATAAATGCTAATATTTTCAACCTCCTTAATTTGAAACAAAATAAAGTCTTATGATTTAAATTCATTTTGTTAGAGATTTTTTATGGAGTATTATTTTGAATCATAAAACTTGTTTTAAAAACCAACAAAGATAAAAGTTACTTGTATGTATACATAAATGTATCACTAATGTATAGAAAATATTGTTTACACGTTAATTGAGTTCAGTTTCTTTACATTTATTAATAGTTGTGTTATATTTGTTTA
>NZ_CBFHHZ010000005.1:53171-99670 GCF_965655815.1 Prochlorococcus sp. | reverse complement strand
CTTTTATATTGATTAGTCTCTAAAAAAAAGTAAAAAAAGATATTAACTTCCGACGTTAGAAATCCAATTCTTTTCTTAGTAACAGTCATGTAAATAAATTTAATTGCTAAATAAATTAATTTAAACTTCCATAAATAAAGAATTATTTAATATTGCATAATAAAATTTAACTTAATTAGGAGCTTAAAAAACTAATTAATAAACATCACTAAGCCTTTCCAATAAAAAAATAATATTTAAAGAAAATGAGACTAATGTAGTGATTTATAAAATACTTGCATCATTTGAGTGGGTTGATCTATATAAAATTTCTGTAATAATAAAAGTCCTCATCACCTAGGCTCGGCATTATTTAGCGAAGTTTTTTTTTGCTTATAAAGAACTTAACTTATATAGTAAAAACAAATAAATAAGTCTTTTCAAAATCTATCGGCATACATACAAATAATTAAATTCATTAATAAATCAATGAAACTCAAAAGAATATCCTATCTACTCACAGTTAGGAATTAAATGTAACATAATAAGTTTACATATAGTAACAATTAGATGAAAAGAATCATTCCATACATAGCCTTCTTATGTTTAACTGGCTTTACAGCTACAAGTGGTTTACCAGTTATGGCAGGCGGTTGCAACAGTCACATGAACAAGAAAGCAGAAATAAAATGTTCTGAAGATGACACTGAGTGTCAAACTGAAAAAGCTGAAAAGTTTGAATTAAACAAAACGATAAGGTCATAAAAATTGTCTCAACTTAGTTTAATTATTAACTCTGTTCCAAGAGATTTACTTGAATTCATCTTCTGTTTAACTATTGGTTAGACAGCGGGTTCACTAGGGTTTATTTAACAAATAACAACATGACTACTACATCATTTTTTTTAATATTTTCAAGCTCACTTTTAACTTACGTAATGGCTTGTTTGTGGAGAGACCTTATAAATCAAAAAGTAAATATATAGCCATCAATTACTTCAACAACAATAAAATAAAGTACAGTTAAAGTATCACAAGCGATAAATACCTTACTTGTCACAAGAAAATAAAATTGCCGAAACTTTCCCATGGGATTATAAATTTGGAGATGAGAATTTTCAAAAGGAGCCTTGGATTCTAAATAAAGGGAGGCAAAACGTAACAATTGAGAAAAATTTAGATAATAAAGGTTTTTTTTATGTCCAAAAGAATGAAGAAAGACGTCTATCTTTAAACCATTTACAAATTAAATCTACGTATAACCAATTGATTCAATTTGGTTATAAGCTACAAAAATAAAGTTTACAGAATATTTTTTGATGATTTTTTCTTTAGAATTTAATTTGAATAATTAAATAAGAGTCCAAAAAAACATAATAGTAATTATATAAAGCTTGATCTAAAATGATTTAAGCATTCTTCCCTTATTTTTTGACTGATATTAAAGATTTAAAAATAAAGTTGAAACTGTGTACAAACTTTATAGTTAAAGAAGTTATCGCCCTCGATCCTGTGATAAGGAGACAATGGCTTTATACATATAAAGGAATTATTGAGTATGTTAATTCAAATTCAAGAGACCTTTCTCAAGAACAAATTATAGGAGCTTCAATTTATAAAGATCTTATCAAACAAGTAGAAGAATTTATAAACTTAGAAAAATATGAAGGAGAAAATTATAATAGATTCAAAAGCCGTGATCCTTCCGAGTCTAAATACGAGGTTATTTACCAAAAACGTTTAAAACAAATTAAAGAAGATTTCTCAGATCCAGAAGTGTTTATAGAAAAAATAGGCAAATAAAAATTTAAGAGAAATTTAGTAATAAAAACAAGTTCAAATAAATAAAAACTATAACTAATGGAAAATTATCATTAAGAAATTTTAAATTGAAATCAAGAAATAATAGAAAGAAATAACTTCGACTAGTGATGATAAATTAGTAAAAATTAAAAATAATCTAAAAAAATAAACACTAATTTTGATATTTAATTATTAGAAAAATTAATTATTACCTTTCGTTTAATAAAACTTGCATTAATGATTTATTCCGAGGAATACTTCCAAAAAAATATGTAAAACTTTACTCAGATAAAAATCAGTTAGAAAATATCCCACAAATAAAATTTTTTCAAAAAAATTTTCAGGAAGTTACAATTATTGATAGGACCTTAGAATTCTTTTTATCTTTAATATCATATTGCTATTAATTATTAATGAAAGACAATTATCACAAAGGTAATTTAGAGAACAAGATAAGTATGGTATTGTTTTGGATTTATCTTTTCGCGGTTGCAATTATCTTTACTCGTGGACTAATTTTATTTTTAAGTAAATAAATGGTAATTTATAAATATTGATCCTAAATAAACTAACAAATCAACTTGGTAAAATAATATTTAAAATTAAGAGTTAAAAGATATCATTAAAATAAAAATTGAGACTTAACTTGCCACTTAAATATTACTTTGCTAAAAAGATAGAGCGGACTAAAGTCCAATTCTCCACGAGGATTTAGTCCGCTATCAATAAATAAATATACAAATATTTTTTTATTTGATTTGTTTATAAACAATTTATTTTTAGTGCAATTACTTTTTAAAATTATCTAATCTATTTACTGAAAACTTTTGAAGAAAAAATTAATAAAAATAATCTTAAAATACCTTATTGTTTAAATTATATTTTTTCTAGTTAAACTCGTAAGTTGGAAATAACCATTTTTGTTCAAAGAATATTTATCAAACCATAGGTTTAATAAGTTATCAAGTCCAATCCCTTTTAAATTCTTTTTATTCAAAATCTTGTAGTCTGATAAGGCTAATAATAAATAAGGGAAAATCATATCAGAAACTTCGGATGGTAATTTCTTTAAAGGAATACAATGTCCCTTTTCCCAAAGTATGGACATATCTTGAGTAAATAAAGAGCTCCAATAATTAAAATCACAATATAATTTATCTGGAGGCAAAAGGTTAAGCTTTAATTCCTGAGTATAAAAATTCATAGTAAAAGTTAAAGAAAAAGGAAAAGGACCTCAAAATAACTGAATTTATTTTCTAATCTCAGAAAATAAATATTCGACAAAGACTTAAAAATTCAAAATATGTGCTCCTAAATAGTACCTTACTGTACTGAACAGTGCAACACTTATTATATTAATCCCTTTTTTTCATTTCATCTTGAAATTGAAGGAACATTAAAAATTTTTCATAAATTTCTTTGTCAATAAATTTATTCCTCGGCTCTTTAACATATTGAATTTCAGCATTATTAATTTCATTAGAGATATCTTTGTCATCATTTTTTATCTTTATTGGATTTTCATTATCAAAATTATCTTTTTCATAATTCAAAACTTCACCATTTTTTATATTGAATATCCCTCTTTTATAAAGTGCCTCCTCTACTAAAATATTAATTATTTTGGAAATACTTAAATTGCTTTCAAAACTTAATTTATTTATTATATCCAAGACATCGCTTCTAGGGATAAAACCAACTCTTCTTTTCTTTGTGGGCATATAAAAGTTCAGCACTTGACTTAAGTAAGTGTTGCACTATATTCAAAACAAGTCAATAATTATTATTATGATCATACCTTTCACTCTTTTGTTCGGGGCCATTGGATATCTTTATTACAAGTCTAAAGATGAAGTGTCTTTAATAGAAGTAGAGAAACTAGATTCTCCAGGTAATCAATTAGATCAAGATGATTTATATAAGGACTTGGAAGACCTGTTTATATAATTAAACTTTTTTAAACTTCGTTTATTATTATTTAGCAAAGCCCATATAATAAGAATGCAAGCTTAGTAATAATAATATTGAAGAACCAAAATACCATACAAGGAACCATGTAATGAAAGCTCCTCCACTAGATTTCTTCTTTTTAAATTTATCTAATATTTTTAGCAAATAACTCCCCGTCTCTCTAGAGAACTTTAATGAATTCATAATTAATGTCTTTTATTTAAATCAAACATAAAAATATATCCATGCAAGTGCATTTTCAATTTTCTTTTCATTTCACATGAAAATTAAGATAATTAAATGAAAAAGATAAAGTTCTCAAACCAAACAACTTCGTTTCATAACCGAACTCGTAAATAAATAAAAGAGTAATTATTATTATTATTAATTACTTTATACAGTAATGACTGTACATCAAGATTACGAAATAAAGATCAACATAAATGAGTTGATTGAAAAAAGAATTCCTTGTTGTGATTTATTACATCCGGATCATTGTTTAACTGAGCAACAAGTTTCAGAAATTGCTCATGACATTCGGATGGATTTAAACCTTCATGACTTATATAAGCAAGTTGATCAACACATTATGAATTATGTCAACGCAGCAGGTATCGATAATAAAGAACACTGGGTAGAACCACATCTTCCTGATTTAGATAGAGATGCTAAAGAAGAAGTTGGCATAGAATTTGATTAATTTCATTAATAAGTGAAAATATTTTCAATTATTAAATAACATTCCCAATTAGAAGTTTGAATAAATCTAATAGATATATTTTTTTTCTAAATCATCAATTAATTTATAAATACTTTCTGCACTTCTTTTTTTACTTTTAAAAAAGATTTTAGAAAACATGAAAATTATCAATAATGTCAAAATCGATGCAATAAAGTAGGTTAATAAATTAAACGTCATTAAAAATTAAACTCTTCATATAAGTTATTTAAATAACATGAATTGTTAAATAGGTACTTTATACAAAATATTAGATTAAAGTTAGCCATAATTTAGTAATATAATTTTCATAAACATAAATTATTCTAATATTGATTTATCAACTATTGCCAGTCACCAAATTAGTAATAGAATCGAAAAATGATTAAAATTTTTGCTTTAACATTATCTGAAATTGGAATTGGAAAATTAGAAATATTTGTAATCGGAATAGTGTCTTTATTATTTCCAATATTATTCATAATTGCCTCTAGAAATCTTGATGCAAAAGGGGTTTTTGACTGGATGATGGAGAAACCAAATGATTGGATAGGGAAGAAATAAAGCTTTATTTTAGGAAATATTTAAAATTTAGTTTTTAAATGCCAATTTGTCTAATTCATATTCAGGGAAGTCGAATATCTTGCAATTATTTTTTAGGCTTAGCAGAATATTTTTATTAAGAAGTTCATAGTCAATAAATTTATTTAATTTACTATTAGAAAATTCTTTATTTGTCTCTCCTATTGAAAATCTCAACGCCCCATCCTTGGAGATACCAAATTTTATCGAGTTACAATAAGTATTTGCAAACTTACTGGAAATCTTTAAAGAATATTTTTCAATAGCCCTTTGTGAAGAGTCAATAGGATAAGCAGGGGTATCGAAAATCAAGAAAAGAAATAATAAAAGGATATTAAAAATATTTTTAATCATTGAAAACCAAATATTATTGATTTAATTTACATTAACAAGAATTATTAAACAATCGCATTCATTAAAACTTGATAATTCATTGGTATAGAAAAAATTTAAGTTAGATAAAGTTATTTAAAAAATAAAATATTTTCAAGAAAATTTTGATAAATCTACAAAATTATTTGAAAAAACAAAGAATAGAACAAACTTTACTTTTCAAACGCTTAAAAGATACTTTATTAGTTAAGGGGATGATAATCTAATATTTCTTCTCCAAATATTGCTACAAATGATAGAGAATTTTATTTATAACAGAAATTGATTATTTACTTGAGTTATAGTTTCCAAAGATAACTGGTCAATTAAAAAAAGATATTAGTTTATGGAAAATAAGCAAATTAATTTTTTTAAAACTAAAGACATTAATACGGTTTTAAAGCCTTTTAAAAAAGGAACCGTTGTTAATATAGATAATTTAGAGGTAAGAGAAAAACAAAAAGATTTAAAATTAGGTTTATATGGCTGGTATGCAATTTGTCCTTCAACAGAGCTTCAAAAAAATAAAATTCATTATTTTTCATTGTTTGATGAACCTCTTCTTCTTTTTAGAGACAAGAACAATAATGTTAGATGTATCAAAAATATTTGCCCTCATAGAGGTTCCTCGTTTTATGGCGGTTCAATTTCTAATGGTGAATTAACATGCCCATATCATGGGGCAAGATTCAGTTCTCAAGGAAACTGTCAAAATATAGATAGGATAATCTGTAGTCATATTGTTGATAATAATTATGATAATTATGCAAAGAGAATTTACTTATCTCAATACAAAGTAGTAGAGAAGGGAAGTTATATTTTTGTTTATTTTACTGACAAGTCAGAAACAGATTTAAATAATTTTAAAGATGATGCATTAATCAGTAATTATGAGTTAACTGCTAATGGATTTTCAGTTAAAGATTCCGTATCTGAAGAAGTTTTAGTTGATTTTAAATGTGATTGGTCAAGAATTATCGAAAATCATTTGGATATACTTCATATATTTTGGGTTCATGGGGATACAATTCCAGACAAAGATGTAAATAAAAATGTACTAGTAAGTTTTAATCAAAAAATAAATATCAATACAAATTATATTGAAAGTATATATTTTTACAAAAGTAATCCTACAAAAGAATTTATAAGAATAAAATATATTCCGCCAGGAAGGATTTTAATCTATAAGGGGGATCCAGCCGCTTCACGATATGTGCAAGTACTTGATCACATTCCCCTAGGAGATAATAAAGCGAGAGTAATAGTTAGACATTATAGGAAATTCCTTAAAAACAAATTTCTTAATAACTTAATACTATTTAAAGAGATTCAAAAAAAGATTTTTTACAAAATCTTTGATGAAGATTATATGATTCTTAAAACCCAAACTTATAATCAAAAATTAGGCTTAATAAAAAATGATGAGATAAAATTACTAGGTGAAGATAGAATAATAAATTATTTCTGGAATTGGTATAAAAAATCTGAAGAAAAGGATAATCCTTGGAAACACATAAATAAAAATAAGGAACTTAATGTTTATGATGAGATAATTTTAAAATATCCTCCAGAAATTAAGAAATTGGAAGTAATTAATAATATAAATATAATAAGAAAAACATTTATAAGATATGCAGCACCACTGTTGTTTTTGTTGCTCATAATATAAAGTCAATGAAAAAAGTTAATCGACCAGCATGGCTTAATTGGCTTTATCTTTTAATATTCGTTCTTAGTTCAATACAGTTATTCATATTCTGGAGTAACAAATTTTAGTGATTAATGATTATTGGCTTGAAGCAAAAAATATTAGTTGCTTTAAAAATGAATACGAGGTAGTGAAGGATTTAAATTTAAAACTAAAATATAATGAAAATGTAATTTTGATTGGACCTAATGGCTCTGGAAAGTCATCTTTATTAGAATTAATAAATAGAAATATATATCCAGTTCTAAAGAAAGAAACTGTTTTTAAACTATTTAATAAAGAACTTATTAGTATTTGGGAACTTAGAAAAAAGATTAGTACAGTAAATCACGACGTTAAGGCAAGAATAAATGCAAATATAACGGTATTTGATTTAATTATTAGTGGTTTACATGGTAAGTATTCCAAAATCTCAAATAAATGTGAAAGGGATGTTTTATTAGCGGAAAATCTTATTAACAAGATGTTATTAACAAAGTTATCCCAAAGATATTTTTCACAATTATCTGAGGGTGAGAAACAAATTGTTCTAATTGCTAGAGCTTTAGTTAAAAATCCGGAGATATTAATTCTAGATGAGCCTATTGCTAATTTAGATTTAAAATCAAAATTTTATGTAATAGATCAAATTAATGAATTAACAAGATTAAATACGAAAATAATTTGCGTAACTCATGATATATCAATGATTACAGAAATATACAACAGGGTCATAATGATGAAAGAAAGAATAATAATTGCAGATGGAACGCAAAGCGAAACAATAAATGGCAAAAATTTAAGTATTTTATTTGATATTAATATCGAGGTTACAAAACATAAAGGCTATTGGCATGTTTACAGAAAACCTAAAGAACTACAATCAATAGAATAACCAAGGCAATTAATAAATAAATAATCTTTTTGTTTTGAATGCGCGAAAAAGAATTATTTTTAAATGAAGAGGAACCACATTTAAAGCAGACCATCCTACCTCCTAATGATCTGTCAGAGACAAGATCGGAACTACCACAATTTAAACAAATTTTATTAGAGCTCATATCTAATTCTAAAATTAATTCCACCCATTTAAATTATATTCGAATTACTAATGTAAAGAAAAAATTCAAAACTAGTTATGATAATGAGAATCTGTTGCAATAAGTATTTATTTGATCCATAATTGATAATAATTCTCATTATCAAAGTATAAATAATATGAATTTCCATAATTATGGAGAATATTCATCAAAAACTGTACGAATAATAACTGGGCAGTCAGTTCTTATAGATCCTTCATCAAGGCCAAAGGGGACCTGTCTTGAAGTTGAGACAGGTATTGCAAGGGTATATTGTCCATGTGAAGAGACAGAAGGAATGACTCTTGCTTTCTTGCAATCAGGAGATCAATTAAGAACTGATTTATTATGTAGTGAAGGTGTTTGTGTAGAAGCGTTAACTGATTTGTCCTTCCATAGTAATGTTAATATTGCTGAAAATTCTGGCTTTGATGCTGTTAATGAATGGACTCTTCAACTCTTAAGAATAAGACATCTTGGAAATGCAGAGCAAAGAATGCAAGCTCTATTTTCAATATTAGTGAACCGTCTCGGAAGAAGATGCGGTCAATGGTGCGAATTACCTTTTAGGCTTACTCATGAAAGGATAGGAGAATTAATAGGTTCAACAAGGGTAACATCTACAAGATTAATCTCAAAACTCCGTTCATCTGAGTTATTAATAGCTCCAAATGGTACACAGACATTAAGTGTGGCCCCATCCTTTATTGAAGCCTCACCTTTATAAACGAAATATGTATAAATCCGAATTCATAATCAATAACTTACTAATGGAAGTTGACTCATTAAGTGACAGGATAACGAATATTCATCAAGCTTATTTCAACACTTCACATCTAGGCTTGCGAGATAGATTATTTTATGAAAATATAAATATCTCGCAAAGATTAAATGAGATATATTCAATAGCAAAAGTATTAAAAAATAGGAATAATGAAAATATTAGTTTTTCTAGTTTATTAGTTGAGAAATGTAAAAGAACTATTTATCAAAAAAGAATAGAAAAGAATTTATTTTTTCTTTAAATCGCTATCAATTAAAAGTATTGCAGAAGGCTGATTCGCTGCAAATTTAACTTTTCCTAATATATGAGCAAATTCATCCTCAGATTTTGTTTGAGCATCCACAATTGGATCTAAGAAAACACTAGTTCTTGTATCTGAAATTCTCTCTGAAATTGAATATAGCTGTTGTAATGAAGAAGTTAAATCAGCTTCCATATTGAATGAATAAGATATTATGTCCTCAATAGAATCCCATGTTTGAATTGGAGCAGGTAATTCCTTCAAATTTACAGTTTGTCCACGAGCAATAAAATAATTAGCGAATTTATAGGCATGTTCCATTTCTCCTTGAGATTCACTTAGAAAATGTGAAGCAAAGCCATCTAAATCTCTTTCTTGGAACCATAAATAGATAGAAAAATATTGAACATTCGCATATCTTTCCATTGTTAGATGTTCATAAAAGTTATCCAATAAGCTAACATCCATTGGCTGAGCAACAGCTCTACCAGAAGGGCCTAAATTAACTAGTTTTTTTGCTTGTAAATTATTCATAGTCATTTTCAATCAAAATATATATTTAAATAATACAACATTTTGTATAAATTGGTTACTACAAAAAGATTAAAAATATATGAGTGAATATGATAATGAATATCAATAGCAATATCAATAAAATGAATTTAGGAAAAGATTATTATGAATTTCTACTAATTAATAAATTATATGCTAACAAAAAAAAGAAATGTAAAAAGAAAAAATGTTCAAACTGGAAAGGGGGCAAGTGTAATTGCCTATAAAATTTAATTAAATAAAGATCTTATGTGCTCCAGGATATAAAAAACAGGAACAATCTTTATCTATACTTAAAAAACAATTATCTCCAACATTAAGGTTATCATTAATGTTAGTTCTGACCCTTAATGTTTCTTCTTTAAGCGATAGTTTATAAAGAAAATATTCACCCATAAATTCTTTTGAAACTATTTTTGCATCGCCATCTACAGAACTTTTAATAGAAATAAATTTCTGAGGAATAGAAATAAATTTGATATTGTTTTTACCCACCAAAGAAGAAGTATTTATTTCACCTATACAACATGAATAAGAGTTTTCTTCTTTTTTGAGATTAAGAATATTATTGCCAAGAATAAAACTACTTACAAAAATTGTTTTAGGGTTTTCTATAAGTTTCATAGGTGAATCAACTTGATGTATTTTCCCTTCATTCATCACAGCAACCTTGTCGCATATAGCCATTGCCTCTTCAGGATCATGAGTAACCATTATTCCACTAGCATTGCAACTTCTAAGGATATTTGGAAGTTCACTTCTTAATTTTAATTTTACGTGCATATCCAAACTACAAAATGGTTCATCTAGTAATATAAAATTTGTTCCCGGAGCTAAAGCTCTAACAATAGCAAGTCTCTGTTTTTGTCCTCCTGATAATTCATGTGGATATCTATTTATAAATTTATCTAGACCAACAATATTTATTAGAAAATTAACTCTAGATTTATTCTTTTTATCTTTCAAACCAAACATTGCATTTTCTAAAACAGTTAGGTGAGGAAAAAGAGCATAATCCTGGAAAACCATTCCTATTTTCCTTTTTTCTGGAGGTAGTATTCTATGTTTATTTGAAATTACCTTATCATTTAGAATAATTTTTCCTTTAAAAGGATATTCAAATCCGGCGATCAATCTTAAAAGAGTAGTTTTACCGGAACCAGAAGGTCCAAGAAGTCCTAATAATTGACCATTCTCTATTTTTAAGTTAATTGCATCTAATATCCAATTTGAAGTATTTTGATTATCATATTTATGATGTAAATCATCAATTATTAACGCCTCTTTTTCCACTAAAACATTAAAGTCTTTAGAATAATAAAATTAGCAGAAAAAATTCATCTCTCATAACACTTGTATAATTTTATACATCCCTTAAAGAAAATAAATAAATGAAAAAGAGCGAAAGAGCAGAAATCATACTTAAAGAACTTAAAAAATTATATCCATCTCCTCCAATCCCCCTTGATCACACAAATGCTTTCACTCTGCTTGTAGCAGTAGTATTAAGCGCCCAGTCTACAGATAAGAAAGTTAATGAACTAACTAAGGAATTATATAAAGTCGCAGATACTCCAGAAAAAATGAAAGAACTCGGTGTATCAAAAATATATGAATACATAAAACAATTAGGTCTTTCCAACCAAAAATCTAAAAATATTTACCTCTTATCAAAATTAATAATCGAAAAATTTCATGGTCAAGTCCCCAATTCATTCGAAGATCTTGAGTCACTACCTGGAGTTGGTCATAAAACAGCTTCAGTTGTAATGTCACAAGTATTCAATATTCCATCTTTCCCTGTTGATACTCACATACATCGTTTATCACAAAGATGGGGACTTACAAATGGAGATAATGTAAAGCAGACCGAAAAAGATCTTAAAAATATTTTTCCAATCTCAGAGTGGAACATATTACATTTGCAAATAATTTTCTATGGAAGAGAATATTGTACGGCAAGAGGTTGCGATGGTACAAAATGCTTAATGTGCAGAACACTATATCCCAATAGAAAAAAGAAGTTTATATGTAAAAAGCCTTAAAAACTTAATATAATAATAAAATTAAATATATTATTATGAAAATTGCGATTACCGGAGCATCAGGTAAAACAGGATATAGAATAACAGAAGAAGCATTAAAGAAAGGAATAAAAGTAAATCAGATAGTTAGGAAAAATTCAAAGGTTCCAGAGAATCTTAAAAATACAGAAACCTTTAGAATTTCATTAGATAATAGAGGTGCACTAGATAAGGCTTTAGAAAATGTAGATGCATTAATAATTGCTACCGGAGCAAGAGCTTCATTAGATTTAACTGGACCTGCAAAAGTAGATGCACTAGGGGTGTATAGACAATTAGAAAGTTGTAAAAGAGTCGGAATAAAGAGAGTTATTTTAGTAAGCTCTTTGTGTACTGGTAAATTTTTTCACCCATTAAACTTATTTGGTTTAATTCTTATCTGGAAAAAAATTGGTGAGAACTTTCTAAAAAATCAAAATTTCGATTGGACAATAATAAGGCCTGGAGGATTAAAAGAAATTGAAAAAATAAAAGATGAGAACATAGATTATTCAAAAGAAGATACACAATTTAAAGGTTCTATACCAAGAAGATTAGTAGCAAAATGTTGTATAGATTCCTTAAGTAACAAACAATCTTTTAATAAAACAATAGAAGTAACAAGTTCCAGTGAGAATAAAAAAGTATCTTTTAAAAAGGCTATGCAAAATATTTAAAAGATGCAAAAATAAATAAAAACCATGAAAATAAACCCAAATATTGATGCATTACAATTGATGCTTACTGATTTAAGAACAAGAAATGAACCAATTAGGCATAAAGCAGCATTTAAAGGATGTCAGCCGGAATTTCAAACTCTAGTTGCGAGATTAATAAAGCAGCTAGAGGATGAATTAAATTCGGAAAAACTTATAAATCGAGACAAATAGCTTAAACATGATTATTTAAATGAATTTAAATAATCATGTTTTGCTTGTTTTGATAGTTCATCATATCCTCCAAAAAAAACATCATCTAAAAATATTTGAGGAAAAGTATTGTGATTACTTAATGAATTAACCTTTTGAAACTCTTTGTCATTCTCAATAAGAATCGCTTCATGCGGAATAGATAACGAATCAAGTAACCTAAGACTTCTCTTTGACCAAGGACAATTTTTAAGGATATATGCTTTAACTCGTGATTGATTGTTAGTTGAATTTTGATTAGAGAAATCAATAATCTCATTTTCAAAAGAAACTAATAAAATATCCGTTCCTTTTTTAACAATCGAGCCTTCTTCTAAATGTCCTCCAAAAACATTACATCCTTCATCAGCGAAACTCAGATGAAGGTGAACATCGCCATTATTGAAATGCCCATTAAGAGATACTATTTCTAAGTTACCTTCAAATATACTAATTTCTTGGTTACCTGGGCACTGAATACTAGCCTTCCTAAGATTGCCTACTACACCAGATACATAACCATTTAAATTATTTGAAAAAGAATATTTCTTAATACAAATAATTAAATCAGAATCTGAAGATAGCTTTAAGCTATGGGGCTGCATTTCAGTAACTATAATGTATTAATAATATAAAATATACTTACTCTTATATTGAAGAAGTGTTTATAATCTTTAGAATTTTGTCAAAACCTAAAACTTATAAAAGTGTAAAATATAATTTATTTATAGAAATATTTTGTTAAACAAAAATAAAAGCGTTAAAAATTTAATAGCAAATATTCCAAATATATTAACAATATCTCGATTATTTCTAACATTACCACTAATAATATTTTTAGAAATAAACAAAACCAAATTTGTTTTCGCTTTAATTATTCTCGGAGGAATAACTGATTATTTTGATGGGTATTTTGCCAGGAAATTAAATCTTAAAACAAAGTTTGGAGCTATTATTGACCCACTAGCAGACAAAATATTTTTGCTAATTCCTTTATTGTGGCTGAGTAAAATGGAAATAATTCCTTTTTGGTCATTAGCATTAATATTATTTAGAGAATTAATAATATCTGCATTAAGAACTACTATGAAAGATGGATTACCTGCTTCTCAACTAGGGAAGTATAAAACCTTCTTCTTTTTTATTGCATTAGTTATATTTTTCCAACCATTTTCTAAATATTTATTATTTAATTTAGGAATAACATGTTATTGGCTTGGATTTATTTTGACACTTTTAACTTTTATAGATTATTTAAGAGTTAAAAAGAACACTATCTGAAGTTCTATCAAATTTATTGTCCTTTTTAAATTGATAATCTTTGATAAAACTATCTTTCAAACCACTAAATAAATCAAATTTTGGTTCCCAATTTAAATCATTTTTGATTTTGGAAATATCAGTTTGATAGTGATTTAATCTAATTGGGAATCCTTTTCTTGATTTAGGATCTAATTTTTCATAATCAAATTTATTTAAAGATATATCGTTTTTCTTTAAACCACAAACTTCTGCACACATATAAATCAAACCTTTTATGGTTATCCCTTTTTCTCCCGAACAGTTATAGATATTATTTTTAGATTTATCAAAATCTAAACACTTAATCATTACATCACTTAAATCTGAAACATGACCTAACTGAGTTATCAGTGAACCATCGCCAGGAATAGGGACTTTTTTCAGTTGAAATAACCTTTCAAAGAACCAATTTTCAATTTTATTATAATTTCCAGGTCCATAAATATAAGTAGGTCTAAAACTTGTAAAAGGGATCTTTTGTTCAATTAGCCAATTTTCAGTTTCGAACTTTCCTTTATGCCTACTTTGAGGATCAAGTAAAGAGTCCTCTGATAAAGGTAATTCATAATTCTCCGAATAAACACCTGCTGAACTAACGTAAATATATCGTTGAAAAGAATCAGCTACATTATCGATAAGAATTTTTGTTTGTTCTACTTCACGACCAGAGATATCATAGATTACATCATATTTATTATTTTGTAGTTTAAGAATACATTCAATATCATTTCTATCACCTTTTATTAAATTTGTATTTTCAGGATTAGATTTATTACCCCTTGTAAAAATATCAATATCATGATCTTGATTTAGCAACTTACCCACTAAAGACTTGCCCACAAATCTTGTTCCACCCATTACAAGAATTTTCATATTCCAAAAATATTAAACTAAAGTAGTAATCTAAGTTAGAAGTACATTTATGAATAGTACTACTAAGAAGTAATTAATGAAAAGGATAAATCCATGAAACTAATTCCCGCAATAGATTTGATGAATGGTAAATGTGTAAGACTTTTTAAAGGCGACTTTAACAAGAGAAAAGACTTCTCTAGAGAGCCTTATGAACAAGCAAAATACTGGGAAAAAGAGGGTGCAAAATGTATTCATATCGTTGATTTGGATGCTGCTAAAACCGGTATTCCAACAAATGATCAATCAATTAAAAAGATTGTCAAATCAGTCAATATTCCTATTCAAATTGGAGGAGGTATAAGATCACAAGAAAGGATTGAACAATTATTTTCCTACGGAGTCGATAAGGTTATAATGGGAACCTCAGCTATTGAAAATAAAGAACTAGTTAAAAGTCTATCAAGCAAATTTCCAAAAAGAATTATTGTTGGAATTGATTCAAAGGAGGGAAAAGTAAGCACAAGAGGATGGCTAGAAGAATCCGATGTGTTAGCCACAGATTTAGTAAAGGAATTTTCCTCTTTTAAAATTGCCAGTTTTATTATTACAGACATTAATACCGATGGAACCTTAGAAGGGACAAATGAAGTTTTTATAAAAGAGATTATTGAAATTACTGATATTCCGGTTATTGCTTCAGGCGGTGTAGGTTCAATTTCTGACTTGTTATCATTAACTAAATTTGAAGATTCTGGACTATGTGGAGTAATAGTAGGAAAAGCTCTTTATGAAAATAAATTTACAATAAGTGAAGCAAGTAATATTTTATCTACAGAAAGAATAAATGATATTCCAATTAATAAAGACTATTACGCCTGAAAACCCAGTAAATATTTATAAAGCACTGGTTTTTAACGAATTTGTTAGTTAATTTTGTATAAGAGGTAGACTTTTAAAATTGGAATTAACTAAGAAAAAATCGATACTAATTATTGCTCCAAGCTTAATTGCAGAATCTTTATCATTAAAGTTGACTTCATTAGACAATAATTTAAATATCACACTAGATAGCGGTAGTAAAAATTTAAATCCAGATTTAATAATATGGAATATTCTTAATTACCAATCAGAAGATCTCATAAGATTGGAATTATTAAAATTAAAAGAGAGGTGGGATGAATCAAATATTCTTGTAATTTTTTCAGGTGAACTTTTAAATAAAACAAAAGTAACTCCCTCTTTAAATAGTGAAGGTTTACTTTTAAATCCAAGTGTTGATAAAGTTTTAGAGTCTATAAATATCATCTCAGAGGGAGGAAGAGTATTCGACCTGGAAAATAATCCTTCTGTAGTTGTTAAAAAAGAAAAAGAACTTACTTTTAATCAGAAATTATTATCATCTGGTCTCAAACAAATTGATAATGAAATAAATTATATTTTCAAATATGTGAATTCTGACTCAACACCTGAATTTTACAAATTCATTTTAAAGGGAAGATTAAGAGAACTTATAACTGCCAAATCCTTCCTAATATTCCTATGGGGTAATTCATTAGACCTTTATTCAGAAGCTATTTACACTGAAAACAAAATCAATATAGAAAATAAAAATACTAATACTATTTTTATAAAAGATAAAAATACATTAGAAATTTGGGATTTAATACTTGAACGTCTTAGTAAGAGATATGCTTCAACCAATTTCGATGTTGAATTTAATAATTCATCTATCATTTTGTCAGGTATAAAAAAAGAGTTTATTTCACGTCTAATTTGTACAATGCTTGATGAACTTGATAATTTAATAAAAAATATAAAAGAAAATTATAAAGAAAAAGACTATAAAGAGGACTTTAATTCTCTTATTGAAGAACTAAAGCTCAATACCATATCAAATATAACTGAAGGCTATTTCAGAATTAAAAAAAATGGCGAATCGATCTCAATAAATGAATATATCTATAAAGAAGTAACTTGCAATGAAAAAGATAGAGAGTCACATGAATCAATAATGTTTATAGATCCAATAATAAAAAATGAACCCATAGATTTTGATGGCAAACTATTACCTCTATACGAGACAGAATCATTTGTTGTTCTAGAAAATATAATATCTAATTGGATAATAAGAAATTGTAATTTATTAGCCTCTGAAGTATTTAATATTTGTTCAAGCTGGCCGGAATTAAGAACAATACTGATAAATCCACAATTGCAATCTACAAGATCTTTTGAAAGATTTAGAAATAATATCAACAACTATAATAGATGGCATGAAAATATTTATATGCCAATTTATTTATATGAAAGTAAACGCGAATATATCGATATCATTGATTCTAAATTTACAAGATACTATAAAAATGAGAATAGAGAAAAAGAACTAGAAAATTTAGAGTGGTTTCAAAAACAAGTTACTTTATTAGTTGAAATTAGAGATGCAATAGCTCCTCAATTAGAAATTGCTGTAAAATATATTGGTAACCTTTTCGTGAATTTCTTAACAAAAGTAGTAGGCAAAGCTATTGGTTTAGTTGGGAAAGGTATCCTACAAGGTTTAGGTAGATCTAGCACTAAATAAATTTCCTTCCATTAATGAAGTTATTTCAATCAATACTTATCTTATTAATATTTTTTACTTCTTACCCCGCTAATGCAAGTAGAGATACAAATAGCTATGACGGAAATATTTTTCCAATATATGCAGGTAATGGAGCTATAGTTCCTCCTCAAACTACTCTTGAAGAATCATTAAAAAACGGAAGGATCTCTGTTTTATTTTTTTATCTTGACGACAGCTCTGACAGTAAAGCTATGGCTCCAATAATCTCAGGATTAGATCTGATTTGGAGAAATAATATTGACTTAATTGCTCTTACTACAGATGAATTACAAAATGACTCTTCTAAAACAGACTCGAATCTACCTAATTATTATTGGAATGGTTTAATTCCTCAGACAATAATTTTGGATAGCACTGGAGAAGTTAAATTTGATATGAATGGATTGGTTAATATTGATGATTTGAATAAGATTATTGGAGAATTAAAAGGGATAGACATTAATGAGATATCATTCTCAGTTGAAAGCTTTAACGAATACAACAGTATAATCTCAGAAAAAAAAAATGATCTCTAATGAGTTTTTGAAATAAAAAACATATGATTATTCTAAAAATTATTTTCTTATTTTTATTTTTAAAAATATTTCTAGATTTTTATTTTAATAAATCCCTCAAATCAAAATTAGTTTTAATACCTCAAGATTATAAGTATAGAAATAAAGATAAAAATAGTGAAGTAATTATTAATTTAAAAATAATCAATAAAAGTAAAAATAAAGAAACTATGGTTTCTAATCTAAATCTAGATTTAGATTTTTTTCAATCTAAAAATAATCATTATCTTAAAAAATTAGATTATGAGGAAAGTATTTATATTTATTCTGGATCTATAAAAAAAAATATACATAATTATTGGCCAACAACAATTATAAAAGCAAATTCAGAACTATTAATACAAGTAATTTTAAAATTTAAAAATAGTGATTTTAAAAACAAAATCAAATATATATGGTTAAAGATTTTTTGGGAAAATTACGGTCATTTTGGCATTACAAAAAAACAAGATGGTTTATTAGTGAATTTAAATCATCATAATAAAAAAGAATTAATTGAAATTCCTTTAAAACTTGGTTATAAAGCTATAGCTGTTAAAACTGATTTGCTTGGCTCATTTGATAATCCAATTGAAACTGTTATGAAGTACTGCAAAAATGTCACAAAAGAGAAAGATATTTTAACTATAGGTGAGACACCACTAGCAATTATGCAAGGAAGATATGTCGCACCTCAAAACTTAGAATACAATATTTTTTCAAAAATATTATGTTATTTTTTTCATCCCACAAGTAGCCTTGCCACCGCTTGTGGTATGCAATTACTTATCGATAAAATAGGTGTTATGAGGATAACCTTTTCATTAATTTTAGGTTTTTTATTTAAATGTATTGGGATTAAAGGGATATTTTATAGATTAACTGGTTTTGAATCCTCACTAATTGATGACATAAGTGGAACAGTTGTTCCATATGATAAAAGCATAGTTATGGGTCCAATAAATACGAAATTGTTTTGTGATAAGTTATCGAAACAGCTTAAAGTAGATGTAGCCGTAGTTGATGTAAATGATCTAGGTGGTGTAAAAATATTAGCCAGTTCAAATAGTTCAGTAAATAATATACTCAAAGAAATCCTAAAGGTTAATCCCGCAGGCAATTCTGACGAAAAAACACCTATAGTATTAATAAGGAATAATAAATAAATGAAACAAGATTCAAATCATATTTTGAATTCTAATAAGGATAGAAAAGTTTCCTTTGAGGAGCTTCATATTCGTCATTTAAATCTATTAATGGATTTTAGAAGTGAGAAGTTAAATAATTGGTTTTTAAAAATGGCAATTATAAACACTTTTGAGGACTTAAAAATTTTTTTAAATAATTTAAAAAAAAATAAGCATAAATGTATTATTGCAATAGAAGAAAAAAAAATTGTAGGTTATTTAAATATATTTCCTTTAAACTTCAAGGGTTCTTGTTTAAGGATATCGAAGCCTAATTTAACAACTATAAAGTCTTCTATAACTGAAAAAGATTTGATACTAGGATTGATCAAGAAATCAATCTCTATTACAGATATAAAAACTACAAGCTGGGTAATTAATTCAGATATAGAAAATAATTACCTTATTTCAAGTGCAAGAGAATTAGGGTTCCAACCATTACAAAAGGTGAAACTGTGGAGTAAAAATAATATTAATAAGTCCATTAAAAATAAAAATAAAAATTATTATTTTATTGATGAATTTCAAGCAATAACCAAATTAAATTTATTAAATGTACTTAATTTTATTCGTTCAAATCAATCTCCATTAATAAGGACGATATTGGATCTTGATCAAAAAGATATTTCCAATAGAAATGATTCAAATAGCGGGGCAATAATTCACAACAATGCTGTTTTATGCACAATTTTAAAAGATATAAATTTTCAAGATAATAAAATTTATACATTAACGATTGGTAAAAGTTGGGATGCTAGATTAAGTCCTATTTTAAAAAATATTCTGAATAATTTTTTTGAAAAATCTCCTTATTCTATAATTAAGACCTATGAAGAAAGTGCTGAATTAAATACATATTTAGAGAATTCTGGTTTTAGAGATAATTACCAAGAAATTATCCTTGTTAGAAATACTATTGTTAGGAACGAATCTAAGCAGACTAATAAAATAAACCAATCATTAGAATCAATTTTTGAAAAACTAAATCCACAAGGTAACGCTTACCCGTCCCCATTTCCTTTGAAGTCTAAGTGAAATATTGCAAGCCCAAATCTAAGTCAATATTAAGTTTAGATGTTGGGCTAAAAAGAATAGGATTAGCATATTGTGATTCACTTTTTATTACGGTAAATATTCTTCCTGCATTAAAGAGAGAAAGAAATAATAACGAAATAATTATTATTAAAGAACACATTAAAAAACTTAATTTAACTGGTTTTATTGTTGGTTTACCGCTTGACGAGGCGGGGGGGATGACATTTCAAGCTCTTGATTGCAAAACTTATGGTGAATTTCTTTTTAATGAATTAAAACTTCCTTTTTCCTTCGTTAATGAACATAGCTCCACGTGGGAATCAACAAATAGATTTGGAGTAAAGAAAGATAAATCTGGACTTATTGATAGCTTATCTGCCAAAATAATTCTTGAGCAATGGATTCAGGAAGGTCCTGAGTTAAAAGAATTAGTGGGTAATAAACAAATATAATATTAATATAAATCTATATAAGTTAAATCAAAAATGAACGATCATAACTCCAAAGATAATTATGAGGCACAAACACTTATCCTAAATGATTCAAATGGAAATGAACTATTTTGTTATCTTGAACAAATAGTAAAGGTTGAAGAAAAAGAATATGCATTATTAACACCCGTAGATACACCAGTCAGTTTATTCAAAATTAATGAAAATGATGAGCCAGAATTAATTGAAAAAATTGAGAAAAACGAGCAAGTCTTAAAGAATGCTGATGCAGTTCTACAAGAACATGATCTAAAACTTATAAGATCCGCAGTTACATTAACTGTATCTGGTGAACTCGAAGAGCCAATTTATGATGAGTTAGAAGAAGATGGTATAGAGGAGGAAAGTGAAACATATGAATTACTTGTGAGTTTTAATTTATTGGAACAAGAATATGGATTATATATTCCTCTAGATCCTTTTTTTATCGTAGGAAAACTTATCGACCAAGGAGCGTTATTAATTGAGGATGATGAATTTGATAAAGTTCAACCCTTAATAGAATCTGAGTTAGAAAAGAGTAGTTTTTAAAATAATGAGTTCTCTTGTTAATGTCTATTGGGACTCTAAATTACCTATATATGAAATATCTCATTTAAAACTACAAAATGAAGGAATTAAAAGCTTATTAATAGATGTTGATGGTACATTATTAAGTCGCCAATCAAATATAGTTCCAATAAATGTAAAAAATTGGATAAAAGAATCTAAAAAATTATTCTCTTTGTACTTAATTAGTAATAATCCCTCTAATGAACGAATTAGAAAGATTGCTAAGGAATTAGATATCCGATATAAATCAAACGCGCTGAAACCAAGGAAAAAAATTACTTTGGATGTAATTTCAGAAATGAATGAGGACTCAAAAAATATTGCAATAATAGGAGATAGAATTTTTACAGATATTATCGTGGGAAATAGATGTAATATTCAGACAATATTAGTTAAAAGATTAAGCAAAAATGGATTACCAATAAAAATAAATTTAACATTAATCCTAGAAAAAATGATTTCTAATTTTTTAAAATGAAAACATGGGTCGTAAAAATTGGTACTAGTATTCTCAGAGGAAATGAGGATCAATCTACAGAACAAGTAATAGAAAGTTTGTGTAAATCTCTAACAAGTTTTATTTTAAAAGGCAATAAAGTCATTCTCGTGACAAGTGGCGCAGTTGGACTAGGATGTAAAAAATTAAATTTGAATACAAGACCAAAAGAACTTAGTACACTTCAAGCTGTAGCTGCAATAGGACAAGTTAATTTAATGACTTTATATGAAAAGACAATGAAAAAGCTAGGTCATAATATAGCTCAAATACTAATAACAAAAACTGATTTTGATTCACGAGAATCCTTTAATAATGCTTCAAAAACATTTAAAAAGTTAATTGATATGAATGTCATACCTATAGTCAACGAGAATGATTCTATTGCCAATGAAGAGCTTAAATATGGAGACAACGATACTCTTTCTGCTTTAGTTGCTTTAGCAATAAATGCCAATAAGCTGATTTTATTAACTGATATAGAAAATTTATATTCAAAAGACCCAAGAAATAATGAAGATGCTCATCCAATAAAAGAAGTTAATAGTAATCAATTAAAAATTATAAAAGATAAAAACATCCAAAATTATAATAACGAATGGGGGACAGGTGGTATTACAACAAAATTAATTGCTGCTGAAATAGCAACAAAAGGAGGAGTAGAAGTTCAATTAGCCGATGGCAGAAATGAAAATAATTTAATAAATATTTTCAATGAAAAAAAAATAGGCACAATATTTCATCCTGTTGATAAACCAGTAGGTAATAAAAAAAGTTGGTTATCTCATGCTATTAAAACAGTTGGACAAATAACAT
This sequence comes from Prochlorococcus sp., assembly GCF_965655815.1. Classification (NCBI taxonomy): domain Bacteria; kingdom Bacillati; phylum Cyanobacteriota; class Cyanophyceae; order Synechococcales; family Prochlorococcaceae; genus Prochlorococcus; species Prochlorococcus sp. The sequence goes on along the minus strand of NZ_CBFHHZ010000005.1, from coordinate 77,062 downwards.
TAGATGAAGGTGCTTGTCTTGCAATTGAGCAAAAAGGTGCCTCTCTTCTAGTTGTAGGAGTTAAAGAGGTAGAAGGAGATTTTACTGTTAATCAGGCTGTTAGAATTGTAAATACTAATAAGAAAGAAGTTGCAAAAGGTATAACATCAATGAGTAGTGATTCTCTAAAAAGAATCTTAAATAAAAAAGAAAACATTAATTCATCAATGATCGTTGTTCATAGGGATGTTCTTGCTCTTACCTAAAAAAAAATCGAAAAATGTTATTAAGTAAATTAGTTGATCTCATAAAAAGTGGAGATTCAAAATTTATCAAAGCAAACATATTCGAAAATATAGATATAGAAAATGCTGCTTCTTTAGATATTGCATTAAAAAATCAAATATCCTTTTTAGAAGAAAATAATATATTGAAAGATAATTTAGGAAAAACTTCTGCTTCAGCAATTATTACATCAAATAATAATGAAATATTAGGTTTACTAGAATCACTAAATATTTCAAATATAGTTGTTGAGAATCCAAGAATAGCATTTGCGGAAGTATTAAATTTTCTATATGAAGAAATTAATTTCAACCCAGGTATTGACGATTCAGCTGTTATAAGAAGTTCTGCAAAAGTAGGAGAAAATTGTTATGTAGGACCTAATGTTTATGTAGGCGAAAATTCAATAATTGGCGATAACAACAAAATTTTTCCTGGTACAACTATTTTAGGAAACGTAAGATTAGGGAATAATAATGTAATTCATCCGAATTGTGTAATTTATGAAAACACAAGCATTGAAAATAATTGTGTAATAAATTCAAATACTGTCATAGGTTCTGAAGGGTTTGGTTTTATTCCCCAAGAAGGTAAGTGGATTAAAATGCCTCAAAAAGGTTGTGTAATAATAAAGAGCTTTGTAGAAATTGGGACAAACTGTTGTATTGATAGGCCATCTGTCGGTAATACATTTATAGATGAAGGAACTAAGATGGATAACTTAGTTCAAATAGGTCATGGAGTTAAAATAGGAAAAAATTGTGCATTTGCTGCTCAAGTTGGGATAGCAGGAGGAGCTGTGATTGGAAATAGCGTAATCCTAGCTGGACAAGTAGGTGTTAATAACAGAGTGAAAGTTGGGAATAATGTCATAGCTAGTTCAAAATGTGGGATTCATTGTGATATTGAAGATGGAGAAGTTGTTAGCGGCTTCCCAGCTATGAAAAATAAATCTTGGTTAAGGAGTTCAAGTGTTTTTAAAAAACTACCTGAATTAGCAAAAAAACTTAGACAACTAGACAAGAAATAAATTATTCTTTTAATAAATTAAAAACTAAATGAAAAGATATAAAGTTGTTCTACTTTCTGGAGATGGTATAGGCCCAGAAATATCAGAAATTTCAATAACCATTTTAAAAAAACTTTCTAAGAAGTATGGTTTTAATCTTGATATTAAGGAAGAATATTTTGGTGGTATAGCTTATGAGAAACATAATGATCCAGCGCCAAAAGAGACATTAGATCAATGTAAAGCTAGTGATGCAGTACTTTTGGCTTGTGTAGGTGATGTGAAATATGATACTTTACCAAGAGAATTAAGGCCAGAAAGTGGTTTACTTAAATTAAGAGAAGCATTAAATTTATTCGCTAATATAAGACCCGTAAAGATAAGAAAATCCTTACTGGATTCAAGTTCTTTAAAAAAAGAAGTTATTGAAAATGTAGATTTAATTGTAGTAAGAGAGCTAATAGGTGGAATCTATTTTGGACAGCCTAGAGGAGAAATCACGAACACTAAAATTAAAAAAGCTTTCAATACAATGGTTTATGATTCAAATGAAATAGAAAGAATTACAGAAGTTGCAATTAAGATAGCAAATCAAAGAAATAAAAAAATATGTTCTGTAGATAAATCAAACGTTTTAGAAGTAAGCCAATTATGGAGAGATACAGTTTCATTAGTCGCTTCAAAAGAAAACGATTTAGCTTTAAGTAATATGTATGTTGATAATGCCGCCATGCAACTCGTAAAGGATCCTGGCCAATTTGATGTAATTTTAACTAGCAATTTATTCGGAGATATTTTAAGTGACCTAGCCGCAATGATAACTGGCTCGATTGGAATGCTTCCATCAGCATCATTAAGCAATTCAGGACCTGGTGTCTTTGAACCTGTTCATGGTTCCGCTCCTGATATAGCTGGAAAAAATATTGCTAATCCTATAGCAATGGCTTTGTCTACTTCAATGATGCTTAAAATTGGTCTAAATGAGATAGAAGCAGCTGATGATATAGAAATAGCAATTGATAATGTTTTATCGAAAGGATATAGAACGTCAGATCTAGATAATGGTAATTGCCAAGTTCTTTCTTGTAGTGAAATTGGAGAAAAAATAATCCAAGAAATTTGAATAAAAAATTAATAAATTAAAAAATATCTTTAACTTGAACAAAAAGTTGGCATATGACCTGTCAGAATTAATGGATATTGTTTTAATTAAATGTCTAAACGTCATCCAGTAGTTGCTGTAACAGGATCATCAGGTGCAGGAACAAGTACAGTAAAAAGAGCATTTGAGCATATTTTTGCAAGAGAAGATATAGTTCCAGCTGTTGTGGAAGGAGATAGTTATCACAGGTTCGAAAGAATGCCTATGAAAAAAGCAATGGCAGAAGCACTTTCAAAAGGGGAGAATTTTTCTCACTTCGGGCCAGAAGCAAATCTTTTTGACAAATTAGAAGAACTTTTTAAAATTTATGGTGAATCAGGTGGAGGAAAAAAAAGATATTATCTTCACAGTACTGAAGAAGCACAGGAACATAATGCAAGACTTGGAACATCATTAGAACCAGGACAATTCACCCCATGGGAGGATATTCCGAATGGAACAGATGTTCTTTTCTACGAAGGTTTGCATGGTGGTGTTGAGGGAGAAGGATATAATGTTTCCTCCTATGCAGACTTACTTGTTGGTGTTGTACCTATTACAAACTTAGAGTGGATACAAAAAATACATCGGGATAATGCTGAAAGAGGTTATTCAGCAGAAACCATAGTTGATACTATTTTGAGAAGAATGCCAGACTACATAAATCATATTTGTCCACAATTTAGTAAAACGGATATAAATTTCCAGAGAATACCAACAATTGATACATCGAATCCTTTTATATGTAGAAACATTCCTACGCCAGATGAAAGTTTTGTAATAATACATTTCAGAAAAGGGGCAAGAGAAAAATGGGGAATTGACTTTCAATATCTTTTGGGAATGATTCATGATTCATTCATGTCAAGCCCAACGAGCATAGTTGTTAATGGAGGGAAAATGGGTTTTGCCATGGAATTGATCCTCACTCCAATAATCCATAAAATGATTGAAGAAAAAAAACATTTATAGATATTTTTAGTACCTTTTACTTAAGCCTTCAAAATAATCTTAATTTTGAAGGCATAAATACATGAAAATAAACATATTATGGTATTTGTAAAATTTAACTAATAAAGAATTTCAAATATTTATATATCTTCCTTGATAAAAGGGCCTTATTTAGACTTAAATAGAAAAAAACAGAGAATATTGTGTCTTTAATCGACTGGTTTGCCGCAAGGAGAAAAGATCAATTTGTTGGGAAGGTATCTCAAGATCCTGAGGAAAGTGATGGTCTTTGGGTTAAATGTTCAGAATGTGGCCAGGTTGCTTATAGAAAAGATTTAATTTCAAATTTTAATGTGTGCAGTAATTGTGGCCATCATAATAGGATTAATAGCGATGAAAGAATAAATATAATCGCTGACAAAGATTCATTTAAAGAGTTTGATGAATCATTAAGTCCCACTGACCCATTAAAATTTAAGGATAGAAGATCTTATTCAGAACGAATAAAGGAGAGTCAAAAGGGTACTGGTCTCAAAGATGGAGTAATAACTGGTTTATGCTCCGTTAATTCAATGCCTTTAGCCTTAGCAGTAATGGATTTTAGATTTATGGGAGGATCAATGGGATCCGTAGTAGGAGAAAAGATTACGAGAATTATTGAAAGAGCAACAATTAAAAACTATCCAATTTTAATTGTTTGTGCATCTGGTGGAGCAAGAATGCAAGAGGGAATGTTAAGCCTTATGCAAATGGCAAAAATATCAGGTGCACTAAAAAAACATAGAGCAAAAAATCTTCTTTACATGCCTTTATTAACTCATCCAACTACGGGAGGAGTTACTGCTAGTTTTGCGATGTTAGGAGATCTAATATTGGCTGAACCAAAAGCTCTTATTGGATTTGCAGGGAGGAGAGTAATAGAACAAACTTTAAGAGAAAAATTACCTGATAATTTTCAAACAGCAGAATATCTTTTAGAACATGGATTTGTTGATGTAATCGTAAATAGGAAGGAACTAAAAAGCACTTTGACAAAACTTTTAAAAGTCCATGGTGTAAAAGAACTGGTTCAGACAAATTAAAAAGATGAATATTATTTATAAATTTTTTTCTTTATGTTTTACCTTTTTAATTCTAATTTTAAATAACTCTGAATTTGCATATGCTGTCAGTAATGTAGATTGGCTACTTTTAAAAGAAAATAATGATGGTAAGGAATGGATTGATATGGGAAGTATTAAGGAAATAAATGCTGAAGAAATAACAGTTTTAACAAAGTTCCTTAAAAATCCTAATGAACCAAGCGATAAAGAAGAATTATCTCTTTATGTTATGAGAATTAATTGTAAGGATAAAACATATAAAGATACTTCAATTAATGGGATCCCACAGTTCGGTTCAAAGTGGCAAACTTCAAATAATGATGAGCTTATTGATGTTGTTATTGAAAAAGGTTGTTCTGAAAAAATAGATTAATGACTAACATTAATATTTCACGAAAATTAAGAATCGCAATTGCTGGCTTAGGATTTGGAAAAAAAATTCATTTAGAAGCTTTAAAAGAATCAGATTACTTAATTCCAACTACAATTTATCACTATAAAAAAGAAAAAGGACCATCATTAGAGAAAGAAACCGGTTTAAATTTTTATCATGATTGGGGAAAATTAGTTAAATCTAAAGATATCGACGGTATAATAATTGCTACATCTCCTGAATCAAGATTTAAATTAGCAAAGGAAGCACTGGAGAATAATAAACATCTTTTATTAGAAAAACCTGTTGCCTTAACTTCCGAAGAAATTGAAGAACTCCAAAGAATATCCTTAATTAATAATTTGAGTGTTTGCGTAGATTTTGAATATAGAGCAGTACCTCTTTTTCTACAAACCAAGAAAATAATTGATGAGAATATTTTAGGTAAAATTTATTTAATTAAACTTGATTGGTTAATGGGCAGCAGATCTGATCCCAAGAGAGCATGGAACTGGTATTCATTAAGAGAAAAAGGGGGAGGAGTAATTGGAGCTTTGGGAACTCATGCATTCGATATGTTGAACTGGTTTTTTGGAGAATCGATAAAGGTATCTGGAAAAATATCAACATCAATTAAGGAAAGATCATTGTCTAATTCCTCCAAGATATTGGAAGTAACAAGTGAAGATATTTGTATAGCTAACCTTGAAATAACTAATTACGATAGCACTCTCATACCATGTCAGGTTTCATTATCCTCGATTTCAAAAAATGGAAGAGGATTTAGTTTGGAAGTGTACGGAAGTGAAGGTTCACTTTTCCTAAGCAGTGAGAATCAAAAAGATTACGTACATGGTTTTAATTTAAAATTTTCAAACAAAGAGGATAAAACATATAATTTGCCTGCGGATCCTCTCTACAATTTTGAAAAAACATGGTCTGATGGAAGAATTGCACCTGTTAAGAGAATTCACAATTTATGGGCTGAGAGTATCAATAATCAAACACCTGTAATCCCTGGATTGTCTGAGGGACTTATTAGTCAAAGAGTTTGTGAAGCAATAAGAAGATCCTCTGAGAGTGGTATTTCTATAAAAATTTAGCTATATACATTGCTGAGTAACAATTATTACTCGATAAAGTATTGAATTAATTTTAATTTTTTAGTGATTTGTATATCTAATGACGTGACATTTGATCCCTCTATATATTAAACTCTCGGAACATATTGCTTATTTTTTCTTAAGCATCTAATTAATTTTTAATTATGGCCCTCGTTCCACTGAGACTACTTTTAGATCACGCAGCCGAGAATGGTTACGGTATACCAGCTTTTAACGTAAATAATCTTGAACAGGTTCAAGCAATTATGGAGGCTGCTTACGAAACTGATAGCCCTGTAATTCTTCAAGCTTCAAGAGGAGCAAGAAATTATGCTGGAGAGATTTTCCTTCGTCACTTGATCCTTGCCGCAACAGAAACTTATCCAAATATTCCAGTTGTAATGCATCAGGATCATGGTAATGAGCCATCAACTTGTTATTCAGCAGCTATTAATGGTTTTACATCAGTAATGATGGACGGATCTTTAGAGGCAGATGCAAAAACACCCGCAAGTTATGAATATAATGTTGCAGTAACAAAAAAGGTAGTAGATTTCGCACATTCAGTGGGAGTTAGTGTTGAGGGTGAATTAGGTTGCTTAGGATCCTTAGAGACAGGAAAAGGTGAAGCTGAAGATGGTCATGGATTTGAAGGTGAACTTTCAACAGATATGCTTTTAACTGATCCTGAAGAAGCTGCAGACTTTGTAGCGAAAACCAAAGTTGATGCTTTAGCTATAGCGATAGGAACAAGTCATGGTGCATATAAATTCACAAGAAAGCCAACAGGAGAGGTTCTTGCTATAAGCAGAATTGCTGAGATCCATAAAGCTTTACCAAATACTCATCTTGTGATGCATGGGTCAAGTTCAGTTCCTCAAGAATGGTTAGATATCATTAATAAATATGGTGGAGAAATTCCACAGACATACGGTGTACCTGTAGAAGAAATTCAAGAGGGAATTAGAAACGGGGTAAGGAAGGTAAATATCGATACTGATAATAGACTTGCATTTACAGCAGCAGTTAGAGAAGCTGCTTTTGCCGACACAGCCAACTTCGACCCAAGACATTTCAATAAACCTGCAAGAAAATACATGAAGCAAGTTTGTCTAGATAGATATAAGCAATTCTGGTGCGAAGGTCAAGCAAGTAAGATCAAACAAAGCAGCACAAATTATTACGCTGATCTTTATGCCAAGGGTAACTTAGATCCAAAAGTAAAAGCAGCAGTATAATATTTAAGCAAAGATAAAATAAAAAAGACCTCAATATTCGAGGTCTTTTTTTATTGAGTAATTAAAGATCTCAAAGTATAGAGACCATCTATTCCGCCAATGGATTCATCACAAGCTCGTTCAGGATGAGGCATTAATCCTAAAACATTTCCTTTTTCATTAGTTATACCTGCTATGTCAGAGGTTGAACCATTAGGATTAGTTTTGTATTTCAATGCAATTAAATCATTATCAGTAAGTTTTTTAAGTGTATCTTGATCGCAATGATAACGACCTTCTCCATGAGCTATTGGTAATTTTATATTTTGTGTTTCGTTTGACTTTTGAAACCAACCGCCTTTCGAAGTGATTACATTCAAGTCAACATCATCACAAATGAAATTGAGATTTTTATTAGCAACAAGTGCTCCAGGAAGAAAACCTGATTCAGTTAAAATCTGAAACCCATTACATATTCCTAATACACGTCTTCCGCTTTTAACAAAGTCATGTAAAGAATTTATTAATGGAGAGAATCTTGCTATTGCTCCACATCTTAAATAATCACCATAACTAAATCCTCCTGGCAAAACAATTGAATCAACATCATTCAAATCAGATGATTCATGCCATAGGAATTTTGTTTTAATGTCTAAACAACCCTCTAAAGCCCAGGAAACATCACGATCACAATTAGAACCAGGGAAAACGACAATACCAACAGTAAAACTAGCCATTTATAATTTATTTATTGAATACTCATAGTCTTCAATGACTGTATTAGCAAATAACCGGTCGCACAATAAATCAATTTTTTCTTTAATATCTTCTTCATTACTTTCGATTTTAACTTCAATCATTTTTCCTATTCTTAAAGATTTAATTCCTGCGACTCCAAGTTTGCTGGAAGCAGATTTTATTGCCTCTCCTGCTGGATCAAGAACGGAAGGTCTTAACCTTATAAAAACTTTAACTTCAAATTGATCCAATTAAAAAATTATTTCTAATAAAAGAATAGTGTAAATTTTAATAAAAAAGTACTCTTAATCAATAAACAAATATTTTTATCATTAAAAACAAAAAATTTAATTAAACGTATAAATAACCCTTACCAAAACATTCTAAACAAGTTCTTCTTGAGTTTTCAGGAGTTTTAAAATTACCTGACCCAGCACATTTAGAGCAAATAACTTTAAAACAAGGAATTGAATCTTCAGCAAGGATACTAGCTTTAAAAGCAATTTTTGAATCTTCCATTTTCAATTTTGAAATCAGGGAAATTTTCCAGAAACAACTATAAAATTAAATGCTTAAATTTGGACGTTTAAAACCTTAAATTTCTCTTTAATTTTTTTTATAAATTTATTAATCGATTCACTATTAAAGGCAATTACGACTAATTCAAGTCCACCACTATCAATTGGTCTCCAACAATTAAGAGGTGCTTCTTCATACCAAGTATTTATTTTTTTTCCAACTATTTGTATTTGTAAAGGCAAAGATTTATTTGGAATCCATATACGTCCTTTTATTCGAAGAATATTAATTTCACTTAAAACGTTTACTATCTCTTTCTCAAATTCTTTTTTGTCAAGAAAATAATTTAACTTTACTGAATCAGAGACAAGTTCAACGTGATTATGATCATGTTCTTCAGAAATAAATTTTTTATAATTATCCTTTTTTAAATCAATATCAAATAGATATTTTAAATCAATTTTGCCATTAAAAGATTTAAGAATGGGAACAGTTGAATTAAACTTTTCTTTGATTATATTTTCGATAGAATTAAATTCTTTTTCATTCAAAACATCTGCTCTAGATATTAGAACGATATCAGAAACCTCTAACTGTTCTTCAAAGAGTTCGTCAATAGATGCATTATGGTCAATCTTATTTAACTCATCGTACTGGTTAGTTATTTCACTTAAATCATTTATTGGAGAGCCCTTAAGCATTGACTCTCCATTGACTATGCCAATTACGAGATCAAGATATATTGATGTCCTTATCTCAGGCCAATTGAGTGCTTGTATCAATGGTAAGGGTAAGGCAAGTCCACTTGTCTCAATGATTATTGCTTCTATATCTGGATTAAAATTTAAAAGTGATTTTATCGAGGGAATAAAATCATCTTGAACGGTGCAACATAAACAACCATTATTTAATTCAATAATACAGTCTTCAGCAGAATCGTCACAGCCATTGCAGCTTTTAACCAGGTCACCATCAATACCAACATCGCCAAATTCGTTAATTATTAACCCAAATTTTTTATTGCTCTCTCTAAGTAAATATCTTAAAAAAGTAGTCTTTCCTGAACCAAGAAATCCAGAAATTACAATTACAGGTATTCTTTTATTCATATATATTTTCTAACAACCAAGACTATATTCTGTACTTTCTCCTGTCGAACTATTAGTACCATTTGCTATTTCACATAATTCTTTTTGTTGTATACGGCTAAGAACTGCATTAGTAAAATCTGCGCCATCAATCTTAGCTCCTTCAAAATTACTTTCCATTAATAAAGCATTTGTGAAATTCACATCTGAAAGATCTGCGTCTGTAAAATCTGTTGCATATGCTAAAGCGTCACTAAGGTTAGCTCCAGTCATAGTTGCGTTTTGCAATTTACTATTATTAAAAACTGCGCCCTCCAAGTTACTTTGACTAAAATCAAATCCATTTAAATTGAACTTTACAAATTCATTCCCACTAAGATCTTGACCATGCATATCTTCCTCTAGATCAAGGTCTTGCTGGTTTCTTATTTCTGGGGGTCGTTTAGCCCAAGCAGAGTTTACAAAATTAAAAAATAGGATTCCAATAAACAATATAGTTATTAAAGCATTCTTGAGGGAAGGAAAATTAATTGATTTAATCATAATAAAAATGTATTTTAGATCTAGGGTTTTAAAGTTTGTATTACCATCTTAAAGGAAAATATATGGCAATGTCACTAAAGGTTATTGTTCCTCCTCATCCATTAATAAAACATTGGCTTTCAATTTTAAGAGAGAAAAATACTCCTAATATTTTATATTCAACTGGCTATGAACAATTAGGAAAATGGCTTACTTATGAAGCTTTAAGAGATTGGCTTCCATATAAAAAAGAGTCGATAAAAACAGATCATGGAGAGGCAGAAGGTGTGTTTATAAATAATGATTACCCAATAAAAGTAATAGCGATAATGCCTGAAGGATTATCCCTATGGTACGGAGCAAAAGAAGTGATCCCCAATTCAACTCTTTTGTTAGGAGAATTACCAACAAAGATCGAAGAAAATGTAGGTGTTATGGTTTATTCAGATCAAATAAAGATGAAATCAAATCCAATCGAAACTCTTATTAACTTAAAAAGATTAGGGGTTGAATCTAATAGGATTTTATTAATATCATCCATTTGCAGCAATAAAGGTCTAAATGAAGTTGCAAAGATATTTCCTCAACAAGTTATATATACATCTTGTATTGATGAAGAAGACGAAAATTCAAATTTGTTGAAGCCCGGAATTGGAAACCCTTTATTGCGTTTGAGTACTATATTTTCAGATAAGAACTAAGATATAATGTAAATAGAAATTAATTACCAATGTCTGAATATAGAGATTCGTCTTCAAATAATTTTTTATCTTTAATAAGTGGGGCTTTTATCGGAGCAGCAGGTTTGGCATGGTGGTTAATTTCCGAAGCAGATAAAAGAAAAGAAGAAAAGAAACAAAAAGCAATGATGTATTCATCTAGAATTCAAGATGGTTCAGAGGCTATTGACACTAACGAAAACATTAAAGACGTTGAAGGGGATAAATTAGAGCAGAAAGTTGAAGAGCTTAATTCTGCAATTGCTGATGTAAGGAGGCAACTTGAGGAGTTAGGACAATAAAATAAAAAAGGTTCTCAAATCATATGAATAAATTAAGATCATCTGCAATAACTCAAGGTGTCCAAAGATCTCCCAACAGATCAATGTTAAGAGCTGTTGGTTTTAGTGATGAAGATTTTACTAAACCCATTATTGGAGTTGCTAACGGATTTAGTACTATCACACCATGCAATATGGGGTTAAACAAGTTAGCCCTAAAAGCTGAAGAGTCAATAAGAGAAGCAGGGGGAATGCCTCAGATGTTCGGAACCATCACCGTAAGTGATGGAATCTCTATGGGAACAGAGGGGATGAAATATTCCCTAGTTTCAAGAGAGGTTATAGCTGATTCAATCGAAACAGCATGCAATGCGCAAAGTATGGATGGGGTTTTAGCTATTGGAGGTTGTGATAAAAATATGCCAGGAGCAATGATTGCAATTGCAAGAATGAATATCCCATCCATATTTATTTATGGAGGGACAATAAAACCTGGCAAATTAAATGGTGAGGATCTTACAGTTGTCAGTGCATTTGAAGCTGTTGGGCAATTAACTTCTGGGAAAATAAATGAAAAGAGATTAATTGAAGTTGAAAAAAATTGTATCCCAGGAGCTGGAAGTTGTGGCGGAATGTTTACAGCTAACACTATGTCTGCCGTTATAGAAGTCTTGGGTTTAAGTCTTCCGTATAGTTCAACAATGGCAGCTGAAGATTACGAGAAGGAAGTTAGCGCTGAAAAAAGTGCTGAAATATTAGTTGATGCAATTAGAAAAGACATTAGACCTTTAACTCTCATGACTAAAGAATCATTTGAGAATGCAATATCTGTCATTATGGCAATTGGAGGTTCAACTAATGCCGTTCTCCATATATTAGCAATAGCAAATACAGCAGGCATAGATATCAATATTGATGATTTCGAAAGAATAAGACAAAAAGTACCTGTAATTTGCGACTTAAAACCCAGCGGTAAATACGTAACAGTCGATCTTCATAAAGCAGGTGGAATCCCACAAGTTATGAAAATACTTCTAAACGCAGGTTTAATACATGGTAATTGTAGAAACATAGAGGGTAAAACAATAGTTGAATCCTTAAAAGATATTCCAGATAAACCTCCAGAGAATCAGGATGTCATTCGAGATATTGATAATCCGCTTTATAAAAAAGGTCACTTAGCGATTCTAAAAGGTAACTTAGCCTCGGAAGGTTGTGTAGCCAAAATTAGTGGAATAAAGAATCCTGTATTAAAAGGACCTGCTCGCATTTTTGAGAGTGAGGAGGATTGTCTCAAATCAATTTTGAATAATGATATTAAAGCTGGTAATGTTGTTGTCATAAGAAATGAAGGTCCTGTGGGCGGACCAGGGATGAGAGAAATGTTGGCACCAACATCGGCAATTGTTGGGCAAGGCCTGGGAGAAAAAGTAGCTCTAATAACTGATGGTAGATTTAGTGGAGGCACCTATGGCCTAGTTGTTGGTCATATTGCGCCAGAGGCAGCAGTTGGAGGAAATATAGCGTTAATAAAAGAAGGGGATTTAATAACTGTTGATGCGACAAACCAATTAATCGAAGTTGAACTATCTGATGAGGAATTAGAAATAAGAAGAATTAACTGGGAAAAGCCTAGTAAAAAATATAAAAAAGGAGTTCTTTCTAAATATGCAAGAATTGTTAGCACCTCAAGCCTAGGAGCCGTTACAGATTTGGAAGAATAATATCCAAATAGCCTTTTCTAGGTAATAAGATTTTTTATCCTCGTAGCAAGGTTCTCCAATCTTGAACTATATTTTGGTGGAGAGCATTTTTTGCCATCATTACTATTCATCCATATTGTTTTTACACCACTCCATAAAATAGGTTCATCAGGAAAGTTCAGCTTTGAAATAACTAAAACTAATTCACTATTTGATCTAAAAAGTTCCAACTCAAGATCATAGATATCTAATCTTTTCCCTTCATTATCTCTACATAAAATATTTACAGTTAAATCAATATCCTCATTATCTCTTTCATATTCGCCATTAATATTTACTACTGAGTGCAGAAAAGGTTTATTTGTTAAATCTGCAGACTTAGCAATTAAAGTATTAAATTTATTATCAAAATCTTCAAAGAACACTGATTGATTTTATTAAGATTTTTATTGGACCCGATTTGAATCCATCATTAAGTAGACCATCATCTCCAAATTTTGAATGCAGCAGTTGTAATCTCTTAATTTTTGATGGTTTGAATTTGAAAGGGAAACGGACCTTATTAGCTCTTACTGATGGATTAAGAGAATTAAAAGGAATTTCTATCTTAGTTGTTCCAAATTTTTTAGTAGGAAAAGATTTTATCCATCTCAGACCACCAGGAATAAATTCTGTCAGGCCAAGGATGTCATCTTCGCATGCGACTGCAAATTTAAAGGTTCTTCCTTGACCATCTATTTTTAATTCAAAAGATTGATACTCGTTAATATCTAATGAAGGTTTATATATCGATGATCTGCAACTAACAAAGCCACCAGCTTTCTCTATGATATTTCCCTTTAATAGCAACCCAGAATTTGTATTTTCGCAATAAGCTGAACTTGAACCACCCATAACCGTATCGTTTAAGGTTTTCCATCCTTCAAACTCTTTTTTCTGGAATAAAACTTTTTTATTACTCATTAATTAGTTTAGATCTAATATAGACTTTAACTAAATTGATAATTCTTTTGAAGATTCTTCATCGCAAAATATTGATATCTGGTTACTTGATTTAATTAGTTTAGAGGGAGTCCTTTCTTGAGATTCATCTTTATCCAATAACCTCTGGAGTGCTAATTGTTTAGAAGCACCACTAACTAAAAATATTATATTTGAAGAAGCAGAGAGTACTTTAGGTGTTAGAGAAATTCTTTTAAGCCCCTTACCCTCATTAAAAATCACTAAATCATCAGCATTATTATCTTTCTGATATGGAAATAATGAAGCGGTATGACCATCATCTCCAAGGCCTAATAAAGTTAAATCAAAAGATGGAGGTTTACCATTACATTTTTCATTTAATTTAGAAATTAATAAATTTTTAGAGATATTATCGTCAACTTTTTTATCACTAAAAATCTCATAAAAGAAGGCTTTAGAACCATATTTAGTTAGCAAGGAATTTTTTATCATCAGAGAGTTACTTAATTCAGATTTTGGATCAACACACCTCTCATCACCTAAAAAAATATCAACCTTCTCCCATTCAATATCTCTTTCTGAAAGTAATTGATATACAGATTTAGGAGTTGAACCACCACTTACACAAAATTGAAATCTGTCTTTAATTTTTAACTTTTGAACAATTTGATTTTCTATAAAATTAGAGACATTAGATGAGAGTTCAAGTTTATCTTTATATATGTAAAGTTTGTATCCACCATAAGATTGTTCAATCATTTCATCCATTCAGTATGAAAACTTCCTTCCTTATCAACTCTTTCGTAAGTATGTGAGCCAAAACAATCTCTCATGGCTTGAACTAAATTCTGAGGGAGTCTGTTTGTTCTGTAACTATTTAAATAATCTAAAGTGCTTGATAAACAAGGCACTGGAATACCAGCCTTAGTTGAAGAAGAAACGACACTTGCTAAATTATCAATTCTTGTAGAAATTTCGTTGTTGAACCAATCATCAAAAATTAGATTCTTCAAATTTGGATCTTTTTGATATGCATCTTGAATCTTTTTTAATAATTTTGATCTAATAATGCAACCACCTTTCCATATTTGAGCAATAGATGGCATATTTAGCTCATAATTATAAACTGATGAAGCTTCACTTAATATATCCATCCCTTGAGCGTAACTAGCAATAGTAGCAAGAACGACTGCATCAAACAAAGGTTTCATACCATTAGAGATTTCTCCTAAATCAAAATCTTCAATAGCTTCCATCGGAATTGTTTTCTCGATTTCACTACGTTGAACCTTAAGAGAACTCATAACCCTTGCATTTAATGATGCATAAATAGTGGGAACTGATATGCCCAGTTCTAAGGCACTAACAACAGTCCACAATCCAGTACCTTTTTGGCCAGCTTTATCCAATATTTTTTCCACAACATCTTCGCCTGTTAGTTCATCTTTGGTGTTTAAACATATCTGCGTTATTTCTACAAGATAAGATGCCAATTCATCAGTATTATTCCAAAGACCAAAAACCTCAGCCATTTGTGATCCATTCATATTTTTGACTCTTTTCATAAGGTCATATGCTTCTGCAAGAATTTGCTCAATGCCATATTCAATACCATTATGAACAGTTTTAACGAAGTGGCCTGAACCACCGGGTCCAACATAAGCTACACAAGGACCGTCTTCTACTTTCGCAGCCATTTTAGTCAATAAACTTTCTATAGCGTCATAAGAGGCTTTAGTTCCACCAGGCATCATGCTTGGCCCCTCCAAGGCTCCTTTAGCCCCTCCAGAGACACCCATTCCTATATATCCAAAGCTTTTACTTTCAAGAGTCGCAACTCTTCTTTCAGTATCTTTAAACTGAGAATTACCTCCATCAATTAATAAATCACCTTCTTCAAGATATTCAGAAATATTATCAATAACAGCATCTGTAGCTGCCCCGGCTTTAACCATCATTAAAATTCTTCTTGGTCTCTCAAGTTTATTCACAAATTCTTGAAGTGTTTTAGCTCCTTCTACATTCTTTCCTAAACCTCTACCTTCTAAGAATTCTTGAGTTTTTGAATAGGTTCTATTAAAAACTACACTAGAAAATCCGTTCCTTTCTGCATTAAGAACTAAATTCTCCCCCATAACTCCAAGACCGATTAAACCAAAATGTGCCTTGGACATAAAAAATAAAAAACGCAATAAATATATATTGCATGCAACTTAGAGAAATTGCTTAAAAAACATTACTTATGTCAGCGAAAAATGATCGAAAAACTAAATTAAATAATTGTTCCGTTAGCAATAGTTGCATTTTTAACTACAACAACGATTCCATTTCTTATATAAAATCCAAGGTCTGGTTTATCTGCTTCTTCTACTCTATCCTTATTTACTATCACCACGTTATCCCCAATTCTTGCATTCTTATCAAGAATTGCCCTTTTTATAGTTGAACCTTCCCCTACTCCAAGAGGAGTACCACCACCTTTTCTTAATTCAATCCTCTCTTCTAGCGATTCAAAAAAATCAGATCCCATTACAAGAGTATCTTCAATAACAGAATCGCTTTCAATTCTACTTCTCACACCTAAAACACAATGCAAGATGCTACAAGATTTCAAAATAGTTCCTTCACAAACTATTGAATCAGTAATTTGAGCATCTACAAGTTTTGATGGAGGAAGATATCTAGGCCTAGTATATATAGGAAATTTTTCATCATAAAAACTAAACGGAGGTTTTGGTTGTTGTGTTAGTGCTAAGTTTGATTCGAAAAATGCTCCTATAGTTCCTATATCTTCCCAGTAATCATCAAAAACATAACTCTTTAATGTATCGCCTCTACTTAATGCCTCAGGAATTATATCTTTACCAAAATCTGTATAACTAGGGAACTTATTTAAGAGATCGAAAAGTGTCTTTCTACTGAAAACATAAATTCCCATCGAGGCAAGATACGGTTTCTCTTGTGCTGATTCCTTAGTTAATCCGAACTTAGAGGTATCAACCGCCATTGATTTTAATTTCTCACCGGTTGGCTTTTCACTAAATTCTTTAATATTACCCAAATCATCTGTTCTCATAAGGCCAAAACCTTCAGCCTGAGATTCATCAACAGGTAAAGCAGCTACTGTTAAATCAGCTTTATTATCTCTATGGTGTTGGACAAATAAACTATAGTCCATCCTATAAAGCTGATCACCAGATAATATTAAATATTCATCCACATCCCACTCTTGGAATAACCATTGATACTTTCTTACTGCATCAGCAGTACCTTCAAACCACTTTGGACTATCAGGAGTCTGCTGAGCAGCTAGTACTTCCACAAATCCTTGCCCAAAAGGAGCACTTAAATTGTAGGTTCTCCCAATATGTCTGTTAAGAGAAGCACTATTAAACTGAGTTAAAACGTACATTTTATTAATCCCAGAATTAATACAATTACTAATTGGGATATCAATCAAACGATATTTACCTGCTAAAGGAACCGCAGGTTTAGCCCTCATTTTTGTTAAGGGATAAAGCCTAGAACCTTTTCCTCCTCCGAGGATGATTGCCAACACACGCTTCATTCAATTTAATGGAGGTATACTCAACTATTAAAATTAACTGATTATGTGCAAATTTAAAAATGGGAATGGCCACTTTACAAAGGTATTTAGAAAAATCTAATGAAAAACTTAATATAAAGTCAGTTATTTTTAAAAATTTTGTTCATCATCTACCAAAGAAAACAATTTTTCAACAATTTTTAATGATGCTTGTCTTTCATCTCTTGACTGAGGACTTCTCAATTTAGTGACTGGTGTGTGAAGAATCTTATTAATAATCCCTTTAGTTAAAGCCTCTACAACTTTCCTTTCTCGAGCAGAAAAATCAGGTCCCATTCTACTAAGTGCCTTTTGTAACTCTTCTTTTCTTATTAATTCCAAATCAGATCTTAATTTATTTATAACTGGAACTGCTTCCAAACTAGCCCACCACTCCAAAAAAATGATTCTTTCATCTTTAACTAAAGATTCAGCCTCTTTTGCTATTTTTTGTCTAAATTCTTGATTTCTAGAAACAACTTCCTCCAAGTCATCAACATCAAAAGACTCTATAGAAGCATGATGCTTAACATCATTTGATATATTTCTTGGAACACCTATATCAATAAATTTAAGTTTGTTATTTAAACTAATATTTTCAACTCTTGCTAAATCAATAAAAGGTTTTTCAGAGGCAGTACTTGTAAAGACAAGAGAGGCTAAAGATATATTTTCATCCAATTCATTTAAACTCTTGCAATTTATTTCAAGGTCTGGGAAATCTCCTGCAAGATTAACTGCTCTATCAATATTTCTATTTAAAAGAGTAAGCTTATGGCATCCTTTAGATTTCAAATGAGTTATTAAAAGTCTACTCATCCTTCCAGCTCCAACAACTAGAACTTTTTCTGATTTCAAACTAACGAGCCCATCAACACCATGATCCTGTCCAATTTTTAATTGAGCCAGTTCTACAGCAGCTGAACTAATTGAAACAGCACCAGTTCCTAAATTTGTTTCAGATCTAACTTTTTTCCCGGCACTAACTGATTGACTTAATAACCTATTAAGAATTGGCCCAGTAGATTGATTCTCCTGACCTAATCTCATCATTTTTTTAACTTGCGAGAGTATTTGCCCTTCGCCCAAAACTAAGCTATCTAATCCAGCTGAGACTTTCATTAAATGTAAAACAGCTTCCTCTTGTCTAAAGTCAAAAAGATGAGGATTTAGGTCTTCAAAATTTACGCTCGAGTAATCTGTTAAAAATTCTTTAATAGTTGAAATACCAATATTTATCTCTTTAACAAGAGCGTATATTTCTAACCTATTACAAGTACTTAAAATAGAAACTTCTAAAATATCAGAATTGATACTCAGAGTTTTTAATGATTCTGAAATCGATTGATCAGGAATACTTAACTTCTCGCGCACTTCGACAGGTGCCGTGCGATGACTTAGTCCGACGACAACAATATGCATAAAATTAAATTGAAATATTAAAGGCTAATACTTTTAGCACCATCTTTCATGTGTATTGTATTTGTAAATCTACAAGTACTATCTAATGTACTTATTACAAGGCTACTGGTTCTAGTGCAGTCTTTTTCAAATTTGACTCCATCAAATAATAATCCATCAGTAATTCCACTTCCTGCAAAGATCACATTTTCTCCTGATGCAAGTTCGTTGGCCTCATAGATTTTGTCAATATCAGTAATTCCCATTTCATTTAAACGTTTGATATTCCCTTCTTTTGTATAGTTGGCCCATTCAGAGGTCTGCGCAATTGCAGGGTCATAAACTAACTGTCCTTGAAAATGTCCACCAAGAGCTCTCATGGCAGCGGCAGAAATAACACCTTCTGGAGCTGCTCCAATACCCATTAAGCAATGAGTCCCTGTACCTGCAAATCCGCAAGCAATTGCAGCTTGAACGTCTCCATCAGAAATTGGTTGAATTTTTGCTCCACATTCTCGAATCTCCTTGATCAAACCTTTATGTCTTGCTCTGTCCATAACTACTACAGTAAGTTCATCAATCGCTAGATCTAAGCAATTACTTAAAATCTTTAAATTCTCAGTAGCTGATTTCCTAATATCTACCTTTCCTTTTGCCGCTGGAGGAGCTGCTAATTTATTCATATAAAAATCAGGTGCATTGAAAAGCCCCCCAGTGTCCGAAGCAGCTAATACTGCCATGGATCCTCTTTGGTTGTTAGCACATAGATTAGTTCCTTCACAAGGGTCTACAGCAAAGTCAACCCCTGGACCGTTTCCACTACCTACCTCTTCCCCGATATATAACATTGGTGCTTCGTCACGTTCACCTTCACCTATTACAATTTTTCCTTTCATCTCAATTTTGCCCATACGCAACCTCATTGCTTCAACAGCAGCTGCATCAGCTTCGTCTTTCTGACCTAAACCTGTAAGTTTCGCTGATGCGATTGCGGCTTGCTCGACTACTTCGAGAATTTCTTGAATTAAAGTTTGATTCACAATTAAATTTTAAAAGATTTTCTAAGAGGTTTAAAACATATTCTCATAAAAAATGCCTTTTTTATAAGAATTAATTTGCTAATTAGCTTATTTTAACTCTTTGCAGGTGTTACTTTATCAGGCCGTGACTTGAAATTAGGAATAAGCAACCAAATATAGTATCTTTATTAAATATTTTAAAAATAAAATGCCAGAAACTAACTCTAAAAATTCAGTAGGTGTTAATCGACCAATTCAAATAATTCCTTCCGTACTACCAGCAGACTGGGCAAATATGGGTGCATGCGTTAAAGATCTTGAAGAAGCAGGTGTTGACCGTATTCAATTTGATGTCATGGATGGAAATTTTGTACCAAATCTTACATTTGGTCCTGAAATGATTGCTGCATGTAGAAAATATTGCGAAGTTCCTTTTGAGACTCAATTAATGGTAAGCCAATATAATTGTGAAACCATGCTTGAGGCATATGTAAAAGCCACTAGAGGTCCTAATGGAGAGCCTGGAGTTGTCATAGCTCATGCTGAAGCTAATGTTCACCTTCATAGAGTTCTTGGCAAGATAAGAGATCTTGGAGGATCACCATCGGTTGCATTAAATCCTCATACGCCATTTGAAATGATTGAAAACATTATGGATATGGTTGATCATGTCTTAGTAATGACCGTTAATCCAGGATTTGGTGGGCAAGCTTACATACCAACAATGTTAAATAAAATAAGAAAAATTAGACACTTCGTAATTGAAAAGAATTTAAATGTAGATATTGAAGTTGATGGCGGAATAAAAGCAAATTGGACCATTTCGCAATGTGCAGAAGCTGGTGCGAATTGTTTTATTGCAGGAAGTGGGATGTTTGCTTATCCAACATTAAAAGAGGGTTGTGATGAATTAAGGTCAGTTGCTCTAGATGCGCAAAATGGAAAGATAATTTCAGAGCCTTAATAACTGGAATTTAAAACAAATTAAATATTCCAAATATCCAACCATAACTGTGCAAACCTACACCTAAGAAATTTACTCCGATGTAACATATTAGTACGACAAAAAAGCCAGAAGTAGCAAGTAATGCTGGTCTTCTACCTTGCCAACCCCTACTTATTCTCATATGCAAATAGGCAGCATAAAATAACCAAGAAATGAAAGCCCAAGTCTCCTTAGGATCCCAACTCCACCAAGTTCCCCAAGCTTCATTAGCCCAGATAGCTCCAGTAATTAAGCCAAGAGTGAGAAGAACAAATCCTACTAATATAGATCGATAACTAAGAGTATCTAATTCCTCAGAATGAGAAAAATTTATAGGCTCAATGACATTGTTGGTCGAGTATGAATCAGATATTTTGAAACCGCCTACACCTATAGAACTACTTCTAAGTTGAAGAGGTTGACTATTATTGATAAAGAGTACAGAAGCTGATAGTAAAGAGCCAATGATAAGGGCGGCATAACTTAGCATGACTACGCTTACATGCATAACTAACCAACTTGATCTTAATGCTGGGACAAGATTAGATGATAGCTTTAAATCTTCAGGCAAAACAAAGCAAGCAAAAGCTATAGTTAAAAGTTCAATAGGTATTGCTATTGCCGGGATTATCGGAGTCGAGTATTCTTTCTCAACTAATAATTGACCTAAAGTTATACCCCAAACTAAGAAATAAAGAGATTCATATAAATTACTTATTGGGAAATGTCCAGAGATTATCCATCTTGAGATAAGCTGTAAAGCTATAAAGAGATTAATTAAGATTGTAATTAGTCGCACATAAGAAGAGGATTTTTTATTAAATAACGCTATTAGAGAAATAGGCAAATTAATTAATAAAAAATAAAAAATTAAAATGCCTATAAAAGATACTGGATCGTAAATAAAATTTTTGATAAAACCATCAAATATCATTAGTAAAATATAAAACTGTATAAGTTTACTTAATTATAAAATAATAAAAAATATAAAAAATTCATGATTTTATCAATTATTTTAATTTAAATTTATTTCTTAATTAAGTACTTAAAGCTGAAAATCATCCCCCAAATAAAACTTTTTCACTATTTGATTATTTGCAAGTTCATCAGATGATCCATGCGCAAGTATCTTTCCTTCACTTAAAACATAAGATTTACTTGTAATTAATAAAGTCTCTCTTACATTATGATCTGTTATAAGAATTCCCATTCCATTATCACTAAGTTTAATAATAAGTTTTTTTAAATCATTTACAGCTAATGGGTCGATCCCTGCAAAAGGTTCATCCAAAAGTAAATATTTAGGTCCTTGTCTACCAACTGATAGAGCTCTTGCTATTTCACAACGTCTTCTCTCCCCTCCTGATAATTGATAACCATAATTATCAACAACTTTATTCAGATTAAATTCATTTATTATTTTTTCTCTCTTATTTCTTACTATTGCTCTACTAGAAAATGAATTATCTAATGCTAAGTCAATATTTTCTTTAACTGTTAGATCTCTAAAGATACTTGCTTCTTGAGTTAAATATCCTAAACCAAGTTTTGCTCTACTAGGCAAAGGTAAATTTTTTATAGATTTGCTATTCATTAATATATCTCCCTTATCAGGTTTTAAATTGCCAACCGCAAGATTAAAAGTAGATGTTTTACCTGCACCATTTGGTCCCATTAAACCTACAATTTCGCCTGGGAAAACCTTTATAGACACATCATTAACTATGGATTTACCTTCGATAGTCAGAAATACGTTTTTTATTTCAAAATTCATTTTGCTCTTTTATCAGTAGGTAAGGTTTATCATTTTTAGTTAATTCCTCTTTATATTGAAGTTTTCTTAATAATTCATCAAGACATTTGCAAAAAGATACTAGATCTATTCCTAAATCAATATTAGTTCTGTTTTTTATCCTACCTAAGCCTTCTCCCAATAATATAGTTGCTCCATTTAGATTCCCTTTACTTAAATGAAATTGAGAGACAGATACTTGAAGTATTCCTTGTATTATTTGTCTCTCATCTCCTTCAAGAGTATTCCATATGTCCTCAAAGGCATCATGAGCTTCATACCATTTTTGATTATTAAAGAGATTTAAAGCATCAAAAAAAGCATCCTCAAAACTTTTAATATCTTCTTCTCTCATAATATTTTATTTTTTCATTGCCTTCTTCTTATTTAATTTCCTCATTCTTATAGAATCAGGCGTCACCTCTAACATTTCATCAGGACCTATATATTCAAGAGCTCGCTCGAGTGTAATATCAACAGGAGATTGTAAAGTATCTAACTCTTCTGCTCCAGCAGATCTCATATTAGTCAATTGCTTTGTTTTACAGATATTTAACTCTAAATCTTGTGACCTATTATTCTCGCCAATAATCATACCTTTATAAACTTTCACTCCTGGTTTGATAAAATAAACACCTCTATCTTCCGCATTTTTTAAAGCATAGAAAGTAGCGACACCCTCTTCAAAAGAAATAAGTACACCATTTCTTCTCGTTTCAAAATCTCCAGCTTTAGGTTTATATTCATAAAAAGAGTGACTCATAATTCCTTCACCTCTAGTTATTCGAACAAATTCACCACGAAAGCCTATAAGTCCTCTTGATGGTACAAGAAATTCTAACTGGGTTCTTCCATCTGAACTTGTCTGCATGTTTTTCATCTCAGCTTTTCTTGATCCCAGTTTTTCAATACAAGAGCCAACCGCTACTTCTGGAACATCTAAGACTAATGTTTCTATGGGTTCGCATTGAACATCATCAATTTCTCTAAAAATAACTTGTGGTTGCGAGATTTGGAATTCAAAACCTTCTCTTCTCATTGTTTCAATTAAAATCCCTAAATGAAGCTCACCTCTCCCAGAGACAGAAAATCTATCTGGAGAATCGGTTTCTTCAACTCTTAGGGCTACATTAGTTAATAATTCCCTCTCTAATCTATTTTTTAATTGTCTGCTCGTAACGAATTTCCCTTCTTTACCCGCAAATGGAGAATCATTCACAACAAATGTCATGTTTAGTGTAGGTTCGTCAACTTTAATTAAAGGAAGTGGATGAGGAGAATCAGGACAAGCAATCGTTTCTCCAATATTTACATCATCAAAACCTGAAACTGCAACAATATCTCCTGCGAAGGCCTCATTAATATCAATTCTTTGTAATCCTTCGAATCCTAAAAGTTTACTTACTTTACCCTT
>NZ_CBFHHZ010000005.1:9934-53073 GCF_965655815.1 Prochlorococcus sp. | reverse complement strand
AAATAAGGAAAATCACATTGATCATCATCTGCACCTAACTCAAGGAATAAATCAAGAACTTTATCCACCGCAATTTCTGGGACTACTCTAGGCCTATCAATTTTATTTACAAAAACTATAGGCCTAAGACCTTTTTCTAAAGCTTTTTTTAATACAAACCTTGTTTGTGGCATTGGACCCTCGTTAGCATCAACGATTAATAAACAACCATCAACCATGCCCAAAACCCTCTCAACCTCTCCTCCGAAGTCAGCATGTCCAGGTGTATCGATAATATTGATTCTCGTGTTTTTATAATTAACAGCCGTATTTTTTGAAAGTATTGTTATACCTCTTTCTCTCTCGAGATCATTAGAATCCATTACACAAGTTGGAACTACTTCGTTATCTCTAAATATTCCAGATTGAGATAATAATGCATCGACTAGGGTTGTTTTTCCATGATCTACATGGGCTATAATTGCTACATTTCTTATTTCTTTAATAGAAGCTGACATCTAAAAACTTGCAAACCAATAATTAATATATTAAGGCTAACTCAAAGAATGCTTATTCTGAAAGATTTGCCCATAAGACTTTGAAAATCATATAAAAAATTGTTATTAGTGTTTCAATTTTGTAGCTTTTTCAAATTCCTATTTGATGCTTCAAAAACTTTAAGTGCTTCAATCGATCCCTCATATCTCCAGTGCCAAGGCTCATAATCAACATTCTTATTATGTTGTGTGAAAGATAATTTGAAGTGGTACTTAGCTGCATTTTTTTTAAGCCATCTAAAAGCATCCGTGTTCTCAAATTGAACTTCAAAGTCTGTTTCTCTTTTATCAGCATCTCCAATATCAATAGCAAAGCCAGTACTGTGCTCAGAATATCCAGGAGGTGCTGAGACCTTAGCCCTCTCAGCAGCAATCTGATTTCTGATGGATTTTAATGAATAAAAAATTTCTTTTTGCAAATTTATTGATCTATAACCACTAAGGAATACCAAATATATTCCATCTTTTATAGCATCCTCCCTCATTTTAAGAAGAGATTCACTCATATCAATATGGACTTCAATATTAGGTTCAATAGAAACCAATTTTTCTTTTGAAATTTCCTTGTAGGGTAAATGGCCCAAAATACTAAGATCATTATTTACAAATTTTTTAGCGTTATTAACCCAAGAGAGATTTAATTTAAAATTACTAATAATTTCCAAGCCAATAAAAGGTAATAAAAATATTAGAAAAAAAGCTATAAATAAATAATATTTCTTGAATTTAAAATTATTTTCATTTAAGTTTATTCTTTCAGCTACTTGTATCTCAATATCTTCATTTATAGGATTCTTTTTTTTCAATATAAAATTATTAATTCCAAAGATATTTCGATATTAACTATTAATTTACGAAATGCACTTTTATAAGAAAATTGATGTAGTTTTTTAATAGGATACAATTTTTTTTTGATATGTTGAGAGTTGCTGTTATCGGTGGAGGGCCAAGTGGTTCATGTGCTGCTGAAATACTTGCTAAATCTGGTATAAAAACTTGGCTTTTTGAAAGAAAATTAGATAATGCAAAACCTTGTGGAGGAGCCATTCCTCTCTGTATGGTTGAGGAATTTGACTTGCCAGAAACTATTATAGATAGAAAAGTAAGACATATGAAAATGATATCTCCCTCTAATAGAGAAGTTGATATTAGCTTAGATAATGTCTATGGCAAAAGTGATAATGAATATATAGGAATGTGCAGAAGAGAGGTAATGGATGCATTTATGAGAAACAGAGCTTCTGAACTTGGGGCAACATTAATTAATGGATTAGTTACTTCAATTGATACTGGGAACGATAATCAAGGTCCATACAAACTTTCATATTCAGATTTTTCTTCTGGAGACAAGAAAGGAGAACTTAAAGATTTAACTGTAGATCTCCTAATTGGAGCTGACGGCGCAAACAGCAGAGTTGCTAAAGCTATGGATGCTGGCGATTACAAAGTAGCAATTGCATTCCAAGAAAGAATTAAATTGCCTAAAGAAGAAATGAGTTACTACGAAGATCTCGCTGAGATGTATGTAGGAACAGATGTTTCTCCTGATTTTTATGGTTGGGTATTTCCTAAATATGATCATGTCGCAGTAGGGACAGGCACAATGCAAAAAAACCAATCCCTAATAAAAGGACTTCAAGAAGGAGTAAGGAATAGAGCAAAAAAAAGGCTTGTGAATGGTGAAGTTATAAAAGTTGAAGCACATCCTATTCCTGAGCATCCAAGACCTCGAAGAGTTGTAGGAAGAATGGCTTTGGTAGGTGATGCAGCTGGATATGTCACAAAGAGCTCTGGAGAAGGTATTTATTTTGCTGCGAAAAGTGGGAGAATGTGTGCTGAAGAAATTGTTGAAGCTTCAAAAAATGGGCAAGAAATTCCATCAGAAAAAGATTTAAAAAATTATTTAAAAAAATGGGACAAAAAATATGGAACAACCTATAAGGTACTAGAAATTCTTCAAAATATTTTTTATAGGAATGATTCTGCTAGAGAAGCTTTTGTAGAAATGTGTGATGATATGGACGTTCAAAGATTAACTTTTGATAGTTACCTGTACAAACGAGTGGTTGCGATGAAACCTCTCCAGCAAATTAAACTTACCATGCTTACTCTTGGATCAATTTTAAGAGGAAAAGCTCTAGCACCATTAAAGTACAAACCAGTTAAAAGTGCTGTAAGAGAAGAAAAAGAAGTAGAAAAAATGTTAAAGAACTATTCAATTAAAGGTGGAATTAAAGTTAAGAGTTAAAAAGGGTAAAATCAGCAATTTTTAAAGAGTAGTTCCTTACCAAACCTAATAAATTGAGACGATTATTTCTAATTTCAGGGTTTTCTGCCATTATCAGAACACCCCTCTCATTATCAAAAAGTTCATCAAGATTTTTAGAATTAATCTCAAATAGTTTAAATAGTTGAGAATAATTCCAATTAGGTAATTTAATAATTTCTTCTAATTCTTTGATAAATTCAAATACCTTATGTTCACATTCTTTTTCAAATAAATCTGAATTTACATAATTTTTGCATAAAAAAATGGTTGTTTTAAGATTTCCACTTTCAGCTAATTTACTAACTCTTGAGATAACTTTTTGAATTTTAGAAAAATCTGGTTTCCCTTTAAGTTTGTTAATAGTATTAATTCTATTTTTTAAATCCAAAATATTCATTATCTTTTTTTCAGATGATGAATCAATAAAACAAGTAGCTTTAATTAGATCTTTACTTATTGATAGTTCATCAAGATGGCTAACAATTCTTTGATTAGTAAATTCAATTAAGTCATTTAAAACTTTTTCTTTCTCGAATTTCAATTTTGGTAATGAAATTTTCCAATATTCAAGAAGTTCCTCAAAAATATTATCAAGATCTAAATAAAATTCGAATTGCCAAATAATTAGAATAACCCCATTTAAACTTCTTCTAAGTGCATAAGGATCAGAGGAACCACTTGGTCTTTTTCCAGATATAAATATACTTATTAAAGTTTCTATTTTGTCAGAGATAGAAATAATAGCTCCATATTTTGTAGAAGGTAAATCATCTTTATAAAAACCTGGCAAATAATGTTCAGCTACAGCTATACAAATTTCTTTGCTAAAACCTTCATTTCGTAAGTATTTCCCCCCCATTATCCCTTGCAATTCAGGAAATTCGTAAACGATATCACTACACAAATCGTTTTTACAGTATTTTGCAGCTTCCTTGGTTTTTTCACTGTCTAAAGATTGATCATTTAAATAATTAAGTATCTTTTCTGATGTATCCTCAATTCGTTTTACTCTCTGAGAAACATTACCCATCCCTTTCAAATAAGAAACCGTTTTAAGTTTTTCATTCCTTTCTTTAGAAGAAACTTTTTTATCACTTTCTACAAAAAACTTCGCATCAGAGAATCTAGCCCTTAATACTTTTTCATTTCCCTTAGAAATAATATTATTAGATTCTCTTAGACCATTAGATAAGACAAAGAAATTTGTACTTATAACTTTTTCAGAACTCAAATCTAATTTAGAAAATGTTCTACCTTTTTTTAGAAGAGGAATATATCTTTGGTGATTTTTCATTACAGTTGAAAGAACTTCAACAGGCAAATTAAGAAATTGCTTATCAAAGTTACTAGTTATTAAATTAGGAGATTCAACTAAATCAGTTAATTCGTTAAGTAAATCATCAGATAGATCAGGCTCTAAATTTACCAATTGAGATTCATGATTTATGAGATTAACAATTTTTTCTTTTCTTTCTTCTCTTTTTACAAAAACTCCACTCTTAGCAATTAATTCAAAATAACTATCTGGAGAATGAATTTCAATAACTTTATTAATTAATCTATGACTTTTTGATTTGTTGCCTATTGAAATCTTAGGATCACATTCATCAAAAACAAAATCAAGAATTTCGTCGTTGTAAAGTGAGACTATCCATCTAATGGGTCTTGAAAATTTAAAGCTTCCATATCCCCATTTCATAAATCGGGGGCCTTGCAAATTTTTTATTACTTTAGGAATTATTGAAGATAAAGAAGATCTTGTAGATTCTCCTTTCTCAATTTTTGTTCCAAATACAAACTCACCCTTTTCTGTTTCTCTTATTTCTAAGTCATCTATATTAATCCCTAAACTATTTGCAAAACCTATAGCAGCATTAGTTGGTACGCCATTAAGAAATGCAGAAGTAGCTTTTGGACCTTTTCTTATTACGGTCTTATCGTCTGCCTGATCAACTAATCCATCTAGAAATAAAACTATTCTTCTTGGTGTGGAGGTGCAAATAATATTATTGAATTTGATAAGTTTCTTATCAAATTCAAATTCTATAAGAGAGTTAATTTGTTTTATTACAGAATGAGAAAATTTTGCTGGTAACTCTTCTGTTCCTATCTCAAGTAAATATTTAGACAAGAATAATTTATAGCTATTACAACTATAATTTACTACCAGTTAAATAAGCTTTTCGCTAATGTATAAAAAGAGATATGTTTTGGTCCCTTGATCAAGGTCGAAAAAGTAAAAAAGAAAAAAGAACTTGTTAATCAAGAGACAGTTTGTTTAGCAAATGGTCTCGAAGTATCTAAATTTGAAAATTTCAAGAAAGGTAGTGATTTTCTAAAGGAACCACT
The DNA here is from genome assembly GCF_965655815.1 of Prochlorococcus sp. Lineage (NCBI taxonomy): Bacteria > Bacillati > Cyanobacteriota > Cyanophyceae > Synechococcales > Prochlorococcaceae > Prochlorococcus > Prochlorococcus sp. The sequence continues at coordinate 47,919 of NZ_CBFHHZ010000005.1, read as the reverse complement.
TGCAAGCGAATTAAAAAATGAAAGCGATCATTTTACTAATGATGCTGTTCAGTTATTGAAATTCCATGGGAGTTACCAACAAGATAATAGAGAGAACAGGAAACCTGGAAAAAGTAAAGATTGGCAGATGATGCTTAGGTTAAGAAGTCCAGGAGGAGAAATACCAGGTAAGTTATTTTTATCTTTAGATGAATTATCTGACAAACTTGGGAACGGCACACTGAGGGTAACTACTAGACAAGCTTTCCAAATGCATGGGATAAGAAAAGATAACTTAAAGGAAGTGATCAAATCTATTGTAAATTCAATGGGATCAACTTTAGCTGCGTGTGGGGACATAAATAGAAATGTAATGGCTCCGGCTGCACCTTTTGAAACATCAGAATACATAAACGCAAGAACTTTAGCAGTAAAAGTTGCCGATCTTTTAACCCCAGTAGCCGGACAAGGAACCTTTTTGGAACTATGGGCTGACGGCGATTTGGAATATACAATAAAACCAGATAAAGAAATTGAAGAGAATAGGAAATTACAATTTAAAGAGAATGTTTTTAGCGGGACAAAACAAGAACCTCTATATGGATCTACATACCTTCCGAGAAAGTTTAAGTGTGCAGTTACCGTTCCAGGCGATAATTCAGTTGATCTCCTCACTAATGATATTGGAATAGTTGCATTTACCTCAAAAGAAGGTGACTTCGAAGGATGTAATTTTTATATCGGTGGAGGAATGGGGCGAACTCATAATAATGAAGAGACTTTTGCAAGAATTGCAGATCCACTTGGTTATGTTGAAAAAGAAGACACATATGAACTAATTCAAAGTATCGTTGCCATTCAAAGAGATTATGGAGATAGGAAATCAAGGAAAAATTCCAGAATGAAATACCTTTTGCATAGAAAAGGTATTAAATGGTTTAAAAAAATACTTTTAGATAAATACTTTAGAAAAGAAATTAAGCCTTTAAGAAAAGAATCCGAGAATAAATTAATTGATTATCTAGGTTGGCATAAACAAAATGAAGATTATTTTTTTGTTGGACTCCCTTTATTATCAGGAAGGCTATCTGGAAAGAAAAAATCATTAATAAGAGATCTTGTTGAAGAAAATGACCTTAATTTAAGACTTACTCCTAATCAAGATATTTTGCTTTGTAATATTCCTAATAAAAACAAAAGCAAAATTAAAAAGGCCTTAAAAAAGATCGGATATGACAATCTTAATGATATCAATGAAATTCAAAGACATGCTCTAGCTTGTCCAGCACTCCCTCTTTGTGGTCTAGCCATGACCGAAGCTGAAAGAATTTTACCTGAAGTTCTAACTAGAATAGAAAACCTATTAACTGATATGAATATAGAAAAGACAATATTATTTAGAATGACAGGATGTCCTAATGGATGTACAAGACCTTATATGGCAGAATTAGCTCTTGTTGGGAGTGGGCAGAATAAATATCAACTATGGCTGGGGGGAAGTAAAAACCTTCAAAGATTAGCTAAACCATATTTGCAAAGAATGGAACTTGATGATTTAGAAAAAACCATTCAACCTTTATTAAAATTTTGGAAAAAAAGCAGCGCCGAAAAAGATTTTGGAGATTTTATTAACAATCAAAAGGAATCTTTCATTACAAAGTTACTAAGCGAGATAAATTAAAAATCATATTTTCCCATACAAAGCATAAGTCTTTTTATTCTTCCAAGCCCATAGTTGATCTCCATAACTAAAATGCCACCATTCATTTGGATGCTGAACAAATTCAAATTTAATCATAATTTCTTTTAGTAACTTTCTTCTATCATTCCAGATTATTGCATCTACATTATCAATATTATTGTAAAAATCTGGTTTTGATTTATCATCCATCTGATCAATATTACTTCCCATATTTATAATATTTCCATACTTATCGGCCAAAGTGATATCTAAAGCACCCCCAGTTGAATGTGGTGGTGGATATCTGTCATCGAACGAAGGATAAGCCCAAAATTTCTCAACATTTTTTTTAACTATGGGATATCGTTCCATATCTTTTTCAGAAGCATCAATATCTAGCCTTTCACATTCCAAAATAAAAGCTCTATTGAACATAAATTTTTGAACTTCGATAGGTCGCCAACTGTCATAAATCAAAAGGGATAAACTATTATTTTTTAATTTTAAAAAGTCATTTACTTTTATTAATCTCTTTACAACTTCTTCTCTTAATTTCCAAATGGACTTTTTTTCCTTATAAGGAGCACCTAGATCATAGTAAGGATGTGGACTAATAAATTTAAAACAACTTGGTATTGAAATTAATTTATCTTTATTCTCCTTAATTGGGATCTCATTCCAAATTTTCAATGAACTTTGTCTATTAATTTTATATTTGCATATATTTAAAAATTGACAATTAAACGTTTTAATTTAAGAAATCATGAATAAATTTATTGTCAGAATTGTCGATTAGCAAATCTTTTAATAAAATATTTTTTTTTAAGTCAGGATCTTCATTTATTACCCTCTGAGCCTCTTCTCTAGCCTTTTCAATTAAAACTTTATTATTTGGTAAGTTATCCAAAACAAAATCGGGCAATCCCGACTGCTTATATCCCAAGAGTTGGCCGGGACCTCTAAGTTCCAAATCTTTTTCCGCGATATAAAAACCATCATTAGATTTTTCTAAAACACTTAGCCTTTTATTTTCTAATCCATTGTTTTCAGAAGTTACTAAGTAACAAAATGATTTATGGGATCCTCTCCCAACTCTCCCTCGTAACTGGTGTAATTGAGACAAACCAAATCTTTCTGAATTATAAATAATCATAATTGAAGCATTAGGTACATCAATTCCTACCTCAATAACTGTGGTAGAAACCAATATATTTACTTCATTATTAACAAAAGAATTAATGACATTATTCTTTTCTTCAGAATTTAATTTTCCATGTAAAAGTCCAACCTTATTTTTTAAAAAAATTTCCTCTGATAAATATTTAAAAATCTTTTTTGCAGAACTTAAATTCATTTTTTCAGAATCTTCAATTAATGGCAAAATTACATAAGCTTGCTTCCCGTTATCTATCTCATTCTCAACACGTTTAAAAAGTATATTTAACTCTTCTTCTGAAATAATTTTTGTTGTTATTGGGACTCTTCCTGGGGGAAGTTCTGTAATCTGACTAATATCTAAATCACCATATAGTGACAAAGCGAGAGTCCTAGGTATGGGAGTAGCAGTCATGGATAACAAATTAGTATTATCTCCTTTGTTAAGTAATCGATTTCTTTGTGTAACACCAAACCTATGCTGTTCATCTATGACTACCATCCCTAATGAATTAAAAACAACTTTATCTTCAAATAATGCATGTGTACCTACGAGAATATCCACCATTCCAATTTTTAAATTTGTAAGTATTTCTTTTCTTTTTTTCTGTGGGGTATTACCTGTAAGAAGTTCTACAGAAACTAAAAGTGGGTTCAAGAATTGTATTAAATTTTTATAGTGCTGTGAGGCAAGTACTTCAGTAGGAACCATTAATGCACCTTGTTGATCTTTTTCAAGTTCAATTAAAAGAGATGCGATTGCAATAATAGTTTTACCACTGCCAACATCTCCTTGTAGTAGTCTCGACATAGGTGTTAAACCTGATAAATCAGATTTAATTTCATCAAGTACTTTTTCCTGAGATTTTGTTAATTGAAAAGGAACTTTATTTAAAAAATCTTTAAGTAAAAAATTCTTTTTAATAGATTTCTGAATAGTTAATTTTTTATTATTCTTCCTTTTTCTTAATAAAAACTTCATTTGCAATAAAAATAGTTCATCGAACACCAATCGTTTTTTTGACTCAATCAAAGCATTCTGATTTATAGGTAAATGAATATTTATTAAAGAATCACTTTTTGAAACTAAAGATAATGAGTTAAGTTGTTTTTGATTAAGTAGATCTGGATATTGTTTTGAATAAATAATTACTTTTTTAATTAATTTTATAAAACTTAAATTAGAGAATGATTCTGATAGTGAATATAAAGGCATAATCTTTCCAGAGAAATTGAAAGATTCTTCATTTGTATTTAAAATTTCTATCTGCGGGTCTACAAAATTTTTCCCATACTCAGATACTTTGACCTTACCAGATATCGCTAATTTAGTACCTGGCATATATAGGGATTTCTGAGAAGAAAAAAAAGAATAAGATCTAAATCTTTTGCCTAAAAAAAATTTCGTAACTTTTATTGAGGAGGTTTCATCAAATATCACTATATTCATTATTGATAAATTACTATTATTTGGACTCTTATAAATGTAAAACTTTTTTATAGTTGCAATACAGGTATATAAATTATCAGGTTTTAAATTAATTATTTTAACTCTATTCGTATAATCTAAATAAGTTCGTGGAAAATAATTAATTATATCTTTTATATTATATATTCCTAATTCATTTAGCTTATTTTTATTAATCTTGCCTATACTTTTTATTAATGCAATATCTGAGTTTAAGGACAGTTTAGAATCTATGACTTTTGAATAATAACTGTCTGTATTTTTATTAGAGTAATTTAAATCAATAGATTTACCAAATTTCAGTAGAGCTTTCCTAGTATCAATTACCAGTCTTTTTCTTTGATTGACGTCTAAATCATTATATTCAGAATATTTAATTGAGAATTCACCAAATAATTTAATAAATTCATTAGTTAATTTCAAATTATCTAAATTACTTAATGACTTATTTAAATAATCATTAAATTGTTGTTTTTTACCTAATAAATTAGTAAATCTATTTTCTGATTCAAGTGTAAGAGCTTTTTGAAGGGGTCTAATCCAATCCTTAATTAAATATATATATTCTTCATTATTAGTCACTTTATCAACAAGATAAATTTAAATTTTAATTACTTTGAACTATTTGAGGCAAGTTCCTTATTTTTCCAATATCTTTGCTTTTTATTTAATAATTTAAACCTATTTTTTAAATCATTTATATTATTTCTACAGATTGAAAGATCTAAGTTATAAAATTCTAATTCAACATTAGTTATATTAAACAAATAAACATCAGAAGACTTATTATTAATTGGAGGAAACTTATCTGAATACAAATCATATCTAATAACAAAAGGATATGGATGTTTAATTATAGAATTATTAATTGATAAACATTTGAAAGTTTCTTCAGTTATAATTTTTTTTATTAACTTTATTTTAAATAATTCTAAATTAATCTTATATGAAAGATTCAATAAAAAATTGCTAAATGATTTATCAATAATTTCAAAAATATTTAAATTATCACTTGAGATAAAAACATCAGGGGGCTGATCATTTATTTTTTCATAATCAATTAATTTATTATCAGTTGTTTCTTCTATTAATTCAAGGAAAGCATTAACTAACCCTTTCCCATCTTCAATCTTTTCAATACTGATTTCTTTAGAAAAAGAATTTAAATAACTACTTTCATCTAAATTTACAGAGGAAATTTCATCTTCACTTAAAGTTTCATAATATTCATATGTTTTTAAATTGTTATCGCAATGAAATTCAATGGATTCGTTAGCAGTTTTTTCATTCTCATAATCAATATTTACTGTTTGATATTCTTTTCGCTTTACCAATTCTTTTATGACACTTGCATTTACTAACTGTTTTGTAGGATCACTAATATCATCTAACTTAAGTTGTTCAATAGTTATAAATGGAAGTTTTGAATTGATAAGCAGGCTAATATTTTTGTTTAAAAATATATTTAATTCTTTTGAATGTAATGCTTTATCACTAATAGAAAAATTTGAATAAATTCCAGCTATACCTTTTTTAGCAGAGCTAAGAATAGATTTTCTAACGATATCAAAATAGGCCTCATATTCTTTATAAATATTTTTTATTAATATATTTTTTTGGGTTTCAGCCCTCTTGAGCTGAATTGTAACTTCTTTTGAATTTCTACCTTTGATACTATTGCTCAAGTTTTTTAGTTTGACTTTAAAGATGCGACTTCATCAGCAAAGTCCATCTCATTTTTTTCAATACCCTCTCCTAATGTATATCTAGTAAAACGTCTAACTTTGATATTTTCACCAATTTTAGCTGCTGCTTGTTTCACAAGATCCTCAACTGTAAATGCACTATCTTTTATGTAAGGTTGAGAAAGCAAGACCAACTCGTTTAGTCTTTTAGCTATTCTTCCCTCAACAATTTTTTCTTTAATATTTTCTGGTTTACCAGACAAATCATCTCTACCCATTTCTATTTGTTTCTCTTTTTCGACTATATCTTTTGGTATCTGATCAATAGAAACATACTCTACATTTGGACATGCAGCAACTTGCATAGATACGTCTTTTAAAAGAGATTGAAATATATCTCCTCTAGCAACAAAATCAGTTTCACAATTTAGTTCTAAAAGAACACCCACCCTTGAACCCGTATGTATATAACTGCCAATAGAACCTTCAGCAGCAACTCTTCCTGATTTCTTCTCTGCACTTGCTATACCTTTCTTCCTTAACCATTCTAAGGCTTTTTCAACATTTCCATCTGTCTCGTTTAAAGCCTTTTTGCAATCCATCATTCCTGCTCCAGTCTTATCTCTAAGATCCTTAACAAGTTTTGCTGTAATGTTTCCCATTTAAAAAGATAATGTTTTTGTTTTTATTAAAGTTTAAAAATAAATTAATTTTTTCTTTGATCGTTAGAACCTTTTCTTCCCTCATTAATTGCATCTGCAAGTCGCCCTAAAATAAGTTGAACTGATCTCACTGCATCATCATTGCATGGAATAGGGACTTCACACAAATCAGGATCACAATTAGTATCTAACATTGAAACTAAAGAAATGTCTAATTTTCTAGCTTCAAGAACAGCATTAGATTCTCTTCTTTGATCTACAAGAACAACTATATCAGGTAATCTTCTCATACCTTTAAGACCGCCTAAATACTTCTGTAAGCGTTCTAATTCTCTTCTCAAAACAGCCGCTTCCTTTTTTGGTCGCATAGCGATAGCCCCACTACTTTCCATTCTCTCAAGATCTTTCAATCTTTCTATTCTTGCTTTCATAGTAGTCCAGTTAGTAAGCATTCCTCCTAACCATCTCTGATTCACATAAGCAGCACCACATCTAACAGCTTCTTGAGCAACAACATCTGATGCTTGCTTCTTCGTACCTACAAAAAGAAATCTTTTTCCACTTTTTGCTGCATTCCTTGTCCACTTATAAGCATTATTCATGCATAGAGCAGTCTTAACAAGATCAATAATATGAACCCCATTTCTCGCACAATATATATATTTAGACATTTTGGGATTCCAACGTCTAGTTTGATGCCCAAAATGGGCACCAGCTTCCATCATTTCAGATAGTGATACAACAGCCATGTTTAAATAAGTTTCGGGTTAGCCTCCATCCGACGGGAAATTTAAGTATTTAAATCACCCGAAACAGTCAGATGTGTGGTTTTAGTTTTTAATATTGTAGCAAATAATCAGAAATCCTAAAAGAATATCTTTTAATATTAATTTTTAAAATTTAAATTAATCTTCTAAGTTCTTTTACATAAATTAAGTTAAGCGGAATTCTAACAATCTCTAATGCAATTCTATTTCTCCCTGAATCAATTAGAAATCTTAATAACGGAAATAATCTTTTAATACTTATCAATCCCCCCAGACAAATTATTTGCCAAAGCAGAATATGAAGCGGAGTTAGTTGAATCATAAATCTAACTCTCAAATTTGAGTGTTTTTTATAAAATATTAAAGCCATCCTTGCTCTCTCTTTTTCTTGGGATACTAATGATTCAATTTGCCCACAATCAAAAGGGGGGTGCCAATGAAATCCGACAGCTTCTGGACATTTAATTAATTTCGTCCCTAATTTTTTTAATCTCTCACCCAGCTCTAGATCTTCCCACCCATAAAGGCTAAAAGAGTTATCAAATAATCCAACACTTAAAAGTAATTCTTTTGAAATAGCAACATTTCCAGTAGCAAAGTATGCAAAGGAAAAATCAGTTAATTTATATCTTTCACTTTCTGGATTAGAGAAATTAGAAGTATTAATAACTGAACCATAAGTAAAGCATTTTTTATTATTTTTATTCCAAGAGAATAATAGTTTATTCACATGACAGGCTATAAAGTCATCTAAAACAATGAGATCACTATCGATGAAAATGATAATTTCATATTTAGATTTCATTACACCTAAGTTTCTTCCTAAAGCAGGTCCGCCATGTTCTTGTTCATATAAGACCACATGAGGGAGAACTTCATAATTATCTTTTATCCAATAGGTTGTGCCATCCGTAGAGCCATCATCAACAACTATTACTTCATAATTACTGATATTCTCATTTAAGTTCTGCTTCTCAAGTGCTTTTAGACATTTTTCCAATATTGGTTTTCTATTATAAGTTGGGATAACGATGCTTACGTTCATAACCATATATTATTTATTTTTTAATATACAGAATTTTAAAATATAAAAGATCCAAATTTTTACTAATCAGCTGCTCCGCCATTATTAGCTGTTCCAGCTACGTTATTTCCTTCTGGTCTACCATCAGATCTAAGCTTTCTTTTTTTAAATTTTCTAGCATATGCACGATTACGGTCTTGCTTTTCTTTTTTTAAATTTCTTCTCTTTGACATAAAAATTCTTTTTTACTTTTAACTATCTTAGCTCACTAAGTGCATTAAATATTTTACCATCTTCCATGTTTAATATCCTGTCCGCCATATCTGAAATCCTTGGATCATGAGTAACCATAAGGACAGAACAATTCTGCTCTTTTGCTAATTTCCGTAAAAGTGAAACTATTTCTCTTCCAGTGACACTGTCTAAAGCTGAAGTAGGTTCATCCGCAAGTAAAAGTTTGGGATTCGCGGATAATGCTCTTGCAATTGCAACCCTCTGTTTCTGTCCTCCTGACAATCCATTTGGTAGTTTTTTATGATGGTCCTCTAAACCAACCGCAGATAACCACTTTCTTGCTACTTCTCTTCTTTGTAAGTACGTTAAATTTGTAATTAAATCTGCTCCCATCTGAACATTTTGTTCTGCTGTTAAACATCTAAGCAAATTATGTCCCTGAAAAATCATCCCTATATTTCTTCGAAGTTTTTGTCTAGTTTTTCTTGAAGCCCCATTTAGTTGATTATTTAAAACTGTCAAATCTCCACTTTGGCATGTTCTCAATGCACCAATTAAAGTTAGAAGAGTTGTCTTACCACATCCAGATGGTCCTTTTAAAAGAACTAACTCTCCTTTTTCAATAAAGAAATTTACATTATTAAGTACTTGTTTCTTATTTTCATCAATTCCATAATAATGACTCAAATTATTTATAGAAACAGTTTTTGAATTTTTATCTTTTTTATTGATAGCTTTAGGCATATAAATAATTCTAGTTAAAATATTTCAGCAGGATCTGCATCGACTAATTTACGCATAGCAATTCCAGCAGAACCCATACACATAACCAAGATCAAAATAAAAATTAAAATTGTTTTATTGGCATCCATTACTATGGGTAATTTCGTAGAATTTCGGACAATTGAATAAAGTATTTGCCCAGAAAAATAAGCAGGCAAATAGCCAAATAATGCTAATAAAAAGCCTTCTCTAGCTACAACAAAAAACAAAGTCTTTAGTCTATACCCCATAGCTAACAAGGTTGCATATTCAGGAAGATGATCAGTAACATCGCTATAAAGTATTTGGTACACAACAACGCAACCAACTACAAAGCCCATCAAAGCTCCTAAACTAAATATAAAGCCAATGGCGGTACTGTTTTTCCAATAATTTTTTTCAAATTCTATAAATTGATCTTTTGTTAAAACACGAACATCATTCGGTAAAGACTTATTTAATATTTCAGATACCAGAATAGGATTTGAACCACTTCGCAGTTTCACTAAACCTATTTCAATACTTCCTTTTGGATTTGCAGGGAAAAGCCTTAGATATGTTTCTCTACTTGTTATAAGGTTTCCATCTGCTCCAAAGGAAGGACCTAACTCAACAAGACCTTCAACTAGTACTCTTATACCAGCAACTTCGGTTTCTACTTTCTTCTCCGAAAGAAACCAATCTTCTATAGGCCCAAATTCTGGTCTTGAAAGTTTATCAAAAAGAACTCTTCCTGGATTTTTAAGTTTATCAGCCTTTCTTGAAAATCCATCATCTAATAAAAGAGAATCTGAAGGATTAAATCCTAAGGTTAAAATAGATCTTGTTTTTAGATTCTCTGGGTTCCTCCAGAGAAGATAAGTTAAGTTAACAGGGGCAGTTTTTTCTACGTCTTCTAAAGCTAAAGTTTGAATTAGTCTTCTTTTTGGAAATCCACTCATACTTATGGAACTTTTTGATCTTGGACTTATCAACACAAGATCAGCATCCAAAAGTTTATGAATGGTTACACTTGTATCAAATAATCCATCTCGAAAGCCTAATTGCATAAACATTAAAATCCCCGCGAAGCTAATTCCTGCAATAGCAACTATTAATCTGAGTGGCTGTCTTGTAAGTAACAACCAAGCTAAAGGAATTTTCCTAAATTTTATGAAAGAAAAATTTATCAAGGTAGGAATTTTGCAATAACTTTCATACCAGTATAATTTTTAACTAATTTTATGGATTCCGGATTTAGCTTTACAAGAACTTCAATAATACGAGCATCCGCATCACCTGTAGGGTCTGTGGATAAGACCTTTCTTTGTTTTACTTGTGGGCTAATTCTTATTACTTCCCCTTTTAGAATTTTTTTAAAGCCTCCATTTTCACTACTTAATTCAACATTTTGCGAGATAAATACTCTATTTATATCAGATTCATAGACTTCTATAAGAGCCTCCATATTCTGACTTGAGCCAATATCAAGGATCCCTTCGTTTTTAGATCTTTCTCCAACTCTTGTATTAATGTCAAGTATATAGCCATCAATTGGACTTCTAAGTTGAGAGTTAAAAAGATCTATCTCAATGTTTTTTTTATCGGCAACGTTAATTATTTTTTGTTTTTGTAATTTTAACAATTCATCTTTTCTCTGAGAAAGTTGTACCAATGAGTATGCTGAGTTTTCAACGGCTAATTCATATCTTTTAATTTGATCTTCTTTTAATGAAATCTCTAAAATATTAGTTTTGATAAGGTTTTTCTTTTTTTCAAGATCTGCAACTAATTTCTCTCTATTTTCAAAAACGGCTAGAATTGAACCTTCCTTGACAAAATCACCTTCCTTCACAAGTAGTTCAGACAAACGAGGAGATGATCCAAATTGAGAGATTGGTGCTGCTAATTGCCTAATATCCCCAGCTGGAGAAAGTTGACCTAATGCTGCGACTGCTTCTATTACAGGAATAAAATCAGAAGTTATTTCTATATTAGAATTAGAATTTGATTTTTTATTTTGAGAACATGAACTTATTCCTATCGATAATGGTAAAAATATCAAAAAACAAAAGATTATATTTTTTAAATTATTTATAAACATCAAAAATCAAATAATACTTTTTTGATATATTCATCTACCCATACTTTATCAAAATATTTAAGCAAAACTAAACTTGTTTTTTCGTTTTTCATTTGCTGAACACAATAATTTTTTTGATAATTAATTCTTTCTTCAATTATTTCATAATCAGAATCAGGACTAGTGCTTTGACTTAATTGAATTAAAACAGAAAGATAATTATCAACTATTTTACAAAAAGCATTTTTTTCACTTTCATTTTTTAAGGAAGCAAAAAAAACATTTTTAGAAAAAATATTTCCCCAGATTGGAATTTCCCTTTTAGATTTAAAAACACTTTTATCAATATGAGACAATAAATGATCATATTTTAAATTTTGGTTCTTCGATGAAGGAGATAAATCAACAATAGCTGCTGAAACTAGTTCATTAACTTTAACTAAATCCATTCCAAATATTGGAATATCATACTTTGGGTCTGGAAAAAATACGCAATGTAGAATCTTTAGACTTTTTGAAAATTCAGCCACTTCAATATGTAACTTTCTAAATCCTTTTGCTTTATAAAATTCATTTTCTATATATAGCTCCTTACCTTCTACATTGGAAATTATGTTTGAAAGTTTAGGATCTACCTCTATGCAATTGAGGTCATTAAGCTTAGACCTTTGAACCTTTATATTTTGCAATAAAGTCAAAATAAGTGGGTCAATTAATTTAGTTTTGGTTAAAGATTTAGACAACAAGTTTAAAAAGTATCAAAATTAAAATAAGGAAAGGATTTCAATGAACCCAGGAGAAGTTAAATACTTTAACCATCCAAGCAAACCTAAATGCGTTTTTGTGGAAAATAAAGAATTACCTCTTGTATGCATAGATTTTTGGTTTAAAGCAGGATCTGCATTTGAGGAATCAGATAGAGACGGAACAGCTCATTTTTTGGAACATATGATTTTTAAGGGTACTAATAAATTAATGCCAGGAGAATTTGATTATAAGATCGAATCTCTTGGGGGGATGAGCAACGCTTCAACTGGATATGATGATGCACATTACTATGTATTAATACCTGAAAACAACTTTAAAGAATCACTGGCTCTTTTGACAAACATTGTTTTATCTCCAAGTATTAATATTCATGAATTTGAAAAAGAGAAAAGTGTTGTCATTGATGAAATAAAACAACAAAATGACCAGCCTGATGAAAAACTTTTTAATTATTTTTTAAGCAGAGTATGGAAGGATAATAAATATGGCAAAACAATATTAGGCACAGAAGAAAATCTACAATCATTAAAAAAAGCTGATTTAGAAAAATTTCACAAAAGCTTTTACAAAAAGAATAATTTTTGTATTGCAATTGCTGGAAATCTATCTGAGAAAACTTTTGAAATATATCACGAAAATAACTTTTCTTATCTAGATCCTAATGAAACTTCTCAAATAAAAAATAATAACAATTCAAATTTAGTCGCAAGCACTGGAAGAGAAGAGATTAATTTTAAGAATATTGAATTGTCTAGAATATTCATGGCATGGAGTATACCAAGCCTAAAGAATCAAAAAATGAATATCGGCTTTGAAATATTAGCATCAATACTTTGTGTAGGGAGAAATAGCAGATTAGTAAAAGTTTTAAAGGAAGAAAGGAACCTAGTTGAATCAATATATGTAGATGTAAATGGTGGAGAATTTGGCAGTTTATTAGTAATTGAAGCTTGCTGCGATGAAATAAATTTAAAAAACGTAGAGGAAGGAATTAATGAAACAATTCAAGAGGTTGTAAGTTGTAAAAATTTAACTTTAAATGAGATTAGAAAAGCAATTAATATTGTTAAAAGCAACTATATTTTTAATCTAGAAACGTCAACACAATTAACTTCATTTTTTGGAAATGAGCTTTTATGGGGTAGGAAAAATACTCTAAATGATTTAAATAATCATTTAGATTACTGGAATAATACAAATAACTTTAAGGAAATCATAAATTATTTATCAAGAAATAAATTTACTTTGATTGCATCAACAGGATAATGACAAAAGCATATTATGAATCAAAAATTATTCGGAATTTTTCAATTGCGATGGTTTGGATAAATGGTGGAAGCAATATGGATATTGAAGAGAAAAAAGGGATCAATCAAATTCTTTGCTCATTATTAACCAGAGGATGTAAAGGTTTTGAAAATTTAGCTTTTTCAGAGTATGTCGATTCACACGGAGCGGAACTAAATCTAGAGACATTAGAGGACGGTATGATAATAAGCCTTAAATCATTAAATGAACATTTTAATAAACTTTTACCTTTAGTAAATTTAATTATAAATGAACCAATACTCTCATATAACCAATTTCAAAATGTAAAGAAATCAACTATTAATACCTTAAAAAAAGATAGGGAAAATCCATTTAATATTACCTTTGAAAAATGGAGAAAAATTGTTTATTTAAAACATTCCTACGCTTATAACTCTTCTGGATATGAAGAAGATATTTTAAAAATTACTCATAATGATATTTTATCTGAATATGAGAATTTTAAAAATAGAAATAAGTATCTAATTTCTAATAATTTAAAAATCAAAAATAAAAGTTTTGATTTATTAAACCAAAATATTGACCAAAATAAAATTACTGTTAACTTAGAAAGCAAAAATTACAACAATAATCCTAATCCTTTGAATAGGTTTGTAAGCACATATCAGAAGTCGAATCAAATAATTTTAATGTTAGGTAATCAAACATGTCCGATATCAAGCCATGAATACTTACCGTTAAAAATTTTAGAATCACATCTATCATATGGAATGAGCTCTGTATTATCCAAATTGTTCAGAGAAAGGAATGGTTTAACTTATGAAGTTGGGGTCTATAACCCTTGTAGAAAAGAAAATTCTCCTTTTTTAATTTACTTTTCTGTCTCAAATAAAAATGCGCTTCTTGCATTTGAAATCCTATCAGAATTATGGAGAAAATTATTATCTTCTTCAATTATCGAAAAGGATATTTATTTAGCAAAGATTAAATTGAAAAGTTCATTTCTAATATCTAACCAAACTTTAAACGAAATTTTATATAGAAAGATTCAATACATGGGATATTCATTAGGCCAAAATTATGACTTTATAAATAAAATTAATCATGTAAACTCTGCAGATATTTTGAAAGTAACTAAAAAATATTTTAAAAAACCCTTTTTAAGTATTTCTGGAGACGAAAAAATATGTAATGAAATTAACAAACTTTGGATAAGAAATTTTTAAATTTGTGTTTTTTCTATCTTGTCAGTATCAATTAAGAAAGATCCTCTTCTAAATTTTATTTCAACAGTATCGGGAGATTTTATAGCTATTATTTCTCCAACTTCGTCAATAGCTACTAAGTCAGGTGGCCTAAGCATAGGCATATTGTCGGAGGTTTTAAGATAAGACAAAGGATTTTTCAGTTTAACTTTATCCTTAATATTAAAATCCATTAAAATTATTTAAAATAAACTAAATCTACTATACAAATCAAGTTAAGAAAAATATCAACGAAATGCATCGTTTCATTCTAGAATTGTACAAATTTATATGAAATAAATTAATGAATCAAAAATTTAAAACAATAATTTTATGGGCGCTTCCAATTATTCTAGTCATAGCTCTTTCATATCAATTCCTTTCAACAAGCAATATTGACTCATTAAAATCTAATGGCACTACAATAGCTCCCAAAAATTCAGCTGTAGCAAGAGTTAGTTATGGAAGATTTTTAGATTATATAAATTCAGGTCGAGTTACATCAGTTGATATTTTTGATGGAGGTAGAAATGCTGTTATCGAAACTATAGACTCAGATCTGGATAATAAAGTACAAAGATTAAGAGTAGACTTGCCTGGTCTTACACCTGAATTAATAACTAATCTAAAAAATGAAGGAATAAGTTTTGATGTTCACCCTGTTAAAACTACACCACCAGCATTAGGTATTCTCGGTAATCTTCTTTTCCCTGCAATTCTGATAGGAGGTTTAATTCTTTTAGCTAGGAGATCAAATGGTATGCCTGGAGGGCCAGGTCAAGCTATGCAATTCGGGAAATCAAAAGCTAGATTTGCTATGGATGCTGATACTGGAGTTGTATTTGACGATGTTGCAGGAGTAAATGAGGCAAAAGAGGATTTAGAAGAGGTAGTTACATTTTTAAAAAAACCTGAAAAATTTACTTCTGTTGGTGCTCGTATACCCAAAGGAGTTTTACTTGTAGGTCCTCCAGGAACTGGTAAAACACTTTTAGCAAAAGCAATTGCAGGAGAAGCAGGAGTTCCATTCTTCTCGCTTGCAGGCTCAGAATTTGTAGAAATGTTTGTTGGAGTAGGTGCTAGTAGAGTTAGGGATCTTTTCAAAAAAGCCAAAGAGAATAGTCCATGCTTAATATTCATTGATGAAATTGATGCAGTAGGAAGGCAAAGAGGAGCTGGCATCGGTGGTGGAAATGACGAAAGGGAACAAACTCTAAATCAACTTTTAACTGAAATGGATGGATTTGAAGGTAATAGTGGGATTATTATTATTGCTGCAACTAACCGTCCAGATGTTTTGGATTCCGCTTTAATGAGGCCAGGAAGATTCGACAGACAAGTTACAGTTGATGCTCCTGATATTAAAGGGAGATTATCGATTCTTGAAGTTCACTCAAAAAATAAAACTCTTCAGGAAGACTTAACTTTAGAAAGTATTGCAAGAAGGACTCCTGGTTTTACTGGAGCGGATTTAGCAAATCTCTTAAATGAAGCGGCAATTTTAACAGCAAGAAGAAGAAAAGAGTCAATAGGAATTTTAGAAATTGACGATTCAGTTGATAGAATAGTTGCCGGAATGGAAGGTTCTCCACTAACAGATGGAAGAAGCAAAAGATTAATTGCTTATCATGAAGTTGGACATGCCATAATAGGAACTTTAGTAAAAGCCCATGATCCTGTTCAGAAAGTAACTGTAATTCCAAGAGGGCAAGCAAAAGGTCTTACTTGGTTTACTCCTGATGATGATCAATCTCTTATAAGTAGGGCAAATTTGAAGGCAAGAATAATGGGTGCTCTTGGAGGAAGAGCGGCTGAGGATGTTGTTTTTGGTAAAGGGGAAATAACAACTGGAGCTGGAGGAGATTTTCAACAAGTAGCTTCAATGGCTAGACAAATGGTTACAAGATTTGGAATGAGTGAACTTGGTCCAATTGCTCTTGAAGGTGGTAATCAAGAAGTTTTTGTTGGAAGAGATTTAATGACAAGAAGCGAGGTTTCTGACTCTATTTCTAAACAAATTGATGAAAGTGTAAGAGTTATGGTAAAAGACTGTTATAAACAAACCTATTCAATAATAAGTAAAAACAGGGAAGCAATGGATAAAATTGTAGATCTTTTAATAGAAAAAGAAACATTGGATGGTGAAGAGTTTGTAAAAATCCTTTCTGAATTCACACAAATTCCTGAAAAAGAAAGAACTCCACAAATACTTAATTAAGTATTTTTAATTGGTTTTTTATCTAAAACCAAATCTATTAGACCATACTCTACTGCCTCCTTTGGAGACATATAAAAATCTCTATCAGTATCTTCCTTAATGGTTTCAAGTTCTTTACCTGTTCTTTCAGATAGCTCAGTATTTAAACGTTCTTTTAAATATAAAATCTCATCAGCTTGAATTCTTATATCACTGGCTTGACCTCTTGCACCACCAAGAGGTTGATGAATCATAATTCTTGAATGTCTCAGGCTACTTCTTTTACCTTTAGTTCCCGCCGCAAGTAAAAAGGCACCCATACTAGCAGCGAGCCCAACACAAACAGTATGTATGTCAGGCTTTACATGTTGCATAGTATCGAAAATACCTAAACCATCATAAACTGAACCTCCAGGAGAATTAATATACATGTAGATATCTTTCTCAGGATCTTCCGCTTCTAGGAAAAGTAATTGAGCAACAATTCTATTAGCAGTATCACTAGTTACTTGTTCTCCTAAGAATATAATCCTCTCTCTTAAAAGTCTTGAGTAAATATCAAATACTCTTTCACTTCCGCCAGATTCTTCTAAAACTAAAGGGATCATAATAATATTTATCTGTTTATTAGATCTTAACGATATTGACTCAACATACGCTATGGTTATTAAGGTTTACATATAAACAATTGAAAGAAAAATTGACTGTCTCGGATAGCAAAAAGTTATTTCATGAACAATTCCCTTACGTAATTCCAGGTTTATATAAAAGGATAGTTGATGAAATGCTTGTTGAACTAAATCTTTTAAATCACCAAAATGAATTTATACAAGATGATTTATTTTGTGTTGGTCTTACAGAAACATTCAAAGAATTAACGAAAGGTTATAAGCCCGAGGAACATTTAAGGGTACTTTTTGAATCATTATGTAATTCCTCAAATTTTGAACCTAAAAAAATAAAAGAAGCCTCCAAGAAAACTCTTGAAGGCTACAAAGATAAGTCCTTAAAAGAAATCTCTATTTTATTAAAACAAAAATCAGATACTAATCTATACTCTTCAAGGATATTGAATTTAGGTATTTACTTAATTATAGCTAATGCCACTGATTTTAAGGATATTAAGGATCCTGAAAAAAATAAAATCATTTCAGATATCATTAATAAATTAAATCTATCATTTAATAAAGCAGAAAAGGATATTGGAATTTATAAAAGCAGTATTATAAAAATGGAACAGGCTAAGGAACTACTTCAAGAAGCAAAAATAAAAAACAAGAAAGAAAAGAACAAATAGTTTTAAAATTAAAAATTATTTCTCTATTCTTCTTTTATCTTTCCAAGAAATATAAGAAATATAAATTACTGCTATAGTAATTAGACTTAGTAGAGCAAAAGATGCAAAAATAAGAATTTTGCTTAAATAATCCTCAAAGTTAAATGATGAAAAATCATATATCAATAGAACCGTCACCATTTCTGCCCCAAACAACCATAGCAATTGAAAAAGTAAAAATTGCTGCTAAAGCAGCCCAACCTATCTGAAAAATCATCATAATTTAATTAATAAATCCAATATAACAGAACTTCCAAAAAAAATATTTTAATCCAATCCTTTTCAAACAAAAATTTATTTCTCAGAAATGAATTCTATTAAATACAATGTATAAAAAGAGAGTAACCACCTTGGGAAGAGTTGTTTTAAACCATAGTACACACATAGAGGGTTTGATTCCAGTTCTTAAAAAACTTGCCTTAAATATAAGAATTAAAACTATAACCCCAGCAATAATATCAAGAGTAAGAGGGAGATCTACTAATTTAGTTATAAGAGTATCTGTAAAGACAATTAACGGTTATAAAGCAATTGCAAGAAGGGGTAAAACAGCTCAAGAAGTTTTTATTTCTACAGACTTAAGTAAAGATGAATTAAAAAAGCTTTTAGATTTTTGTAATTATGGTTAATCTTAAAATAAGATTTAAACTTTCTTAAAAATAAAAAAAAATTGATGAAGTTATTTTTCAATACCCTTTTCTTTTTTTTTATTTTATTTTTATTTGGGAATAGTGCTTATTCACTTTCTAATTATCAAATAAAAGAAATATGTCAAAATAAGTCAAAAAGATCTACTTGTATAAAAAAACTAAAATTAAAAAAATTAAATTTATTACAAGGGAATAAAATTGAAATTCCTGTAATACCTTTCAATAAATAAATCTATTTTATATTTCAAACTCTGACTCAAAAAGAGAAAAAGCTTTTTTGTAGTCAGCAATCAATTTGTCAGAATTATCATTGAATCCAGTTAATTCATAGTCATTTTTTAATTGATCATAAGAATAAACAACATCGTTAAAGGCGCTCATATATTCTTTTTGGATATCCTCATCGTCAATATCATAAATTTTAGCCAAAACTAATTCCACATTTTTTTTTGAAGTATATATTTTTTTTTCGAAATCTTTATTTAACTTTCTTCTTTTTTTAGGCATTATGAATTTATATATTTAAATTACAAATTTACAATAATCAAAATCATGTATAAATCAATTTAAAACTTAAAAAATAAAAATATAGTTTTCAAATCAAAATAAAACCACTATATTCCATATAAGACATTTGATGATATGGAGAAAAAAGAATCAAGAAAGGTACCAGGTATAAAAGATCCAACCTTTGAAAATAAAAAATTAAAAGCTTCAACAAATTCAAATAATAAAAAAGATAAATCTCTCCCTTGGTGGGTCGAATTATTATTTGTTCAAATTGGATTACCAGATAAATGGCTTATTAAAGTATTAAAGTCAAAGAAAAAATATACCGAGATTCTTAAAAATGAGAAAAAGTTAATAATTATATTTTTGTTCTTTTTAGCCGGTTTAACTTATATTTATCCACTAGTTAAATACTCTAAAAATAGATTAGATTGCGAGAATAATGCCCAAAATTATATTGTAAAAAATAAAAATCTAATTAATATAAAAAGAAACGAATTAAGAATGTTATCAACTAATTTTTGTAATGGGGGCGATGAAATATATGAAATCAAAAACCTGGAAGATTGATCTAATGATTTATTTCAATATAAAATTACTAACAACTTATGTAATTTTATAAATTTAATTTCAATTTCAATTATTAATTATTAATTTCATGACTAATGTTAGACAAAAAAAAGAAGATGTGAAGATGCATTTAAAGGATCTTAGAAAAGAATTAAAAAGAATACACCTTACCGTTACTGAAGAGTTATTATTACCACAACCAGATGAAGTAAAAACCCTAATGTATAAAATGGATCAATTGTTGAAAGTAATCGAAACAAAATAAACTATAATTCAGAAAATAAATACATACTTTCCAAAAAATTGAAATTGGATGAAAAATTCTATAAAGATTACTCAATTATTCTTACTTTTAATTTTTTTAACTTCTTGCAAATCAACAGCTAATAAACAGGAGTTGATAATAGATTCTGAAGAACAGGAGAGTCAGCAAACAAAGTTATCAAAAAGCAAAATGGAAGTAAGATATTCCTGTGGAGAAGAGGGCATTTCTGATTTCCTTAATGATGGATGGATTATTTCTAAAGAATATACAGAAGAAAAAATATGTACCTGGAAATCATTTCCTGCGACTAAAGATTGCGATATGGAAAAAGACAAAGGTTGTAAAATAACAATTCCGGATAAAATAGGTGAAGAAAAAGTTTATTTATTAGAAAAATAGTTAAAAATTATGCTGAATAAGAAAGAATATTTGTTAGAAGTCATATTTAACAAATTAAAAAAAAACTCCAAAAATATTAATTTAGAAAAGAAAGAATTTATTAAATTTATTAATTTGCTAATAAATGACAAATGATACTAAATAATTACAAATCAAAAATTTGTTACAATAGTATTATTAATAATTTTAAAGAGATATAAGTAAATGTATAACTTTTCAAGTTTAACCATAATACTTATAAGTGTTTTTGTTCTCAGTCTATATTTTTTATTTAAAATAACTTCTCAAGCAAAAGATTAAATTGATTTTTATTCAAAATTTAATCTTTAAATAATTGGGTCCTCTCTTAGTAATAAGATTGATTGATAATCAATACTCTCTTTTAACCACTCATTATATTCTTCAAAAATACATTTTTGATCCCTTTTTTCTAATAATTTAATTCTTTTCTCAGCATTATCAATTGCTAAATTTATGCAATATTTAATATCTCTAGAATCTTCTTCTTTCATAGAATAAATTTTATTTTAGCTTAATAAGTTATAACTACATTTTTGTATTAAATATGACAATAATAAGCATTCAATCAATAAAAGTATCAAACAATACTGAACTATTCTTAGTATATTTATAATAATATAATTTTCACAATTATGTCATACGAAGCTGGTAGTAAAGAATGTAGACATTTAATTGAGGCTAAAGAAAGTCTATTACTAGCGATGGAATCCTTAAGTAACATCAACTCAACGGATATCTTACAAATACAAATAAAAGAAATTTATAATAAATTAGAGTTGTTGCACGACAAAAGAAAAAAAATAGAATTCAGCTCTTAATCGTTCAGATAAAATTTAATATTTGAGAATTAGAAATTTTCAAATTCATTCTTGACTTTCTTTTTTCTTTTGTCAGACAACAGTTCATAAAGTGCATCTAGTTGAGCATGTACTTCTTTTGCTTCGCTTAGATCAGGTAATAAATCATCCCTTATAAGCATTTGATGCATCTCTCTAAGTTCTAACCTTATATATCTAAGGTGGGAACTAACTTCCTCTCTTTTAGATGCACTCATATCTACCAAACATTAATAAATATTATACAATATTGTATTTTTTTTATATTTTAATGAGTTATCTCAAACAAATAGAAATTAATTAAAACTTAAATTATTTATTAATTCGTTATTAGTTTGTTGTAAAATAGTTTTCATGAAAAAAAAATCATCAAAAAAGAATCCTAAAAAATTAAGAAAAGAGGCTAATAATGAATTAGGACAGACAAAAAATTCAGCCAAATTAATTTTATTTATATTTGGCATTGGTCCAATAATTGGAATTATAATATTTTTGTTTACTAAAGGATTTTTTAATTCTCCAAACATTTAATTAAAAACTATTAGTTAACTATTAAAAAAATAATTTACAATTTAAAAATTAGAAAATTTTTTAATTATTGAAATTTTTTAAGAGAATAAATTCTAAATTCTGCTATATTTCTTGCATTATCAAGATTTGAAATAACAAATGGGTGTTCAGATAAAATATCAATAACTTTATCAATTTTTTGAGCCGTATCATTACAATCAACTTTTTCCCACTCCTCATCAAAAGATATAGCAAAACTGTCTGCATTATTATAGGTTTTATCTTTCATAAAAAGTGGTTTAAAAATTAAAGGTCCTTGAAATAATTACTTAAAAAAATTGTTTAAAAATAATAATAATAAAGTAATCAAAAAAAAATCTAAGAAATGAACTATTTCATTATAATCCAGGACGATAATGTTATAGATTCCATAATAAACAGTTACTAGGTTATAAATATTTAATATTTTTATCGCCTGGAAATATTTGACAAAAGTGTTACAATTACGTCAAATACTTTATTCGTATGGAAAATCCAGTTAAAAGGATAGGTTATTTACCCAGGAAAAGAGTTCTGGAAATTATAGATCAAATATCTAAAAGTGAATCTATAAGCAGGTCAAAAGTTGTTGGAATACTTGTAGAAGAAGCATTGGATACTAGAGGTATAGCAAATTTTGGATATAGCAATTTGAGTAAAACTAAATCATTTAATTCTGAAACTTATACTAATAATCAACCCATTAAAAATATATCCGATTCAGAGGATGAGTTTGTTGATGATAGCGGATATACAATCTCCTCCCAAAAAACTTCAGATAGATCTATCTCAACAGCAGATATTGAACTAGCAAATAAAATCAATATCTTAAAAGAATCAGGTTTAATTTAGAAGGAGACGAATTATTTTATTTCTTATAATTAATTGATGCATAATATTCAATCTATGATTATTCTATATCCATAATTAAATTCCTTATAGATAAATAAAGTATCATGTCATTTTCTAAAAAAAAATTATTTTATTAGTAAAAAATGAAAGATATAAAATGTCCATCATGTGGAAAAACATTCAGAATAGATCCAAGCAGCTTTCAAGAAATACTTCTTCAAATTAAAGACGAGGAATTTAACAAGCAAATAGAGGAAAGACTTAAACTCGCTGAAGAAGATAAGAATAAAGGGATAGAAATTGCTAAACAAGAATTAAAAATAAAATTAATGGAAGACAGGCAAAAAAAAGATACGAAAATTCAAGACCTTGAGTCTAAGTTAAATATCGCTGAAGAAAAGAAATTAAATGAATTAAATGAACTAAAAAATAAAGCTACCAACAAAATCAATTTACTCAATAATGAAGTAATTAAATTAAAGGAGGATATTGAAAGGCAATCCGTTATTAGTGATTTATCGTCAAAGAATAAAGTAATTGAAGCTGTAAATAATTTAGAAAAAGAAAAAACTATATTAATAAACTCTATTGAAAAAATGAAATTAGAACAATCTATAAATGAGAGAGAAATTGAAGAAAAATTTAAGAACAAAATTACTGAGCGTGATTTAACGATTCAAGAACTAAGAGATATGAAATCTAAACTTTCAACAAAAATGGTTGGAGAAACATTAGAAATACATTGTGAGACTCAATTCAATCTAAATCGAGCTACTGCTTTTAAAAACTCATATTTTGAAAAAGATAATGATGCAAGTTCAGGAAGCAAAGGTGACTATATTTTCAGAGAGTTTGATGATAATAAAATTGAAATCGTCTCTATCATGTTTGAGATGAAAAACCAAAGTGCTGATGGTTTTAATAAACGAAAAAATGAAGATTTCTTTAAAGAATTAGATAAAGATAGAACTCAGAAATCATGCGAATATGCAGTATTGGTTTCATTGTTGGAACCAGAAAGTGAACTATATAATTCCGGAATTGTAGATGTATCTTATAAATATCCAAAGATGTTTGTAATAAGGCCACAATTCTTTCTGCCTATTATTTCTCTACTTAGAAATGCTTCTTTTGAAACTTTAAAGTATAAAACTGAAATAGATTTAATGAAAAGAGAGAATTATGATATAACAAATTTTGAAAGTACTCTTGATCAATTTAAAAATGCGGTAGGAAAAAATGTTTCATTAGCGCAGGATAGATTTAATGACGCAATTTCTGAAATTGATAAATCAATAAGTCATTTACAAAAAACGAAAGATGCATTACTGGTATCTAAAAAACATCTTTTATCTGCTGATAGTAAATCGCAAGATTTAACAGTTAAAAAGTTAACTAAAAATAATCCCACAATGAAGAGGAAATTTAATGATTTAAGAAATGACGAAGACTTAAAATAAATTCAATTCAACTACAGAAAGTTCATAAAAATTTCATATTTAATAATTTCTGAATTAATAAAGATATAATGCTTATATATATTTATGAAAAAATAATGGCTTCGAATACTCCTATTTATAGTATTGCAAAGGACCTTAATATTGATAGTAATAGAATTTTATTGGCTTGCAAATCAATAGGTATTAATGCGAAAGGAGCAACAAAACGATTAAATAAAGAAGAATTAGAAAAAGTAAAAAATTACTTTGAAACAGGTAAAAATGTTTCTGAAGAAATAGTTGAAATTAATCAAAAGAAAACTTCAATTAAAAGCAAAACAAAACAAAGTAAAAGAGAAACAAAAATAAGTTATTTCCCAAATAGACTTATTGCGAAATCTTAAATAAAACAAATTTTTTCCTTATTTTAATTATTTAAAACCACAGAATAAATATCTAATAAATTATTATAAGTAAAAATACTTAAAATGAAAATCACTGAGGCCTTAAAATCTCTTGAAAATTCTTGGTCAAGAGAAGAGATCCTATCAAAAATAAAGAATGGTGAAAATTCTGAAAAAATAGTAAATGACTTTTGCTCTTCTAAACAACAAGAAATTGAAACACTAACTAATTTTATTAATCCAGACGACAAAGTTCTATTAAGTGAAATAGAAGATTTATCAAATATAGAGTCAAAACTAATAAATAAAATTAAAAATTACAGCTTTAATAAAGTTGATTCATCAAAAAAAGAAATAGTTCAAAAACAAATTCCACAACCTGAAACAACAATATCATTTGATTTAGGGGTTTTCATGATGAAATGGAGTAATAAATTTGTTTTTATTTCTCTTTTAGCTATTTCAGCAATAGCATTAACTAAACAAGCGTGGGCATAATTAGCTAAATTAACATCATTAAAATAATTTAAATTCTTGAAAGAGGATAGTTCTTATTTAATTAAATACACAAGTAGTGGACTTTATTGTGAACTAGCAGATACCTGGATAGATCCAATTAAACCAGTAAAAAGAGCACTAATTACTCATGCCCATATGGATCATTTCACTTTTGGATGCGATGAATATATTTCAACCTATGAAACTGCTGCAATTATAAAAGAAAGAATAGGAAAAGAAATCAATATTAAAACTTACGATTATGAAAAAGAATTTAAAATTAACGGTATCAAAATTTCTTTTCATCCATCAGGTCATATTCTCGGTTCAAGTCAAATCAAATTTAGTCTCGCTGAAGAGATATGGTTAATCACTGGTGATTTTAAACGTCAAAAAGATGAAACTTGCAAAGAATATGAAATAGTAAAAACTGATTATTTGATAAGTGAATCAACTTTTGGCTTGCCAATTTTTAAGTGGGATGAACCTCAAAAGACGGCATCTGATATTACAAAATGGGTGAACTCATCCCAAGAAAAAACATCTATCTTATTTTGTTATTCGCTTGGAAAAGCACAAAGAATATTGAATGAAATTAGTAAAACAAATTTTATAAATAATATTTATACACACAGCAGTATTTATAGGATGAATAATTGTTATAAAAAATTAGGAATTGATATTATTGAAACAAAGAAATTAGAACAAACTAAAAATAATTATGATCTTAAAGGAAGTCTAATAATACTTCCACCCGCTTTAAATAAAAGTTCTTATTTAAAAAATTTTAAAGACATTCAAACTGGATTTGCAAGTGGCTGGATGTCAATTAGAGCACTCAGAAGGAGGTCTGGTTATGATAAAGGTTTTTCTATCTCAGACCATGCTGATTGGATAGCTATTTTAAATACAATAAAAGAATCTAAAGCTAAAAATGTTTTTTTTCATCATGGAGATAGTGAAGCTTTAAATAAATATTTAAAAGAAAAAAATTCGATAAATGTTCTTGAATTTGAATTTAAAAAATGAGCCTAAAAAAGTTTTCAGAATTATTTATAAATTTAGACTCTTGTAATAGCACAAATAAAAAGATTGGAATTTTACAAAACTATTTTTCTTCAAATGAGGCTTTAGAAAACTCATGGACAATATATTTACTTACAGGAAAAAACAATAAGCGATTTATAAGTGGACGATCCCTTAAAACTTTATTTTCAGAAATTTATGAATACCCTTTATGGTTAATTGATTCTTGTTATTTAAAAGTTGGAGATTCGGCAGAAGTTATATCCCTATTATTAAGGAATGCGATCAAAGAAAAAAATACAAAATATCAAGATGGTTCTTTGCATGAATTATTAAATAAATCTTTTCCAGAGTTATCCATTCTTAAAGAAGATGATAAGAAGTTAAGAGTAAAAGAAATTTGGGAAACTATTCCAAAAGAAAATCTTCTAGTTATAAATAAAATCTTAACTGGTACTTTTAGAGTTGGAGTCTCTATAGGATTGATAACAAAATCAATAGCCAAGCTAATAAATATAGATGAAGCAATAATTTCTCATAGATTAATGGGGGATTTTATTCCCTCTGAAGAATCATATAAATTATTAATAGATAAAAAAATAAATCCTTCAGAGTTAAATTACAAACCTTACCCCTTTCTTCTAGCTAATACTTTTGAAAAGAAAATTATAGATAAATCAACTAACGATTTTCAGTTTGAATGGAAATGGGATGGAATCAGAATTCAATTAATAAAAAGGTCAGGAAAAGTTTCAATATGGACAAGAGGTCAGGATTTAGTAAATAAATCTTTCCCTGAATTAGTAGAAAAAATCTCATCTATCAAAGATGACTTTGTAATAGATGGTGAATTATTAGTCTGGGATTTTAAGCAAAGTCTTCCTCTTAATTTCTCTTTGCTTCAAAAAAGAATTAATAGAAAGGCGCCATCAAGATCAATTCAAAAAAGTTTACCTATTATATTTATTGCCTATGATATTTTAGAAATAAATGGAGAAGATCAAAGAGACTCAAATTTAGAAATTAGAAGAAAAAGTTTAGAAAAACATTTATATAATTGGTTTAATGAAAGTAAAGAAGAATTATCTAATATTTTTAAAATAAGTGATTTAATATATCCAAAAAATTGGGAACAGGTAGAAACTTTTAAAAACAATTCTAGAGATAATAGAACAGAGGGATTAGTTATTAAAAATAAAAAATCAATCTACACCCCAGGAAGAAAGAAAGGACTTTGGTGGAAATATAAAGTTGATCCAATGCAACTTGATGCAGTCCTGATTTATGCCAAAGGCGGGAGTGGGATAAGAGCAGGTTTATATACTGACTATAGTTTTGCTCTTTGGAAAGATGGAGAATTAATCAAGTTTGCTAGTGCTTATTCTGGATTAAACAACACTGAAATTAAAGAGTTAGATAGATGGATCAGACAAAATACTATTGATAGATTTGGTCCTGTTAGATCAGTAAGACCAGAAATGGTCTTCGAAATTTCCTTTGAAAATATACAAATTTCAAAACGTCATAAATCAGGAATTGCTGTTAGATTTCCAAGAATAACTAAATGGAGGAAAGATAAGCTGATTAAAGATGCTGATACTTTAGAAAACGCTAAGAAATTAATGTTAAATAAATAATGGAAAGCATTATAAATAAAAATGAAATTAAGAATATAGAAAAATTTTTTTATAAAAATGGTTGGAAACCTCTGCCATATCAAATTGAATCATGGAAAGCATATTTGAATGGAGAAAATGGAATCATTCAGGTTCCTACAGGATGCGGTAAAACTTATGCAGCTTTAATGGGACCTCTTTCGAAATTAAAAGATTCCACAAAACCAACTGGATTAAGTATTTTACTAATAACTCCATTAAAAGCATTAAGTAGAGATTTAAAAAATGCAGTATATTTAGCCGCTCAATTTTTTAATCAAGAAATAACAGTTGGAATCCGAAATGGTGATACAAGCCCATATGAAAAGAAGAAGCAAATACTTAAACCTCCAAATATTTTAATAACGACTCCAGAATCACTTTCTCTCCTCTTATCTAATAAAGAATCTAAAAAAATATTTAGTAATACATTTTCAATAATTATTGATGAGTGGCACGAGTTAATGGGTAGTAAAAGAGGTAATCAATGTGAATTATCACTAAGTTGGCTGAGAGGCAATAAAAAAGATTTACAAATTTGGGGAATGTCTGCCACTATCGGTAATATTACAGAAGCGGCAAGAGCTATTGTTGGAATAAAAGGGGAACTACCAACAGTAATAAGTACTAATATTCAAAAAGAAATTGAAATACTTAGTGTTTTACCTGAAGAAGAAACAACTTTTCCATGGAGTGGACATTTAGGCATTAGGAGTTATTCTTTACTTCTCAAAGTATTAGATAAAAACAAAAGTACACTACTATTCACTAACACTAGGAATCAGTCTGAGAGATGGTATCAATGCTTAAGATTCTGTTTACCAGAAATGGAAGATAAGATTTCTTTACATCATGGGTCATTGGATAAAGATGAGAGAAAGATAGTTGAGGATGGGGTTAAAAACGGATCTATAAAATGGGTTGTTTGTACAAGCTCATTAGATTTAGGGATTGACTTTCAACCTGTTGATCAAATTGTACAAATTGGAAGTGCTAAGAACTTAGCTCGACTTATTCAAAGGGCAGGGAGAAGTGCTCATAGACCAGGAGGGAAGTCAAAAATAATTTTTATGCCCACTAACTCATTAGAATTACTCGAAATTAGTGCCATGAGAAGAATAATAAAAAGTGGAATATCTGAAAAAATTAAACTTCCTGAATTATCTTTTGATGTACTTCTTCAACATCTGGTTAGTTTGGCTTGTGGACCAGGTTTTAATCCCATTACTGAAAAAGAAAGAATTAAAGATTGCTGGAGTTATAGAAATTTAAATGATAAAGATTGGAATTGGTGTATTGATTTTTTGGAGTATGGAGGAAAATGTTTGAAAGCTTATCCAAAGTATAAAAAGATAGAAAGAGAAAAATTAAAAGGGGATGAACATAACTTCAAATATTTTGTAAAAGATAAATCTTTAATAAGGATGCATAAGTTTAATATTGGAACAATAACAAGCGATAAATTTATAAATGTAAAATATTTAAAAGGAAAATCATTAGGCAATTTAGAAGAAAACTTTGCCAGTAAATTAAAATCAGGTGATATTTTTTACTTCGCTGGCAAAATGCTCCAGTTTATAAAAATTAGAGATATGACTTTGTACGTAAAAAAATCTTCCAAAAAAAGTTCCTTAATTCCAGCATGGGTGGGAGGACAAATGGCTATCTCTGATCTTTTAAGTGATAAATTAAGAAGTGAAATAGATATTTGCAATAAATTAGAAAATGATGATCAATATATTAATAATGAATTAAATTCACTACTTCCAATTTTAAATAAACAGAAAGATCTTTCAGATATTCCACAAAGGAATCAACTCCTTATTGAAATCTATAAAGCTAAAGAATTAACAAGTCTTTTTGTTTTTACGCTTGATGGAAAATTTGTTAATGAAGGAATTGCCTTTCTTTGGGCATTAAGATTTGCCAATAAAAAGCAATCTACATTTAATATTTCTGCAAATGATTTTGGATTTAGCTTAACTACTACAGAAAATTATGACTTTTCAATTATTGAAAAAAATTTTTCATATTTTATAGAAAATAAAAATTTGGAAGAAGATTTAGAAAATGCTATAAATTTTTCAGAATTAACAAAAAGAAGATTTAAAAACATTGCTCAAATTAGTGGATTAGTTAACCAAAATAATCCCACCAAAACAAAAAGTTCATCTCAACTACAAATAAGTTCCAGTCTTTTTTATGATGTTTTTACTAGATATGAAGAAGACCATCTACTTATAAAACAGGCACATGAAGAAGTAAAAGAGTACCAGTTAGAAAATAAACGAATTACTAACTCTCTAGAGAGGTTATCTAATTTAGAAATAATATTAAATGAGACTAAAACTCCAAGTCCATTTGCCTTTCCTTTACTAGTTGAAAGACTTAAAAATACATTAAGCAATGAATCTATAGAAAAAAGAGTAGAAAAACTTATAAAAAAATATAATAGTTAAATGCAAAAAAAGTCTTTTTCAATAAGTTGGGGGAATTCGTCATTAGAAATGCTCCCTTCAAAAGCATTACTTTTGCCTCAAACAAATGAACTATTAATATGTGACGTTCATCTCGGTAAAGCAGAATATTTTCAGCAGAATGGGATTCCTCTTACAAATAATTCAGATGAACAAAATTTATTAAACATAAAAAAAATTGTAGAAAACTATAAACCTTACAGATTAATCATTTTAGGAGATTTATTTCATAGTAAATATTCAATAAGTGAATCTTTAAAAAGTAAAGTTGAAAATCTTTCAGAGTCATTAAATATTAAAATTGAACTAATAGTTGGCAATCATGATATCGGTTGCAAAGTCAAAAATATAAGCTTACTTGAATATAAAAGATCTAGTAATTTTATATTTAGTCACGAACCAATAGGAAAATTTGAAAATAACATTTTAAATATTTGCGGACACTATCATCCAAAAATATCTTTAAAAAATTCAAAAGATAAATTATCCTTTAAATGTTTTGCAATGGATGAAAAAAATAATACATTATACCTTCCTGCATTTGGAGATCTCACGGGAGGATATCCTTGTAAGGATGCATTTAGAAAATGGGCAATTATTTCTGAAAAAGAAATTATTGCACTATAGAATCTACAAAATTATTAAAAATAATAATCAAATTCATCCTTTGAGCGTACTAATTTATACATATAAATCTCATTATTATTTCTCATTTAATAGATTAAATTTAAAAATTAAAATTGTTAATGATAAAAATAAGCTCTCAAGAAAAGAATATTAATTTATTTACCCTTTCCTTAAGTTGATAATTACGTTATAAAAAAATAAACTTAACTTTTAATAATGAAAAAATTAATAACTATTCTTATATTTCAGGTTCTGTTGGTGCCATTCGGTGTGAATGCTAATGAAAACTTTTCTGTAGAGATTGAAGCCCTTACATTAGTAATGGAACAATATGAAAAAGATATTAATCTTGAACCAGAAACTGAACTAGAACTAAATAATAAAAAGCCTAGCTATATGGCTCTTAAACAAGATGAATGCAATGCTACTGTAAAAGTCACTGAGAAAACAGGCTTAGAAATTGTTGGGACTGAATCTTTCGATGTAAATGTTTGCAAGAAAGAAGTAAGTAAGGTTATAAATTAATTCCTTAAATATTTAGTAAAAGTTTATTCTTAAGTAATTTCAAATAAAAAGAGGTCTTTTACTTAAAGAAGGTAAGACCTCGAGACCTGACAGAAACTTTGGAACGGGTTCTGTTAATTAATTGATAACGAATTTTATATTGTACAGATGTAATAAAAAGTACAATTTAAAATTATTTATTAATCCCCTATTTATTTTTTTTAGATACTTTTTGCATTTCTTCTCTAGACATAAGAGCTTCTATTTGAGCTAAAACTTTATGCAGTTCTTCTGTCTTTGTTAGAGAAGCCTCAGCGACCTCTCTTAGTTTTTCCAATTGTTCTTGAGTTTTATTCATAGTTAATTAGTTAGAAATACATCACTTGAAATGATGGTTTTAAAACAAATTTTCACTCACACATAAACCTATCTTCACTCTGTTTTTTATAAAGTCAAATAAATCTCTATCTATTGATGTTATATGAGGACTTGCAGTTAAATCTTCTTTTATCATAATCACAATAAGATTAGAGATTAAAAAAGAGTTCGAAATTTATGATGTGAATACTGGTAGGCCTATAGTAGCTGTTGTTATTAATGCACCTGCAAAGATTAAAAAAGGAAGATAAGGAAAGTTTTTCAAATTTACTTTGGTAATTCGAAATAACTATATAGGTATTTATACTATTTGTCTAGTCCTAATTCCCTTAAATAGTTTAAATTCGTCTTTTATAGGTAAGAAATAAAAGTTATCCGAATTTCCCTGAGATATATTCTTGAGTAGTTTTTTCCTTAGGAGAACTAAAAATCTTCTTTGTAGAATCGAATTCCGCTAGATATCCAACCTTTCCTCCATCTCCTTCTTCGTATTCAACTGCATTAAAGAATGCAGTCATATCACTAACTCTTAGAGCCTGCTGCATATTGTGAGTCACAATTATTATTGTATAATTCTTCTTAAGTTCATGCATAGTCTCCTCTATTTTTAAAGTTGAAATAGGATCTAATGCTGAACAAGGTTCATCCATAAGTATTATTTCTGGTTCAATTGCAATGGTTCTTGCTATACATAGTCTTTGTTGTTGTCCTCCAGATAAGGAGTAACCACTATCATTTAATTTATCCTTACATTCACTCCATACAGCAGCTTTTCTTAGTGAACTTTCAACTAGTTCATCCATATCACCTACAAATCCATTAATTCTTGCTCCAAATGCAATATTTTCGTAGATAGATTTAGGAAAAGGATTAGGTTGTTGAAAAACCATTCCGATTCTTCTTCTAACTTCAACTGGATCTACTCTTTTGTCATAAATATTAGTTCCATCGAAGAGGACCGTCCCTCTCAATGAACAATTAGGAATTAAATCATTCATTCTATTTAAAGCTCTAAGAACTGTTGATTTTCCGCAACCAGAAGGGCCGATGAGTGAAGTTATATCTCCACTTTTAAAATTGCAAAAAACATTTCTTACGGCTTCAAAAGTACCATAACTAATAGAAACATCCTCAAGAGATAAAATTTTATTCTTTTGCGACTTTTTAGTATTTTTAATCATTTCATACCCTCTTGGTTTTCTCAGTAAAAGCGGCCAATATCCGTGAGAATATATTCACTGACAGTATTGTTATAACAAGAATAAAAGAAGCTGCCCAAGCTAGTTTATTCTGCGCATCATAAGGTTCAAGGGCAAAATTGTATATCAGCACCGCTAAAGAGCCCATTTCATAGAACAAATCTCCAAATCCCGTTATGTAGTAATAAGAGAATAAAGCAGTAAAAATTAATGGTGCCGTTTCGCCTGCTGCTCTTGCGATTCCAAGCACAACACCAGTAGCAATAGATCTAAATGCTGAAGGTAAAGTTATTTTTAATATTGTTGTATACATACTTGCTCCTATGCCTAGAGAAGCATACCTTAATTCATTTGGTACTAACTTTAAACCTTCATCAGTAGTTTTTATAACTGTAGGCAACATCAATATTGAAAGAGCCATACCACCTGCTAAACCACTGTACATACTGCCAAATAAAATTTTTGTTGAAACGATTAAGGCATAAATAAATACACCTGCAATTATTGAAGGAACACCAGCTAAAACATTAACTCCGAATCGAATAAATTTTGAAAAAGCCCCCCCTTTTGAATATTCAGCTAGATAAATACCTCCGCCTACCCCTACTGGTATGGCGATAATTGAAGCAATAGTTGTAATTATTAGTGTCCCAATTAATGCAGGATTAATTCCCCCTGCATCTAAATCATCTCCAGGAGGATTTGGTTCTAAAGTAAATAGATCAAAATTTATCTGAGCTCCCCCTTTAATAAAAATATAAGTAACTACAAAAATCAAAGGAAGTATTGCAATGAGTGCGCAAAAAACTGATAAAGAAGTGAAGAATTTATCTCCTACATTTCTTGATAGTTTTTTTTCGTAATAAAGAGAATTCATAATTATCTAATATTTAAGACTAAACTTCTTAACTAACCATTGAGCAAAAATATTGACCACTAAAGAAAGTATCATAAGTACAAAAGCTGCATAAAAAAGTGATGAGACCTGACTTCCATCTGCTTCTCCAAATTGATTTGCAAGCATAGAGGAGATGGTATATCCAGGTGATAATAGTGACCAACTAAATGAATTGGAATTTCCAATAATCATTGTGACAGCCATAGTTTCTCCCATAGCTCTGCCTAAAGCCAAAAGAATACCTGCCATAATTCCTGATAATGCAGCAGGCAAAATTACCGAAAATATAGTTTTCCATCTACTTGCACCAATTCCATAGGCTGCATTCCTAAGCTTTTTGGGAACTTGATTAAGAGAATCTCTTGCAATAGATGTCACTATTGGCAAAAGCATTACCACTAAAATTATTATCGCTAGAAGTGAATTCCGACCTGCAGGCTCCGAACTGAATAAAGGAATCCAACCAAAGAAATTATGTAAAAAGGCAAAAAAGTCTCTAAGGAAAGGTTCCATAACAAATATTGCCCATAATCCCAAGACAACAGATGGTATAGCTGCTAGTAATTCAACAAATGAACCTACTATTTCTCTGACAAATTTCGGAACAAAATCCTCTGTAATAAATATCGCAGTTCCAATGCCTAAAGGGATAGTAATCAATAATGAAAGAAGAGAAGTAACTAATGTCCCATATATTGCAGTAAAAGCTCCATATTCATCTCTTACTGGATTCCATTCAGAAGTTACAAGAAAATTCAGGCCATACCTTGAGAATGATTCAAATGACTGAATAAAGACTACTAAAATAATTCCAAATAGTACTATTGATACAAGACTAGACATGGCTAGGGTTGTATTTTTAAATATGATATCTATATTTTTTTCAATCCCGTATCTTTTACGATTCTTGAAAAGAATTAATTTCTCTTCCATTAAATAACGGTATTTTTACAAACTTACTATTAAATTTTGCAAAAGACTTTAAGAAGGGTTAAAGGTATATAAAAGTTATGAAAAGAAAACATCTTTATATTTATTTTTTAAAGAAAATTTTCAATAATTTTACTTAACCATGCATGAATATAATCTCAAAAATGGAAACTGAGGGGATAACAATATACATTTATCATTTAAGTTCATAACTTTCCTTTTCTGTATGTGGAGTCTAGTTAATTAGTAGAATATAATAAGCTTAGAATTTAAAAAAAATGTCTGATAAAAAGAAAGATACAAAACAAGATTTTAAAAATAATAAAGATATGCTTGCTTACGGTGTGATACAACTAGGATCAGCAGTTGTATCAGCTGTTGCCTTAGTAGCTATTGCAATTAGCTTTTGCCCATTAAAAAAAGAATCAAAATTCTTTAATGAATGTGTTGAAGAAATGAAAGAGACTGGTTCGCCAACAGCTGATGCGGTTCGTTTCTGTACTGGTGGTTAGCGTTATATCGCTTAAAACTAATTTAACTTGTAATTAGTCTTGATTGTTTTAACTATCGATTTTTTTGGATCTTTATTTGGATAACAATTAACAATTCTATATTTGCCCCCTTTTCTATCAGTTTCAACGAGAGTAAATTGAACAAATTTTTCTTTTTCAGTACTCGAATAATCCTTGATTTCTACTTTGATTATTTCTTCATTCTTACTTTCAATTAATCTTGATTTACCTCCACAAACAAGAACTGCAGTTTCTTTAGTTACAGAAAATAATGTATTTTCATCAGTAATGGATAGTTCCTCTTTAGTACTACAAGAAGAAATTAAAAGGATAGTAAGAATTAATAGCTTTTTCATAGTTTTTTTAGAGGATAAATCCTCTTGTAATTGCTTTTAAGTGTCTTTTATTAAGTTGGGTAAGATAACTCTGAATTTCTTTTCTGTACAATCTATCTTCAAATTTTTTACTTTCAAGAAGTAAAAAAGTAATAAAGTCAATAAGTTGTTTTTACTCATTTTTATTTTATAGGTCTCTATTGTTAACCCTTAATTAAATTTTGATTAAATAAGCTATTACCGATAAAAAAATATTCCATTTAGAAATTTAAAAAATATTTTTAAACAAATTTATTTTTTGCTTAATTACTTCTTAATCTAAGGAAAATAAAATAATCATGTGATATTTATTTTGACGCCTTAAATATTGAAAACAGTAGCTGTACAAATAAAAAATGATTTTTAAAAATTCATCTTCCCCATATAGTGATAATCAAGAAATAAAGACCAAATCTGTTAATTTTTCTTATAAAGAAAATTTTAAAAGTGAACAAAAATCTTTTTTGAATGACTCGGAATTTATTGAAAATTATAATAATGCGCTCAAATCACCTCAATCAAGAAGACTATATAAAACATTAGAGAATGACATTCATTCAGAATCGATTAAAGCTCAAGAAATTTTGCCATTAGATAAAATTTCTATTTAAGATTAAATACTGACAAAAAACGGAAAATATTTAATTATTTTCCTAATAAAGAACCGCAAGATTCAATAAAAAAAATATAAATTAAATAATTAAAAGATTTTTTTGGAGTGATGGACTTGCATTTTAAGAAAAAAAGGGAATATAAAGAAATTATTAATTCCAATGGAATCTATTAAAATCCCAAAAAGAATTATTAAGAAACAGCTTAAAATTTTTAATAAAGCAATTAATGAAATTGCAGAAATGAAATTTGTAAATATTGAAGAAAAAGAAGAAAAAGAAGAAAAATTAGACGCGCTTGTTTTTTTGAAGAATCAAATACTGAGGAAGGCGGAGAAGTTAGAAATAAGTCTGTTTAATTAAGATTTGGTTAATTATCTTTAAAAGGAATTAAAATCCCTTTTTTTTCTAATTTAAGCCAACCATTTTTTTCTAGATTTTTTAAACCTCTTGTAATAGTTACTCTTGTTGTAGAAATTGAATAGCCTATGAGTTTCTGAGTAAAATTATATTTTTTTAAATTTAGATAAATATGATTATCTTTTTTTAAGCCAATTATTGAAGATAAATATAAAAGAAATTCTTTGAGCTTTTCTTCTGATTTGTTAATTTCTCTTATTGTCAAAAGTTTTTCCAATTGATCAATTCTTTCTAAGCTTTTTATTAATAAATCTTTAGATGAAAAATATACCCCTTTTTCAATAGTATTAATTTCGCAATTTGTTAAAGCAATTAATTTAATATTTTTAAAATTACTAAATGCCAAATTTATTACACACTCTTCTTTTATTATCCCAACTATAAATTTCTTTTTTCTAATTTTAGCTTCCAGAATTAATATTCCTGATTTAACTGC
Organism: Prochlorococcus sp.; assembly: GCF_965655815.1. Taxonomy (NCBI): domain Bacteria; kingdom Bacillati; phylum Cyanobacteriota; class Cyanophyceae; order Synechococcales; family Prochlorococcaceae; genus Prochlorococcus; species Prochlorococcus sp. The sequence goes on along the minus strand of NZ_CBFHHZ010000005.1, from coordinate 10,586 downwards.
CAGAATAGTATTTTCTTCAAGATCAATATTTTGTTTTTCAGGAATTATCATATTTTTTTAAAGTAAATATTTACCATAAATTTCTAAAGTTAAAAATAAATTAAAGAATATTTAATGAGCTAGGCATATTTGATTAAAACTTGAGAATCTAAAAGTTAAATAATTAATAAACAGACCTTAAACTACTTTTGTTTTTAAATTAATCTTTATCAAACATGGTGAATATTGAAAACATAAATTATTTCAATGAAGAATGTTTTAAAGATAGTTTTAGGATTATCAATCATCAGTGCAAGTATTTCAAGCTGCGGAAATAAATCAAATGAATACATTGCAGATTTAGATTTATCTGATTGTAATCCAAATAATACTGTTGATAAAAAATATTGCGATAGAGATGGCGATTATCTAGCAGATCTACCCCTTTCCGAAGATGAGTGGATAGATCCAGAAACCATTGTGTTCTCATATACTCCAGTTGAAGATCCATCGGTTTATGCAAAAGTTTGGGAAGATTTTGTAAACCATATGTCAAAGGTAACTGGTAAAAAAGTTACTTTCTTACCAGTTCAATCTTATGCTGCTCAGGTTGAAGCTATGAGGTCTGGACGTCTTCACGTAGCAGGAATTAATACTGGAAGTAATACTGTAG